>NZ_JBBYAF010000030.1:0-55714 GCF_038405515.1 Rossellomorea oryzaecorticis | reverse complement strand
GAAAATATCCCTCCCTAATTCCTGACATATTTATGTTTCTAGTGTACTTTTTTCGGTACAAATATGTCCAAAGGAATTAGGGGGTCGTAGAGATTTCGCTCATAAATCCGCTTATTTCGCTCATAAAAGTACGTGGACACCCGGATAGGTATGCAAACGATACCTGGTTTCGGGCTGAGTCCCTTAAACATGCACCCGATTCTCTCCGAAATAAGAACGATCCCTCACTTCTGACGAAAAAACTCGAAAATTATCTATAAAAAGAAAGGAAATATCTCATGCCGTACTGTATAAATAACAGTAAGGAGGTGGGAATATGGAAAGGGAAGAGTTAGAACGTCTGGAAAGGCGCGTTGATTCGCTGGAAAGGGAGTTGAATCTCGTAAAGATCCAGCTTATGAAGGCAAAGCACGCAGCGCATGATGAGCCGCCGGCTGTTCATCAAGAAACGCCTCAAGTAAAGAAACCGCAGCTCGTGTCACAAACAAAAAGGCCGCCGAATCCATCGGTTGAACAGCCACCTAAAGAAGCCTTCGATTTTTCTGTAGAGCGCTGGCTGCCGAAAGTGTTCTTGTTTGTCCTCCTCATCGGGAGTGTATGGGGATTCATGGCGGCGTCCCAGAACGGATGGCTGACGCCTGGGTTCAGGGTGTTGACTGGAGCGATCGTCAGTATCGTGATGTTCATACTCGGTGAACGATACATCAAGGATCAGCGGAAGCTTGGCATCACCCTTTTATCGGGAAGCATTGTTCTTGCTATCATTACTCTATTCTCTGCTAATATTTTGTACGGTTTCATTCCGGGTCTCGTGACGAACGTACTGTTATTGGCGATCATTTCAACAGGGCTGTGGGTTTCTCATAAGCATAAATCTCAGCTGGTACTCTGTTTGATCGGTGTCGGTGCGTATTTGTTCCCATTTATTTTTGCGGGGGATGCCAGGAATGAATGGCTATTCTATGGCTATCAGCTCCTGATGTTCTTTGTGCTCGTCACATTCAGTACATGGAAGAAGTACCGCGTCGCCTGGAATATTCACTATTACCTGCTGTATTTCACCTTGTTTTTCTTTGCGGCATTTGGTGTCGGCGAAATTACCTTTACAATCCTGATTCCGTTTGCAATCCAGCATGCCTACATCTTGCTGCTGATTGTCCTTAACCGGCATGAGCGGACCAGTGCTGAAATGATTCCGGCTGTGGTTTCGGGAAGCTTCATCCTGCTTGGATTACTGAGTGATGTGTATATGGAAATCCCTCTTTATTATTACGCGATTTTTGCGGTGATATATATCGGGCTTTCATTCTTGGAACCTGCTGAGAAGAAGCATACGAAGGATGTACTTCTCGTACTAGGATTCCTTCATATTCTATTGTTCATTTTTGGCATGATTGATTACGAATGGACGTTTATCCTGATAGCGATTCAGGCAGTGGCTTTATTGTGGCTTGCCGGCAAAAGAAAGAGCTATATCAGTCTGGCTGGATCGATCATTCTCACCCTGTATTCTTTGCTTGGTATCGGATTCGGTCCTTCTAATGATTTTCTCAGTGTGGAACTGCCGATCTTCCTTATTGTATTCGGGTATTTGTATCTGCTGAATCATTTAAAGAAGACTGGTGCAGCATTCACCGGTATACCGGTTGTTCTGTTAAAATCAGTGCTTACATTCATCGCGTTCTTCTTTGTGATGAGAGCGACTGATTTCATCGTCATCGGGTGGGATTACACGCCAAGGACGACGGCATTCACGGTTGCGATTGCAGTCCTTTCGATTGTGTATCTGGTGGTCGGAGAGAGCAGGAAGGATGTTTTTTACCGCTGGGTAGGGATCGGATTTCTTGCGTTGGCGTTAGTGAAATTCTTCTTTGCCGATTTGGTGTTCCTTGACTTCACGATCCGGGCGATGATCCTGATTCCGATTGGTGTTGTCGGACTGATACTGTCGCGGATTTTGTACAAAAAACGGTAAAACAAGTTGCAAAAGCTTTCAGAATAATTATATAATGGCAATATAAACTATCGTTAATGGAAAAGGAGGTGGAACTCGAGATGAATCGTTCAGTGGGATTGCGTGGTAAGTATTTAGACTTTATTTATATCTGCCGTGCAATTTTTCATGTATTTGCATTCAAAGGGACACGTATGTCCTTTTTAAGCAAATGAATATGAAAACCACTGAACGGTAAGAGGTCTCAGTTCCAATCACTTTTCTACAAAGAATCGGAAACGGAGAGCGTTCAAAGCTCTCTTTTTTCATGCTCTTTTTTAAAAAGTCGCGAGAGAAGCCTGTCTTACTCGGGGCTTTTTTTGTACAGAAAATCAGGCGGTCCATCCGTTGTTTGATAAAAGAGCCTCTTACCCATGAAAATATGAATATTGAAAGGAAGAGGAAAATGAACCTTTGCAGTACACAGGAATTAAGTAAAATGTTTGGCGGACATTTGATATTTGAAAAATTATCGTTCGAAATCCCAGAAGGAGCACGCATCGGGTTGGTCGGAAGAAACGGTACAGGGAAGACGACGATCTTTAAATTGTTGTCTGGGGTGGAAACGCCTGATACAGGACTCGTTCATTTGAAGAAAGGAGCCAAGGTCGGGTATCTGGCTCAGATTCCGCAGTATCCAGACGGGACTAAGGGGCTGGATGTGCTGCGGTCGGCGTTTTCCGAGTTACTCAAAACGGGAGAACGCTTGAAAGAGCTCGAAGGCAGAATGGGCAGCGAGGGAGACCCCGATAAATTGAACCGCCTGCTCGAGGAGTACGGGAAGCTGCAGGATGCGTTCACACTTTCGGGCGGCTATGAGATTGAAGCGAACATCGCGAAGATATCGAATGGGTTGGAAATCAATGAGCTGTTGGAGAAAGACTTTAATCAGTGCAGCGGCGGTGAGCAAACAAAGCTGTGCCTCGGGCTGATCCTGCTTCAGAAACCAGATTTACTGCTGCTTGACGAACCGACGAATCATCTGGATATCGGGGCGGTTGAGTGGTTGGAAGATTTTTTGAAAGAGTATGAAGGGACGGTCATGTGCATCTCGCATGACAGGTACTTTCTGGACAATGTAATCACCAAGGTGTTTGATCTTGAAGACGGAGAGCTGACGATTTATCATGCGAACTACACAGGTTTTGTAAAAGAGAAAGAAGAACGGCTGCTGCTTGAGTTTCAGGCGTATCAGGAGCAGCAGAAGAAGATCAAGAAAATGAAGGAAGCGATCAAGAGGCTGAGAGAATGGGCGAATCAGGCGAATCCTCCGAATGAGGCGCTGCATAAGCGTGCACGTAATATGGAAAGGGCGCTCGAGCGGATGGAGAAAATCAAGCGGCCGGTCCTTGAGCGCAAGAAGATGGGCTTGGAGTTTGAAGAGACGGACCGAAGCGGGAAAGTTGTTTATTCCATGAAGGGTGCTGCTAAGTCGTTTGGTGAAAAAACGTTATTCAGTGATGCCGATATGCTTGTTCATTACAAAGACCGTACGGCGATTGTCGGGCAGAATGGGACTGGAAAATCCACCATTATCAAAATGCTCCTCGGCGACCAGAAGTGGGATGCCGGTGAAGTGAAACTGGGCAGCAACGTAAAACTCGGGTATTTGTCCCAGCAATTTACGGTGGCAGATCCCGATGCTCGTCTGATTGATGCATTCCGGGAAGAGGTTGCCGTGACGGAGGGGGATGCACGCCATATTCTTGCCAAGTTCCTTTTCTATGGACCGAATGTTTTCAGAAAGGTGGGGCAGCTGAGCGGAGGAGAGAAGATGAGGCTCCGGCTGGCACAGCTGATGCATCAGGATATTAATTTCCTCGTTCTTGACGAACCGACCAACCATCTTGATATCGACTCGAGAGAAGTATTGGAAGAGGCGCTGGAAGACTTTAAAGGTACCATTCTGGCCGTGTCGCATGACCGCTATTTTTTAAATAAATTATTTGATAAAACGTATTGGATTCATGAAGGGAAGCTGTACTCGTTTGAAGGTCCATACAGCTGGGCGAAAAAGAAGCTGGCTGAGCTTGCACCGGAAAAAGAGGAAAAGGCAGTGGTCAAAAAGCAAACTCCTCCTGTTCGTGATAAGGAGGAGCGCCATGAACCGGTCATTTCTATTGAAGAGGTGGAAACAGAGTTAGAAGAGCTGGAGGCACAACTATCCTTAATTGAAGAAAAGCTGCTTGTTTCGGCGGATTTGGAAGTCCTCCAGGAGCTGTACAGCGAAAAAGAAAAACTGGAAAAAGTCAGAGATGAAAAATACGAACTGTTGGAAAAGTGTTTGTAGGGATGTGGCAGCCGCACCTTAATTGGACGGCTACCTTTTTTTGTGGATTTTCAATAGTCAGAATTTACTAGAGATTATATAATGAGGTAATAAATGGATAAACCAAAAGGGTGGTTTCATGTTTAAATCTTTGGAGTATCAGCCTAAAAAGAGATCCTCGTTCAGGGTATTTCTCGGGACTTGCTTTTACCGTACAAAAAGGTATTTACAGTGGTTAACGACCGATGAAACGTTCGCAAAATCGAGACAGTCGGAATTGAATCAGCATGTCATTCATACTCATCGCACACCGTTATACAGGGAGCTGAAGGATGTAGACTTGTGGTATCAGGAAAATAAAGTGAAGAATCTAAAGATTGCTGTCCGGGAGCTGGACAAGGTTGTCATAAAGCCAGGCGAGACATTTTCATATTGGAAGCTGCTGGGGAACACGACGAAGAGAAAAGGGTATGTGGACGGCATGGTTCTTTATTATGGCTCTTTTAAACCGGGTATAGGAGGGGGACTCTGTCAATTATCGAATCTGATTTATTGGATGACCCTTTACACGCCGCTCACTGTCACTGAGCGTCACCGTCACAGCTATGACGTGTTTCCTGACAGCAACCGCAGACTTCCGTTCGGGAGCGGTGCCACATGTGCGTATAACTACCTGGATTTGAAAATAAAAAACAATACGAACGAAACCTTCCAGCTGCATGTGTACTTGACGGATCAAGCCCTCGTCGGGGAATGGAGATCGACCTCCCCTTCCCTTACTCATTACGAAGTCTATGAGAAAGAGCATCGTATCTCTCATGAGTATTGGGGAGGTTATTTGAGGCATAATCAAATTTTCCGCAAGGTATTCAACAAGGCTGACGTACAGATAGATGACGAGTTCATCACTGAAAATCATGCCCTGATGATGTACGAACCCTTGCTTGAACAGAAAACCGGGAGCAGTCCAAAGTAGGGTGGAATGTCTGAAAAAACAGTCGAAGAGTCAGCAGTGAGGCGGAGTCCAGAATAGCAGCCAACCTTTCATCAAACACTAAGCGATAAGAAAAAAATTCAATGAACACGAGGAATGACCATGAAGATGACTTCTTTAGAATTAAAAAGTGCAAAACATGAACAACTGGATGAAATAACAAAAGTTTACCTGAGAAGCAAGAAAGAACTTGATGAAAACGGACTGCTTCAGTGGGATGATCATTATCCGAGCAAGGAGTACTTCGAAGAGCAAATCGGATATGGAGACCTGTACTGCTTGTATTCGAACGAAGAACTTTCTGGAGCGGTGACTTTGAATACGTGGCAGTCACCGGAATGGGGAGAGATTCCTTGGGAATATGATGAGGAGCTGGTGGTACATGCTTTGTTTCTCGACCCTTTGAAACAGGGGAATGGACTCGGTACCCGTTTCTTGGGGAAATGCGAGGAATTTGCAGTTGAAAATGGATATTGCAGTATTCGTTTGGATGCTTATGCCCGTAACGAGGCAGCTAATTACCTGTATGAGAAATTAGGGTATACATACAGAGGATCGGTCTACTTCACTTCAAAGCCTGAGGGGCATCAGGAATACCGGTGTTACGAAAAGTCATTGAGGTAGGAAAGTGCAAAGCTCCACTATAGCGGGAGTGGGACAAGGTGCCTGTCCCCATGTTGCGGCGAGGTATGATCAAATATAGAAGACAATTTGCCCTCAGATCCCCTGTTCATTTTTTGTACAAATGTACCAAGTTTATAGAGATTTGAGCATGCTATACTTTGGATACAGTCTTAGACATGAGGAAGCGGTAGAATTGAATGAGCTAGTTGCAGAGGCAAAAGCCTTTATAGAGCAGTTTTATATAGAATATGAGAGAACCGGTCTCGAGGGACGATTGCAGCAGGTCGAGAATGAAACCACGGAAAGGGGCACCTATACCCATACAAAAGAAGAGCTTGTATTCGGTGCGAAACTTGCGTGGAGGAACAGCAATCGCTGTATCGGGCGCTTATTCTGGAATTCGCTGCAGGTGTTTGATGAGCGGGGGGCTTCAACAGAAGAGGAAGTCTTCAAAGCTCTGGAACGTCACTTGGAGTTTGCATCCAATGAGGGGCGGATCCGCCCGGCGATCACGGTGTTCAGGCCGTCAGAGCCGGGAAAACCTGATATTCGCCTGTGGAATCACCAGTTGCTGAGATATGCGGGATACGAAGAGGGCGAAGCCTTTATTGGAGATCCGCACTCGATAGATTTCACAAAAAGCTGTGAGGCGCTCGGCTGGGAAGGGGAAAAGACCGATTTTGACATCCTGCCTTTTGTCGTCCAGATCGGTGAAAGTCCTCCCCAATGGAAACCGGTTAGGAAAGATCTCGTTCTTGAGGTTGAATTGAGACATCCTGAATTTGAATGGTTCAGTGACTTGGGTCTCAAATGGTATGGGGTGCCGATTATTTCAGATATGGAATTGAAGATCGGGGGAATATCCTATAAAGCGGCACCATTCAACGGATGGTACATGGAAACTGAGATCGGTGCGAGGAATCTGGCTGATGTCGACAGGTACAATCTCCTGCCGAAAATAGCAAGCTGTATGGAACTTGATACTTCAAGGAACATCACGCTATGGAAGGATAAGGCGCTTGTTGAGTTGAATATCGCGGTGCTTCATTCCTTTAAAGAAGATGGTGTAAGCATCGTCGATCACCATACTGCCGCCCAGCAGTTCCGCCTGTTTGAAGAGAACGAGCAGAGTGCAGGACGCGAAGTCACCGGTGATTGGACATGGCTGATTCCGCCTGTTTCACCGGCGTCGACCCATATCTTTCATAAAGCGTATGATAACAAGTGGAAATCGACGAATTATTTTTACCAGAAGAAACCCTATTGAAATAGCAAGCTGTTTTCTGAGTGAGTCTCGGGGAACAGTTTTTTTCTGTGGAGGGGGACGGGACAGGACAGGTTCAGGATTGTGGGACGAGGGGACAGGTTAAGTGTCCCATTTTCAGTATTAATAGTAAGGTGAAGTACCGTCCATCCCTTTCTTTGACACCTCGAAATAGCGGTACCAGAATCGGAATTCGTCAAAGAGAATGGAGCAATCCAGAGTGAAGTGGTCAAAAAAATCCTCCAGATGCTCTGCCTCGCTGTCGTCCAGCAAGCCGGTTACATAAAGCGGGATTTTGAATCGTCTATATAAATCTTCGTGGCCATAAAAGTGAAATAGGTCCTCCATTTGCTGCTCGGTCATGGTTTCATCACTCCTTTTTTCTAGGATTGGTCAGTTTTGAGTGATTTATCCGTGGGGAGAGGGTGGATGTTGAGGGTGACGGGATGTTTTACAGGGGAAATCGGGCAGTCGATGGGTTGCTGCGACTGTTGGATATCAAGTTATGAGCCGTTTTCACAAATTACGATCCATTTTCACAAATTATGATCTTATTCCAGGATTTATGATCCCATCCGCGAATATATGATCCTAATCCGAATTTTATGATCCTATTCGTAAAAATATGATCTTTTTGTCGAAAAATCTCTATTTTCATCCTGCCTGTGTTCCTCTGCCCGGTCCCATCATCCCTGAATCTCCTTTCAATAATAAATTCATCAATTAAACCCCTTCACTATTGGACACCTTAAAGGAAAAGGAGTGATGAGGGATGAGAAGCCTATTCATCTGTCTGTCAGTCATATTGATGGTGCAAAGCACCGCAGAAGCCAGGAATATCCTGCCGCTGCCTGCCCATCATAAGGAACTGGCCATTGTGATCGATGATTTGGGGAACGCTATGAAGGGGACAGAGGAAATCCTCCATCTGCCTGTGACGCTGACCCTTGCCATCATGCCGTTTTTACCTACAACGAAAGAGGATGCAGAAAAGGCGCACTGGCTGGGCCATGAGGTAATTGTACACCTCCCGATGGAGCCGGTGTCCGGAAAGGCAAGCTGGCTCGGACCGGGAGCGATCACGACCTCATTATCAAATGAAGAAATCAGGAGCCGGGTCGAAAAAGCGATTGAGGATGTTCCATATGCGGTGGGCATCAATCACCATATGGGTTCGAAAGCAACAGCTGATGAACGGGTCATGAGAATTGTGCTCGAGGTATGCAAAGAGAAGGGGCTATTTTACCTTGACAGCAAAACGACAGGCAAGAGTGTGATTCCGAAGCTTGCTAAAGAACTTGGGGTACCTTATCTTGAAAATCAATTATTCTTAGATGATCTTTACACACTTAGTCATATAGGGAAACAAGCGAAACGCCTATCACATGAATTGGATGACGAGGAAAGCACGATCGCGATCGGGCATGTAGGCGTGACGGGGATGAAGGTTGCGACCATGCTGAAGGAATTCATACCGTTATATGAGAAGAAAGCGTCGATTGTACCTCTTTCTGATTTGATACCTGAATATCATTTGATAGATGAAAGCATGCCTTGAGGGGTGTGCTTTTTTTATGAGATGAAAGTATAAATTCATTTCGAGGGTGAAATAACGGGACCGATTAAATTCTCAAACGAAATCGGGGATCTGCATGATGATATCCCTTTTATACGTCTGCCGGGAAAGGCGGGAGGGAAAAGAAGGATGTAAAGAATGTGCTGTCCAGAAGGGGGCTTTTTTGTTGGAATAAAGACATGATAAGGTAGGTTTAATGTAAAGTAAAAAGCCGGAGACAATTTGACCCGGCTTTTCTTGAATAATTATTTCTTCCGTGTAATTTCAAGTCCCTGCTGATCAAGTGCATATTTGATTCCTTGCTGCAGGATGGTGAAGCAGGGGATGCTCGCGACGGTATGTCCGGACTGTGTGATTCTTATGCTGAGCTCTGGTGAAATCCCTACCAGGAGGCATTTCGTTCCAAGCAGGCCGGCAGATCCCACGAATTTTTGGATGAAGTCGAGGGTGTAGTCATCGAATCCGGTCAAGCTTGTCAGATCGAGTACGAGAAATTCCGCTTTGTAATGCGGGAGGTTCAACAGAGTCCGGTTCAATAGCTCCTCGCCTCTCAATTCATCGTATGGCCCGACTAACGGAACAACGAGAATCGAGTCCATTAACGGTATGATCGGGGATGAAATTTCTTTGATTATGTCAGAAAGCACCTGGGTCCGCTGTTCGGTCAGCTGCTCCAATTCAGCGCGTGCCTTTCTTGTCTGATCATCAAGTAAGCTTTGGACATTCAATGTCGGTGTGATGTCCGACGCGAAGAATTCATACTGACTGTAATCGTCTCCCCCAATCTGGCTCTTTACGACCCTGTACCATACATTTGCATCGAATAAACCGGAAAATACACCTGCCCAGTGACCAGGCAGGAATTTCCCTTCATCTTTCTTCCCCTGAGCGAGTCTGACTTTAGGTTCCCAGCCATTTTTGACGGTGATCACGGCTTTCCTGTCTTTGATAGAGTAGGAGACGACGTCTGTGAGCCCCCATCCGGCTGTTACATATGTATTGGGAAGCTTTGTCAAGATGTCATCCGTGTTTCCGATCGTGTCCACGTAGAATTGACTCACAATCTTCCCGGTTCTGTACCCCGCTGTTTCAAGCACAAGCTCCGATTCCATTTCACCGGCAATTTCTTCGATGGAATCAAACAGCGTTTTAAAAGCTGTATTCACCCAAAACATGACGACTTCATCATTTTCAAAATGAAAGTCCCCGGTTTCGAGATTCCAGTCAAATAATGAACCATTGACATTTACATCGTACGTTGTCATAAATAATAGCCTCCATAAAACTAATAGGTTGTTATCTACCTATACCCAAAAAGAGGGAAGGGTAAAAATGTTCTTACCTTAAACTCGTAACCTGTCTAATAGAATTATACGCTCTGCCATTCGAAGAGTAAATCTACACGCTCTCCCATTGAAAAAGGGGCACCACTATCGGGGAAAAGGGCAATGAGACAAAATAAAAAACCCGTCCGGGGCGGGTTTTAAGATTTCAGCTCAGTGTAGATGACAAGCCGTTTGCTATAGTTTCTCGAAGATCGGTCAAAGTCACCTGTGCACGTGATCAGGTTCAATGAACTTCTGTGGGTATAACCAAAGATGGATTTCAGCGGTGCCTCATCCCATGGATATTCTTTTTTGTCTGTCACCACAAAGGTTCTTGTTTCACCGGTTTTGCTTGTGACTTTCACCTCATCGCCTACAGACAGCTTGTTCAATTCATAGAAAACGGCAGGTCCGTTCCGGCTGTCGACATGACCTCCGATGACGGCATTTCCGGGCTCTCCCGGATGATAGCCTTGCTCATACCAGCCCGTGGTGTCGAAGCTTTCGGTGACGGCCATTTCCCCGTTCTCCTTCAGTCCGACCGATTCGATATTGGCTTTGAGGCCGATTGCAGGGATTTCAAGAGAGGAGGGAACGATTCCAGTGCGTTCGTCTTTAATAATCGATTCCGCATAGGGTGAAGAGCTGGTGGTTGTGCCTGTTACTTTTTGTTTAAACGTTTCCTGCCCTTTGGGTTTCTCGGCAGGCTTAACACTTGAATTCATGCCCATTTCAGAACTGCATGCAGAAATAGTCATTAGTACAAGCACAAGGAAGACAACCCTCATAGTATAAAACATGTGAAGCCACTCCTTTCATCTTCACAAAAAGAGGGGACAGACCTTGCTGGGGCCGTCCCTCTTTTCATTTTGTATTATTTGCTTCCGGCGTATTTTTTAAGGGCTAAAACTGATCCCCCGGCAATCGTCATCAGTGCAGCAAGTAAGTATTCCAGTGGGAATTCCTCAGCCGTACCGCCCATTCCTGTGTTAGGCATTCGGGATGGCATATCATGAGCGAATTTATCAGGGTATTGATCGACAATGGCTGAAGATAGACCTTTGGCAGGGTTGAGCATATGCTCATAAGCCATACGGATGTCTTCAAAAGATTTCTCATAATCGCCGGCAGCATAGCTGTCGAATGCCCCTACCAACTGATCGACGTGCATTTGAAGACCCTCTGACAGAGCGTCGGATTTCAGGCGTCCGTCTGTAGCCGTTTCAAGGAACTTGGAGAAGTCAGCTCGATAGTTATCCAGGTTTTGAAGAGCTTCTTTCTTCGCCGCTTCATCCTCTGCACCTGTTGCTTTTACATAGTCAACAAAGAATCCGATATGGTTCGACCACATTTCTTTAAACTGAGTCCCGGCTTCCTCTCCATATACAGAGGCGATCGCTGCAGAAAGTGCTTCAGTATTGGCATTTAATGCATTGACCGAAGCATCAAAGTCTTCAGAACCGTCGATTCCGTTTTGCATTGCCATTGTGGCAAGTGCAGCATGCTCAGTCAATAGATGGTTAAGGGTCGCTCTTAAGTCGGCTGCTGGTGTAACGGCCATGGTATTCTCGAATTTATCAGGATATTGATCTGTAATGGCGCTGGATAAGCCTTTTGCCACCATATGCATATGATTGATGGCTTCGCGTTCATATTCGTATGCTTTGTCATAGTCTCCTGCCACATAACTGTCAAATGCCCCTACAAGCTGGTTCACGTGCATTTGAAGTCCTTCCGCCAGGCTGTCAGACTCTAAACGCTCGCCTGTGGCTGTTTCGAGGAATTTTGAAAACTCAGCCCGGTAGCCGTCCAGATTATTGAGAGCTTCATCTTTTGCTGCCTGGTCGTTTGCACCAGTTGCTTTAACGTAATCGACGAAGAATCCGATATGGTTCGTCCACATTTCATTGAATTGGTTTCCTGCTTCTTCGCCATATACAGAAGTGATGGCGGCTGTTAAGTCCTCCGTATTAGCGTTCAATGCATTTGCTGCTGCATCGAAATCTTCAGCTCCATCTGCGCCTCTTCTCATTGCTTCGACTGCTAAGTATGCATGTTCACTTAAGTAATGCTGCAGTGTCGTTCTTAAATCGGATGCCGGCGTCACAGCCGTCGGGGAGTGATTTTCACCGTCATTGGCAAAAGCTGTTCCTGCTGCGGGGATCATCAATGTCATGCTTAATGGGATGGCTAAATAACTTTTTTTGAATTTCATAGGGTAATCTCTCCTTTTGTTTTTTTATTTTCATAGAGTTAACGACAGAAGTTGACAGCTGGATCACTTTTTTTGAAAAAAGTTTTTAAAAACGGATTAGGGGGGAGAGATAGGTTTATCTTTATGGGGATTGCAACATAAAAAACCCGGCAAAAAACTGCCGGGTTTTTTAAAACAATGTTATTAGATTTCAGATGCGAGTACGATATCCCCTTGAGGGAGCTGGCTGTTAGCATCAGGTTCCAAGGTAATGGCGACCGTATCCCAATCTTGTTTGGCGAATTCTTCGTTCAATATAAAGACGACTGAGCCTTTTCCATCCTCACCGGTTACAAATGTACCAGCGCGCTTGGGCTTATCATCCTTTATGAGCCATACCTGGTACACCTCTTCCTGTGACAGGTCTTGTAGCTGTGAAGCCTGCACGACAAGGCTCGATTGTTCACCCTGCTTGATGATGCTGGCCGTTCCTTTGGCATTTCCTTTTACGGCGGCTAGTTCAACAAACTCGGTAACCTGATCGATCGCTGCCTGTTCTGCAATTTCCTCTTCCTTTTGGATTTGTGTGAACATATAGGCATTTCCAAGTAAGGAAAGGGCGAGCAAAGCTGCAACAGAAGGGAAAATCCAGCGTTTTCGCGGTTTTTCTTTTTTCATTGGAGTAACGTTGGCTGACACACCTATGCTGGCAAACACACGGTCCTCCATTCCTGCGGGCGGGTCGATGGGCTCGGAAGCATAAGGCAGAAATTCATTCAGATGCTGAAGGTCATTTAATGCTTCCTGACAATCTGAACAGCTTTCCAGGTGCTTCTCGAATGCCTCTTTGTCAGACTCGTTCAAATGATGATTGTAATAATCGAGTAAGTGATCACATTGATGAGTCATTCCATAGTCCCCCCTTTCCCTTTAAGGCAGCTGTGCAAATGTTTCAATGCCAGCCGTATTCGTCCTTTCACTGTTCCGAGCGGTGTGTCTGTATCCTTTGAAATCGACTGCTGTGTCAGTCCTTTGAAATAAAATAAATGGACCATCCGCTGCTGATCTTCCTTCAAAGCTCGAATGCAGTCCTGAATCGCTTTCCCCTTTTCCTTCCATTCCACGATGTCAGCAGGTGTTTCGTTGCTGACCTGCAGGGAATCTTTTTCAATATATTCGACTGATTCATGCTTCTTGCGCTTCTTGAGTGCGTCCAGGCACGTATTTCGGGTCATCGTCAATAACCAGGAAGAAAACTTCCCTTTTGTATGATCGTAGGGGGCGTGCTTCTTCCAGAGTTTCAGGAATACTTCCTGAATGACTTCTTCAGCTATTTCCTGATCACCGGTCATTTTGTACGTAAACGAATATATCAATTTTTCATATTTTCGGTAAAGCTGCCGCAAAGCAGACGAATCTTGATCATCAACCACTTTCCGATATAAATCAATATCCTTGATTTCCTGTGGCATAATATGCTCCTTAAATATGACATAAGTAAATTAAGGATACTAAACTACCTTCATTAACACAATTAACTTACTTCTGAATAGCTAACGAAAAAAAGAGGGATTTGGATCATTTTTAGGTTTGGCTATGTTTGAGGGAGGGTATAATGGCCTGCTGATTTTGGGGGAGTTGCGGGCAGTTAGGTGGGGGGAGAAAGGGTGGGGTGCCATTGTGGCGGGAATCGGTCAATTTTTTTTTCATATTTGCGGACGAAACTTTAATGATGCGGACAATTTATCAGGTTTACGGTCAAAAAAACAAAAATGCGGACCCCCGATTGACCGGGGATCCGCCTTTAAGCATTTAAGTATTATCTTACTTTTTGTAATTTGTGAATGACTGTCAGTGAACGTCCTGTTCCGATTGCCACAGATTCCAATGGATTTGGTGCAAGGTGGACAGGCACGACGATTTCTTCGCTCAGCCAGTCTTGAAGTCCGTTAAGAAGGGAGCCTCCGCCTGTCAGGATCACACCGCGGTCTACGATATCTCCGCTTAGTTCAGGAGGACAGTTCTCAAGCGTCGCACGGATGGTTTCAAGGATGTGAAGCAGTGATTCTCTTAAAGCACTTTGAATTTCATGAGAAGTTAATGTGATCGTTTTCGGTAAGCCGGTAACCAGGTCACGGCCGCGGATTTCCATGGAGCGCTCTTCATGTTCGATCAGCGCATGTCCCACTTCGATCTTAATGTTTTCCGCTGTTCTTTCACCAATCAGCAGGTTGTAGCGTTTGCGTACGTGCTGGATGATGTCTTCGTCCATTTGATCTCCGCCGATACGGATGGTATTGCAGGATACAACGCCACCGTAAGAGATGATGGCTACTTCTGTTGTTCCGCCGCCGATGTCAACGATTACGTTTGCAACCGGTTCGTCGACCGGCAGATCTGCCCCGATTGCTGCCGCAACAGGCTCTTCAATAAGAGTAACTGTTTTTGCGCCGCTTCCACGTACAGCATCCTGTATCGCTCTGCGCTCCACGCTTGTCGCACCTGAAGGCGTACACACAACAACATTTGGCTTACGGATGGAGAAGCCAAGCTTTTTACTCGCTTTTTTCATGACTTGTTTCAACATTTCGGTAGTTACATCAAAATCAGCGATCACGCCGTCCTTCAATGGGCGGACTGCCACAATTTTACCCGGGGTTTTCCCGATCATGCTTTTGGCTTCTACGCCGACTGCTAATACTTGTTTATTTTCTGTGTCGATTGCAACTACAGACGGTTCGTTTAAAATGATTCCTTTATTTTTACTATAAACTAGAATATTTGCGGTTCCTAAATCGATCCCGATTTCAGAGTTTGATAACATCAATATTCCTCCAACTATAAGAATTCTACACAGTATAACCTTCTATATAGTATAGGAGATTTTTGGCGGTTTTGAAGGTGGAGATATTTACCACCGACACAATGTTACAAAGTGTGACAAAGAGAATTTTCACTAAAAGGTTCTTACATAGCGACTTTAAATACCGTATGGTGTATATAAAACCATTTAATTCGTTTACCCTCGTTAAATAAATTTAAACATCCTGTAACAATGAGACGGGTGCAATTACGACTAGTAGAAATGTGGCAATCGGGATTTCGCAGGGAAAATAATGAAAAAACGTATTAAAAAGAGAGTATAGTAGTTCGAGATACTGTGAGGGATATAATGGAATTGATAAAAAGTAAGAGATCGGACATTTGCCCGATCTCTTTTATTTAGAGAGTGAATTTTTCCAGTTCTTTTTTCATTTTCACCGTCATGGCATTCAGTTCTGAAACCTGTGCTGTCATCTGATCGAAATAGCGGAGCTGCTCTTCGGTTGAAGAATAGATTTCTTCGGTTCCGGCAGCTGTTTCTTCAGTGATTGCCGAGATGTTTTCAATCGCACCGATGACATTATTCGTACGTTCGTTTGAAGCTGTCATTCCTTGTTCAAGCCCCGATAGTTTCTCGAAAATCACGGAGACATTGCCTGCAATTTCTTCAAAGGTACTTTCAGTGACAGACATTGATTCCATTTGGCGGCTGGATAAGGCAGAGCCTTTCTGGGAAGCTTCCATAATCGAATGAATCCCTTGTTTGATGTTTCCAACCATGCTGCCGATTCTTTCCGTTGCAACGGACGAATCCTCCGCAAGCTTGCGGACCTCCTGGGCGACAACTGCAAAACCTTTTCCGGCATCACCGGCCCGGGCTGCTTCGATTGCTGCGTTAAGGGCGAGGAGGTTGGTCTGTTCGGCAATTTCTCTTACCGAATGGGCAGCCTGCTCGATTTCTCCTGTGTAACGTGCGAAGGATTGGACTGATTCTTCAATCGAGGCAGATGAATCGGTGATTGATTCGGCAAACTCTTTTTGCTTGATCAGTGATGTTCTTCCATGTTCTACAGATTCGAGAGCGACCTTGCTGTTGGCGGAAGCTTCCCGGCTCCCTAGCACATTACTGGCGAATTCTTCTCCCATCACTGCCATTAAGGAAGCGGTGGATTGCACATCCTCGGAAATCGATTGACTTCCTTTGGCCAATTCTTCCGTTGAAACAGCGACCTGGCTGCTGCTTTCTGACAGGTTTGCCATTTGGGCCTGGACATTCCTGGTGAACTGTTCCACATTAACCCCAATTTCATTGACGGACTGAACCGTATTTCGTAGATTGTTGACCATGTGTTGAAAGGCTGACTGAAGTTTATCTACTTCAAATCTGCTGTTCTTTCCTGTGATTTCTTCAAATGAAATTGTGAGGTCTCCGCCGGCAATTCTTTCTGCATTATGAACCATTGTATCTAACGGTTTGACAATGCGGTTCGATAGAATGGTAGAAGCACCGAGCGATAGAATAAAGGCCGTCAGAAATCCAATTACAGTCGCCCAGACAATGAAAGTAATTTGTTGCTCGTTTTCTTTTAAAAGATTTTGATACCAGTCATTCGTCTGTTTGTTTAATAGATACATATCATTCAGTACGCCGGAAATCCTCAGCGATTGGCGTTTGATTTCAGCCTTGCTGTTCCCTTTTAACGCTTCCTCGGAAGCGGACTTCAGCTCTGAAAACTTTGAGCCTATGATGGCTAATGTTTTTTCATGCTCTTCTACGAAAATAATGTTACCGAGTTCGTCAATTTGTGAAGAGGTATCAGTCAATAATGTCTCCACCATATGTTTGTTTTCAGCAGAAGAATTGTTGGAATAATTGGAGAGTGCCTGCTTTGTGACGATGAGGTCGCCACGCAGCTGTTCAGTTTCTACAAGAATTTTGACATCTTCATTTGCTGAACTTTGAAGAGAAATCAATTGAGATACGACGTATCCTATAATGATGGTCGATAGAATCAGGGGGATAAACCCCAATATCATTAATCGTTTTTTTAATGCCATGTAAAATATACTCCTTAGATGAGATTAGTGCATCTTAATCGTGACTTCTCCTGAGATGATCTTGTCTGTTGCTTCTTTGATCATTTTCTTTTCGTCATCCGTCAATTCTGTGATGCGGACCGGGGCCAGCCCGACTCCATCTTCTTTTAAACCCAGCTCGAATGTTGACTCTGAAATCTTTCCTTCAGACACCAATTCTTTTGTCAGATTAAAAACTGCGTTATCAATCTTTTTAAGCATGGAAGTCACCACTGATTTTTCAGCAATGAAATATTGGTCCGAGTCGACTCCGCCCGAATAGATGCCCGCCTTCTGGGCAGCCTGAATGGCGCCGACCCCGGTAAATCCAGCAGCAGGGTAAAGGAAATCTGCACCTGCTTTGATCTGTTTTTCGGCAATGCTGCTTCCAAGGGATGCATCCCCAAAGTTATTTGCATTATCTTTCAGGATCTTGATGGAAGGGTTCACATACTTCGCACCCTGTTCAAAGCCTTTTTCAAAACGGTGAATGACAGGTACATCCGCACCGCCGATGAATCCCAGCGTATTCGTCTTCGTTTTCATCGCTGCCACCATGCCGACAAGGAAGCTGCCTTCCTGCTCCTTAAACGTGATCGATGTAATATTATCCAACTCAGAAAATCCATCAATCAGTAAAAATTGCTGCTTCGGATGTTCTTGCGCCACGTTTTCAAGAGCTTCCTGAATGGAAAAACCAAGCCCGATCACCAGGTCATGGTCCTGATCGACGAGTTCCTGAAGAGCTTCTTCAAAATTTCCATCGGGTGCTTCCCTGTAATCAAACAGGATCCCCAGCTCATCCCGCGCCCGCTCCAGCCCGCGAAAAGCTGAATCATTAAACGACCCGTCACCAAGACCGGTGTCAGAAAGCAGAATTCCGATTGTATGTAAGTTTTCACCACTGGTTTGATCTGCAGAAGACGACGAGCATCCCGCTGCCGCCAACATCATTACCCGCAGTATCATCATGAACTTTTTCAAAACAAAACCTCCATATTATTGTAAAAATAAGGACATGGTACTTGTCCGTACCTTTGTATTATCGGAGGTGAGTAGAGAATTGTTAGCTTGGTATGAAATGTGGGAGTATTTTGAAAATTAGCGAGGGTGAATTTGGGGAGTGGTAAGTGGTTAGAGAGATATCGAAAATTGTTGGTGAATTGGTAGTCCGGGCAGATATTTCGAACTTCGCGAATATATTCGCATTTCCGAGCATAAATCGAATTTGCCGCGCGCAATCATCGGTTAAACTGTGGGGCTAACACAATAAATTAAAATCAAATAAAAAGAGATGCTCATCACAAGCATCTCCCCTGAAAATCAATATGCATTCCTAAAAAACTCTGCAAGTTCCTGACTGTGCTTTTTACGGGCTTTCCGATGTTCAGCACGGTTCTTCGCGGTTTCGTTGAGCCATTTTTCTTCTTCTGTTTCCGGTACGACCTCAGGAATCACGACTGGCTTTCCATCCTCCAATGCGACAAACGTTAAAAAGGAAATGGCTGCGACATTGGTTTCGCCGGTAAGCAGCACTTCTGACGTAACTTTGACGCCGACTTCCATTGAACTGCGTCCGGTATAGGTGACCATCGCTTCCAGAGTCACGGCATCGCCGACTTTGATTGGCTGTAAGAAGTCGACCGAATCAGTCGAGGCGGTGACGACCGCCTTGCGTGCATGACGGGTGGCCGCGATGGATGCGACGTCGTCTATATAGGCCATCAACTTTCCGCCGAATAAGGTACCGTGATGATTAGTGTCCGGCGGAAGCACATGGGTGGTTTTACTTGTTTTTGTTTCTTTCATGAATTTTTTCTCTCTCACTTCGTTCACCTTCCGTCCCAAATAATAAATGTACACTACCTTTTACTATTCACCAAAGACGGAAAATAGAAACATAATCAAGAACTATTTCTTCTTATATTATAAAAAGATACTGACGATGATCGCTGTGATGAAACTTGCCAGTGTTCCTGCTGCAATGGCTTTTAGGCTCAATTTCGAAACAGTCGGACGCTGGTTGGGCTCTAAAGAACCCAATCCGACGATCAATTGACCGATTGATGATAGATTCGCAAAGTTACATAGCGCGACGGACAAGATTGCTACCGTTTTCGGTGAAAGCTCATCAATCATCCCCGACAGCTGATCAAAAGCGACAAATTCATTGATTGAAAGCTTTGTCCCGATGATGGAGGCAGCCCGGAACGCTTCGTCCACCGGAACCCCTATCAGGAGAGCGAGAGGATAGAAGACGTAACCGAAAATGGTGGAAAGGTCTGTATGGACGAGACCGAGAATGCCATTTACCAGCGCGAGCACCCCTATGAAGGCAATCAATAATCCACCGATGTTGATTGCAAGCTGCACACCGCTGATCGCTCCTTCTGAAATCGCTTCGAATATGTTCGTGTGACCAGTTTTTCCTAATGAAATGTCACCATTTGTCTTTGATTCCTCTGCTTCAGGCTCCATGATTTTCGCCATGATGAGCGACACGAGTGGCACACTGAAGACAGATAATAGCAGATACTTCATCTCGATTCCCATCAAGGAATAGCCGACCAAGATCGCTCCGCTTGCAGAAGCGGTTCCTCCGACCATAACGGCGAACAGCTCCGAACGGGTCAGTTTTGCCAGATAAGGTTTGACAAGAAGAGGAGCCTCTACCAATCCGAGAAACGAATTTCCGATTGCGTTGAAGGATTCGACTTTTGTCGTGCCCAGGATTTTTCCCAGTACAATCCCGATATACTTAACGAAGAGGGGGATGATGCGTAAATAGTAGAGTGCAGAAATCACGGCAGAAATAAAAATGATGGCTCCGAGCACATTGATCGCAAAAACGAATGTGATGTTGCTGCCTTTTTCAAAGAATCCGCCGAATACGAACATGATTCCTTCGTTGCTGTAGTCGATGACTTTTTGAACACCAAGTGCCGTTTTCTTTAACAGTGTCTGCCCGAACGGTACTTTTAACACGAATAGAACAAGAAGAAATTCCAAGGCGATTCCGATTCCAATCGTCTTCCATTTGATTGCGGAACGATTGCTGCTCCAAAGCCAGCCGAGACCCAATACCCCGGCCAAAGATAATAAACCGAATAAAATATCCATATAAATGCCCTCCAAAAATGAAATTTCACAATACGAATTCTTATATTTAAGGAACGACATTCGATGTCAGACCTCTCAAAATAATATATAAAAAAGCATGCGGACTTTATCGAAAACAATAAAGAAAGCCTGCATGCATTTATTAATATAAATGAAATGACTTTCCTTATAGTCCGGCAATTTACGGGTGCCGGGTAGAGACTAATGGTCCATATCACCATCGTTATATAAGGAATTCGTATGAGGTTTTTTGAAATATGTTTTTTACTCTAACATAGCCGGGAAGCCCGCAACAATGGTTTTTTTATAAGAAAATGCTTACATTACAATAGTCTTTTTTTTCTACTAAATTAAGAAAATTCAAAAGGGAACATTCCCATAAAAAAGAGGGACGGGCCTCCACTCCTATAACTTGGTCTTAGGAGTGGAGGCCCGTCCCTCATTCTATTATTTTGTGCGTTCTAACAGATTTGCAAGAACGTGTTTTTTGTATGATTCAACTTTACGTTCCTCGTAGCGGCGTACGCCTGCTTTTTTAAGTTCTTCCACGTACCAGCCTTTGCTTCCTACATGCATTTGAAACATCCTTTCTCTGCGTGAATAGTGTTGGAATCTCCGACTAACTCGGGTAGTGAGTTACGTTAAGATTGCTTACGGTTGTACATTGTAACATCTGAGATTTTTCGTTTAAAGGGGTGAAAAGGAATTTTTCAGATTCGGGCTTTTCTGAAAATTTTTCTGGTGAAAAATAATTTTAATGAAAAAAGTGATCCAAATTTAAACTCCCTTCGTTAGCTATGTGAAAGAGTGAAGATGGTTGTTTGAGAGCAGAAATTAAAATTGAGCTTTAAGTAGGAAATTATCTAACTTTCATTCAACTTCGCTTATCATTATTGGGTGATAAAACCCAAAAAATAGTTCAATTATACTAAAAATGTTTTTCGCTCTAAGTTTTTAGAAGATCAATTTATTGACAAAGGATAATAGATTCATATACCCTACGAGGTATGAAGAACTGAGAGGAGGTGACAAGACGACGTGCATAAACGACTAATTGGTGCTTTAGTTTTTCTGGGAATTCTCAGTGTTCCTTCATTTGCTTCAGCAGAAGGCGGACTTCTTTCTACAGTTACGGATGAAGTTGATTCGGTTACGGATGAAGTGATTTCAGTAGAAGATGAGGCTCCTGCTCCTGACGAGGAGAGGGACAAGTCATCACAGGATAATGAGAAAGAAGCTCGACAGAATGTGATTTCTTCTACGGTTGATACACTTTCAAGTACTGTCGGGAACACAACGGGCACAGTGTCAGATACCGTAAACGACACGACTTCAGGAATGAGTGACACGGTAAACGAAACCGTGGAAACGGCTGCAGATTCGGTTACCGATCTGACAGGGGATTCAGCGGCTCCGGTAACGGATACTGTAAAAGCGACCACCCAAACTGTTACGAAAACGGTTGAAAAAACAACCAAATCTGTAACCGATACAGTAGAATCCACTACTGAGAATGTGACGGATACAGTTGAAGACACAACGAAGCCAGTTGCTGATTCATTATCGGATGACGAATCACTAGTTGATGTGAACGTTTCGGATGATCCAGAAGTTAAGGTTGATACAGGAATCATTGAAACGGAGGTTTCAGAAGATCCATCTGTTGAACTGGATTCAGGTAAAAGCGATGCAGAAGTGAACCAAGAAACATCTGCTGATGAAACTGAATCTTCTTCAGAAGTTGAAAAGAAGGAACCGGCAGCAAAGAGTACAGAACAATCATATGAAAATGCTGTTACCCAACAGAACATAGCTGAAAAAATTGAAGAAACCATAATGATTAAAGAGTCAGAACTTGCTGCACCGCAAGAGAAGGCGGTGGAAGACGAGGAAACGAAAGACAGACTCCCGATCGTACCCAGCAAAAAGATGGAGCCGGTGATCACCAATGCCGGGAATCATTCAGGAACTGGTCAATCAACGGCCGCAAATGGAACAAACGGGCAAAGTGCTGCCTCAAGCAGTCTATGGTATGTATGGGAGAATGATGCGAACAGTATCAACTTCCAAAGGGCCGGTTTCAATGGTAAACATAATCTATTTTATGATCAGTGGTTAAACGCACCACCGTCGCAGCCACCTCAAGATGCTCTTCTTTTCAAAAGTATATAAACCTAATAACTTTTAAAAGGAGAGAATACTAAAATGAAAAAAAGCGTATTTAGAACATTATCATTTACAGGTGGTTTAGCAGCAGCATTAACATTCGGAGGTCAAACAAGTTTTGCGGCCGACAACGATTCTTTACTGGAACGTGACAACGGATTAGTGGAAGATATCAATATCCTTGATTCTGAAAATGGTCTATTGGAAGGATTGAACCTTGGCGGATCGGACGATGAATCAAATTCAGATGTCAACGCTGATGCAGATGCCGATGTCATAAATGAAACACGTGTAGATGAAGAAAATGACACGGTTTCTACTGAAAGCGGTGCAGAAGCTGATTCAGGTGTAAACGCAGTTGTCGAAGGAGAAGACGAATCAGCGGAAGTGAATGCAGATACGGAAGCTGGCGTAATGAATAAAACAGTAGTGGACGAAGAGAATGATACTACTATGACTTCAACAGAAGCGGGAGCCTCTCAAGATGTAAACGCAGTTGTCGAAGGAGAAGACGAATCAGCGGAAGTGAATGCAGATACGGAAGCTGGCGTAATGAATGAAACAGTAGTAGATGAAGAGAATGATACTACTATGACTTCAACAGAAGCGGGAGCCTCTCAAGATGTGAACGCAGCTGTTGAAGGAGAAGACGAGTCAGCAGAAGTGAATGCAGATACGGAAGCTGGCGTAATGAATGAAACAGTAGTAGATGAAGAGAATGATACTACTATGACTTCAACAGAAGCCGGAGCGTCCCAAGATGTGAACGCAGTAGTTGAAGGAGAAGACGAGTCAGCAGAAGTAAATGCAGATACGGAAGCTGGCGTAATGAATGAAACAGTAGTGGACGAAGAGAATGATACTACTATGACTTCAACAGAAGCGGGAGCCTCTCAAGATGTGAACGCAGTAGTTGAAGGTGAAGACGAGTCAGCAGAAGTTGGAGCAATGACGGATGCTGGAATCAAGAATGAAACAATGGTCAACGAAGAAGACGAATCTGTTTCATCAAAGTCTGCCGGTAACCTTGCTTCAGGTCTACATGCTTCAGCTGCCAATGAAGATAGTGAAGTGATGGCTGATGCTATGACAGACAATACTGGGTGGGTACTGCTTGAAAGCAGTGAAGAAAATGATTCTTCAAGTGCCGCAACCGGTACTGAATCTATGAATGGTTTCACACTTGGTGCAATGGACCGTGAAAACGGCGAGTCTTCCAAAGTAGAAGGTATGAACGATACTTCCCTTATGACAATGGTAGAAAACAGTGAAGATTCTTCTAAACTGGCGACAGAAGCAAGCAATGATTTCATGCTTGGTGCCATGACTGAAGATGAAGATGGCAAGTCAGCTGCTATGGTAATGAACACCGTTGATGCGGGGCTTTGGGCTGAATCTATGGAAGATGGTGAAGAAGAGGTTAGAAATGCCGGTCTTTCAGCTGGTACTGACACTGCTTTGAACTTCCTTTCTTCTGATGAAGATCGAGAATCTTCTCTTCTTTCCAATCTTGGTGTGAATGCAGATGCAAACTACACCGAGTGGGAAAACGAAGAGGATGAAGGTCGTGAATTCAACCTTGGTCTATCAACTGATCTTGGTCTAAATGCCAAGCAGTCTTCTGAGGATGGTTTTGACTTAGGACTGTAAGGAGTAAAGAAAAGGAATGATCCAATTCGGATCATTCCTTTTTTATATTGAAGTCACTATTGAACGGACTTTTTTAATTCGATTTCTTCCTTTTCAAATCGCTCAAACATAATATAGAACAATCCGGCGCTGATCAATGCGAGCAGAGACAAGATGATAAATGTCCAGTCATATCCTACGTACAATGAGAGAGTGATCGACAGCGGTGCGATCGTTCTTGCAATCGTAAAACGAAGGCTAGCCGCCGCAAAGTACTGCCCTCTCATATGCTCCGGTGCGATCTTTGATACAAAGCTCTGCTGAATCCCCGCCGTCATGAGCTCGGCGAATGTAAACACCGCCATCGCAGCGATGAAGAGCCAAACGGAGCTTGACTGTCCGAACATGAGGATCGAAACGGCATAAATCACGGACGAAAGGATGAATACGTTTCTCTCCCGGAACTTGGTGATCCACCTCGTGATGACCACTGTCAGCAGTGCCACCAAGAATCCGTTTTCCGATAGGATCAGCCCGAAGATCTGTTCACTCACAAGCGTCAATGACCAATCACCTATACTGAAAAGGGTGGCCTGATCCATGACATCTTTAATATACACCGGAATCAACAGGTCTAGCTGCATGAATGTCTGTCCGACCAGGATCCCTGCGAGAATAAATAATAAGAACGTTTTATCCTTGAAAATGACTCCGTATTCCTTAAATTGATCACTCAGTACACTGTACCAGGCTTTCTTTTTACCTTCCGTCACAAGCAGTTTGCTGTGATCGGAGGGGGCGGTTTCCCTCGTCATCTTATATAAAAGAAAAGCGAGTCCCATACAAATGATGGCTGCAGCCAGCAGGAGCTGGAATCTGTAATGGACGTAGAATATTCCCCCTAAAATCGGTCCGACGACCACGGCAATATTGATGGAAGTGTAAAACACAGCAAATACGTGGCTTCGGTCTTTTTCATCGACGACATCTGCTACCATCGCCTGACTTGCTGGCCAGTAAAACGAGCCGAATACCCCCACTAAACTGAAACATATGAATCCTATAAGTGCAGAATCAAGCCATGGCGAGCTTGCCAGGCCGAAAATTAAAAAAGCAAACCCCTGTCCGAAGGCCGAAATCACCATCATGGTCTTCCTGCCAAACCGGTCAGCGCAATAACCGCCCATCAAGTTGGCACCTACCGCAAACACTTGAGAAAGAACCAATAATAATCCTGCCGTCTGTTTACCGAACGCTTCTGTAAAATAAATCGTCAGAAACGGAAAGAACATCCAGAACGTGATGTTGATCGCTGCTTCCCCAAACAGACGAACCTTCAGATTGCGGTCCCAATCACGAATTCTCATCCATTTCTCCCCCCTTTTTGAAAAAACATAGATGAACTAGAATATCATAGCTCGATAAATTGAAATAGACAAGATGGATTTACTGGATTTTACAAATTATTTAAAGGATGTTTGAAAAGATGCGGATACCGTTTGTTTTGAATACAGTAATATATCAGCTGGGAAAGGATGATGGGAGGTGAAGGGTGAGTTATTGATTCTGACTGGGGCGTGGATTCAGGTGCTGGGTACAGTGATTGCTGCAATCGGGGAGACCGTTTTGTTGAAAGAAGAGCATGCCGGTTTTCGGCTGGTTTCACTCGGCAACGGTTTTGAAGCAGCTGGGAATTCACTTCAGGCCGTCGGGGGTGAAAAAGCATCAAGCGGAACGGACGGTGAGCGATTCAGGATAACTGGAGCCTGGATTCAAGCAGCGGGGAATGTGACAAACGTCCGGGCAGCAGAGCTTCAATTTTCAGGGGAAGAAATAGTAGGTTTGAACTTGGATGTAATCGGAGATAGTGTCCAGTCGATAGGAGCGGCATTTGAGGCGTATGGAGCAAGTACTGGAAATGCGAGATTCAAAAAGCTGTTAACAGCAGGGAATACCATCCAGTCACTCGGGGCAGCATTGGAAGCCATTGGTGAAACCTATATTTTAAAAGGGGAAAGGGAGCTAGGACTGCAAATCACGGCGTTTGGCAGTTACGCACAGGCAGCAGGTGCGGCGATTGCTGCGGTGGCGTTGACGAAGGAACATAGGGGTTATGAGTGAGGGTTTTTCATTTTAATAACTGGGGTTAAAATTGGGTATTAAATGGAAAAACGAGAGAATAATAGGGGGAACTGATAGAATATTGTTCGTTTCTCATAGAATAATACACGGAACTCATAGATTAATCGGTAAAACTCATAGAATAAAACACAAAACTCATAGAATAGGGTCTGACACCTATAGAAAAGCAAATTAGACACATCGAATATAACACCAAAACCGGATTAAATGTCATATCAGCTGATGTATAAAACATCAAATTGCATCAATAACTCAAAAGTAGTACATATCAAAGCTCTTTATAAACAAAAAAATCCGGAAAGGCTGCCTCAACGGAACCTTACCGGATTTTATAGAATATTAAAATCTAAAATTAAAACGCCCAGCCGCCGTCACGGAATACTGGCTCATTCGTACCATCTTCTTTGATTCCATCGATGTTCATTTTGTCTGAACCGATCATGAAATCAACGTGGGTGATACTGTTGTTCAGGCCGTTTTCATCAAGCTCTTCCTGGCTCATTTTCTTTCCGCCTTCGATACAGAATGCATATGCATTCCCTATGGCAAGGTGGTTTGATGCGTTCTCGTCAAACAACGTGTTGTAGAAAAGGACGTTCGATTGAGAGATCGGTGATTTATGAGGGACAAGGGCGATTTCTCCAAGATAGTGGGAGCCTTCGTCCGTATCGACAAGACGCTTCAGGATTTCTTCGCCTTCTTCCGCCTTCACATCGACGATACGACCGTTTTCGAATGTAAGCGTGAAGTTATCGATCACGTTGCCGCCGTAACTCAATGGCTTTGTACTTGATACTGTACCGTTTACACCTGTTTTCAAAGGAACAGTGAAGACTTCTTCAGTCGGCATGTTCGCCATGAACTCGACTCCCTGCTCGTTGACACTTCCTGCGCCAACCCACAGGTGGCCTTTAGGAAGCTCGATTGTAAGGTCTGTACCCGGTGCAGTGTAGTGAAGTTTCTGATAGTTCTTTTCGTTCAGGTATTCTACTTTTTCATGAAGCGTGGCATCGTGGTCTTTCCAGGCTTGGACAGGATCCGCCTGGTCTGCACGGACCGCTTTGAAGATTGCATCCCATAGTAAGTCCACTTGCTCTTTTTCAGAAGCATCAGGGAATACTTTTGCAGCCCAGTCTTTCGAAGGAGCGGCAAGGACACACCAGCTGACTTTGTCAGATTGAATGAACTGACGGTACTTGGACATCGCTTTACCGGCAACTTTTTGGAAGTTGGAAATACGGTCAGGATCAACGCCTTTCAGAAGGTCAGGGCTTGAAGATACGATGCTCATGAATGCAGCTCCGCCTTCAGCAAGCTCCTCCACTTCACGTGCTTTCCACTGCGGGAACTCCTGGAATGCTTCGTCAGGTGCAAGGTCGTATTTTGTACGGTTCACCACATCGTCATTCCAGTTTACGTAAACATGTTTCGCGCCGACTTCATAGGCTTTTTTGACTACTAATCGAACAAATTCAGCAGCATCGATAGACGTATTGATCACCAAAGTCTGTCCTTTTTGGACATTCACACCGACTTGAACGGCAAGACTTGCGTACTTTTCTAGATTTTGTTGAAAGTTAGGCATAATATGTATTCTCCTTTTTTCAGAATGTTCTATTACAATACAATTGTATCAGTGCTATCAGGCTTTGCAAGTGTTTTCAACCGACATATATTGACGATGCCCGCGACTTTGCTGCGGCACGTTTATGAACGTTCTCTTACAATCGCCTGAAAATGTCGACAAGCTGGGAGCATGCCCGCTATAATAAGTCCTGGTTCTATTTGTTAAATATAAGGGGGATACCTGTTTGGCCTGGAATGTACTGCTTTTAAGAATGTCGGCTGTTTATGCGTTTATCGGCGCGTTTCTCGGGTCTCATATGGCTGGAGCCGGATCGTTCGCTTTTAAACCCATTCACGCGCACATTTTGGTTGTCGGCTGGTTAAGTTTGTTTGCTTTTTCATCTTATTATCGTTCGTATGAAGTTCCGAAAGCTTCCAAACTTGCTGCATTTCATGTGTGGACGGCCATCATCGGGACGTTCGGTTTGACGTCCGGGATGTGGCTATACAACTTGAATCCGTTCAACCTTCCCGGTACCTTCACGATGGTATTTTATATTGTGGGAGGAAGTACGCTGCTGCTCAGCTTTTTCCTATTCATGTTCATGACGTTCAAATATGCTGAGAGCAAAAAGTAAGGGGAGAGTCTGTTTTCTATTGAGGAGACAGGCTTTTTTTATTTTGGGCAGGAGGGAAAAGTAACAGATACAATTGCTTCTCCAACACGATTATCAAAACAAAGCCCCCCTGCCATAAAACAGGGGGGAGGATTAATGATCTTCGGCATGCTGCTGTTCCTGAAAGAGCATCCGGTATTCCATCGGGTTGGTAACAAGGTCGGCGAGTGTGTAGCCGTCGAGGACTGAGAGATAGGCGTTTAATGCTTTGGCAAGTGCGTGTTTCAGTCCGCAGACGGGTGTGATGACGCAGCTGTTGTCTTTGCTGAAGCATTCGACTAGTTCGAAATCCTCTTCGGTGGTCCGTACGACCTTGCCGATGTTGATATCAGCAGGATCCTTGGCGAGTTTAATCCCGCCGTATCTGCCCCGGATGGTTTCGATCATTCCCATTTTACCCAGCTCATAAGTGACCTTCATCAGGTGGTTTTTGGAGATTTGGTAGGAATCTGCAATTTCTTTTATAGTAGAGAGTTCTTCTTTGGGCTTGGATGCCAGGTAAATCAGGACTCTCAGGGAATAGTCAGTGTATAATGTCAATTTCATATAGATTCACCCTTTTCTTCACATGATCCTATTATACTAATCCGAACCGTTTGTGTCTAAATAATGAGCCAAATGTGTCTAATCTGTTAAAGATGTATTTTAAATATTGCTTTAAATGAGCGGAGGGTGTAAGTTAAAGATGTATTAAAAATATATCTTTAGAGGTGAATCACTAATGCTATCTCAAAAAACAATTGATATCGTGAAATCCACTGCACCGGTTCTAGAAGTGAAAGGAACAGAAATTACATCTGTTTTTTATAAAAATATGTTTTCAGCACATCCGGAATTATTAAATATCTTTAACCATGTAAATCAGAAAAAAGGAAGACAGCAAACGGCATTGGCCAACACGGTTTATGCAGCTGCCCAGAATATCGATAAGCTTGAAGCCTTATTGCCGACAGTGAAGCAAATCGCCCACAAGCACAGAAGTTTGGGGATCAAACCAGAGCATTATCCAATCGTAGGAGAGCACTTACTTGGCGCGATTAAAGAAGTACTCGGCGACGCTGCTACGGATGAAATCATCGAAGCTTGGGCGGATGCATACGGCGTCATCGCAGGGGTCTTCATTGATGTGGAAGAGCAAATGTATGTCGAAGCGGAGCAAAAGGAAGCGGGCTTCAGGGACTTCAAACCATTTGTGGTGGCAAAGAAAGTGAAGGAAAGCGACGTCATCACTTCTTTCTACCTCAAACCTCAGGATGGAGGGGAAGTGCCAAACTTCAACCCTGGCCAGTACATTTCAGTGCGTGTGACGATCCCAGGACAGAAAAACACTCACATTCGCCAATACAGCTTATCGAGCGCTTATAATGAAGAATATTTCCGCATCTCTGTTAAGAAAGAAGCGGAATTTGACCCGAATGGAATTGTGTCAACGTTCTTGCACGATGAAGTTGAGGAAGGAAGCGCCATCGAGGTGAGCGCGCCGGCAGGTGATTTCTACTTGAACGAGGAAAACACGGAAGGCAAGGTTGCGTTGATCTCTGGAGGTGTGGGGATCACTCCGATGATGAGCATGCTTGAAACAATTGCTGCAGCCACTCCGAAGCGTCCGGCTGCGTTCATCCATGCAAGCAAAAATGAAGGGGTTCAAGCTTTCAGAAGTGACATTGATGATATAATGGACGGACTTGAAAATGGATCAGCTTGCTATATCTTAGAAAAACCAGAAAATGTGTCAAGCTGCCACTTCTCAGGCTATGTGACCAAAGAGATCCTTTCCACTTATGTTGACAGTGACACGGAATGCTATGTATGCGGACCTGCACCGTTCATGAAAGCCGTGATCATGACGCTAAAAGAAATCGGTCTTCCAGAAGACAAGATTAACTTTGAATTCTTCGGGCCGGCAATGGATTTATCTTCTGTCGATGAGAAAGAGAAGGTCAGAAGCTAACACGCGTTCAACTAAAAACAAGCATCGGGAATGTTCCCCGATGCTTGTTTCCTATTAAAAACGATGCTCGTCATGATCGACTCTATTTTTGAAAGCCTCCTGAGTGACAATCAGTTCTTCGTCACCAGGGGGTTTTTCTGTGTGGCGTTCTGTTGTGCTGTTTTGAGGGAAATTGCCGGGATGTCCTTTTTTCTTCGCTTCAAATGATTTTCCGCGTGCCATATAAAAAACACTCCTTTCAATGTGTCATAACCGTAGTTTTTCCATGAGGGGTGAAAATATGTAGGGGCGGAATACTGGTAAAGAGTGGCGATGGGTGCAGACTGAACGCTCAGTCACCGGTTGTTGTTTTTTCGTCAAAAATTATACCGATCAAAAACAGCTTTTCGTATAAACTGTTAGTAACAAGTGGTCAACCACACATCTCTGAATATTCAGCTAGACCCATTGGATTCTTTCTATTATAGGAAGTATAACTTTAATTTGAGAAATGGCCAGCTCCAGCGCCTAGCCCCTCGAGACGTTTCAGTCCGCCCACTGAAGTCAAAAAACGCCTTCACCGGTCGGACCTCCAACACTTGTCGGGGCTGAACAAGGCGCTTACGCATTTCTTACAGGAGGGGTTTCATGGATTTTTCAATGATTATTTCTGAACAAAGAATCAAAAAGGCTCAAGAGGACGGAGAGTTTGATAATCTTCCGGGCTGCGGAAAACCGCAGAATCTGGACGATGACTTATCAATACCGCCTGCTCTCCGGATGGCCCACCGGATCATGAAGAATGCGGGCTATTCAACAGAGGAAATGGATATCAAGAAAGAAATGATGAGGATCGAGGACCTGATCCGGGCCTGTGAAGATGATTCGGAAAAGGAAGAGCTTCAGCGCAGCCTCAATGAAAAAATGGTGAGATACAACTCGATGCTGTCGAAGAAAAGGGTGAAGACCAACAGTTCTGTCTTTAAAAATTATGAGCAGAAAATTGAGGGAAAGCTGCTATGAAAAAAACCCCCGCTTTATTTTGAGCGGGGGTTTCGTTATGTCTGTTTAATTCTCCCCTTGCTCCCCATCCGGTTTGAAAAGGAAGAAAGAGATGATTCCGGATAATAATGTGCCGCCGAGTACAATCAACATCCTGGTACCTTCAGGGACCTCTGTGTAGGCTTTGCCCAGATACGAGTTTCCAACCAGGAAGACGACGAGCATAATCGGAATCGTGATGATGAATCTTTTCTTCAAAACGCCACATCCTTTAGTTCTGCTGCTTTCAGTTTATCACATTATGCTTGCAAAAATATCTACAATCCGATGACAAACGTTCTATAGGAAACAAAAGGACAGTCCGCTGGCAGATGGACTGTCCCTGTGACACATTAATGGTTGATGCTGTGTTCGATCCGTTCGGCGCTTTCAGCGGTATCGTGGATGTAGCGGGCGATTGTTTCGTTATCCTCATTCAGTGTTTCGATTGTCGCACTGATTTCTTCGAGTCCTGCACTCGACTGTTCAATCACTGCTGCCAGCTCTTTGGTGGAGAGTTCTACTTCACCGGTTTGCCCTTTTACAGAAGATGCGGTTGACGATAAACGTTTGAATTCTTGAGAAATGGCATCAAGTTTTTCACGGAGAGTCGTGAAGTATTCTGTCACTTCATCGGTTGCCGACATATTTTCATGGAGCTTCGTTGAACTAAGATCCATAATCTCTAGTGCAGTAGAGTTCACCTCGTTCACGGAAGAAAGATTATCATTGATTCGCGTTGCTGTGTTCCTGGTGATTTCGGCAAGCTTACGGATCTCATCGGCCACGATTGAAAAACCTCTTCCAGCCTCTCCTGCACGTGCCGCTTCGATCGATGCATTCAGAGCGAGCAGGTTCGTTTGATCGGTGATATCCTGGATGCTTCCGATGAATGTGTTTGTTTCTTCGATTTTCTTGGTTAATTCCTTGAAGGTGCTGCTCAATCCTTCGATAATGTTTTTTAGTTCCGTCATGTTGTCGTGAAGATAGGTGACGCGTTCGTTTCCTGAGACGGCCAGACGGTTGGCATCATCAGAATGAAGGGACAAATCATTGGAGAGGTGAGTGACATCCTCCATTTTGGTCATGGTCATGGCGGCAACGGAAGCGATATTGTTGATCTGATCGCTTTGTGTCTGGCTGCCGGCGGAAATTTCATTCACGGCCGTTCTCATTTCATTCTGAGAGACCAAGTGGATTTGAATTTGATCATTGATTTGCTTGATGCTCGTCGATATGGTCGTCAATTCTTTTGCGAAAAGTGCACGCTGTTCGTCTTTTTTCCTGCCTTCTTCTTCAGTTCTTTGCAGGAACTCCTGAATCTGAACGGACTGTTTTTTGTTTAAATGAATGACGACTCCAAGCACGATCCCTACCAGCAGATAGGTAAGCAAAGCAGGGAGGAACAGCTCGTTGAACAATCCATCCTCACCAGATGCGAAGACTTTGTTCAGCACCAGGATGATGAGCCCGGATACGTAGCCGATCACGAATATGACCGTTTGAAAATGAATGGCAGACAGGACTGCCATAAGCGTCAAAATCACCATGTTTTTGGCGTTCGCCCCATCCGTCAGCAGCCAAAGCAGCATAATGACATAAATCGTCGGAATACTGAAATAAACATACAGCTGAGGTTTTTTCATCATCAGTTGCAGAACGATGAAATAGACCACAAGCAGGATTAGCTGTGAGGCGAAGACCGTAGTGGGAATGATGCCTGATTGATTCATGATTGAAAAAATCAGACCTGAAAGCAGGCTTACTGAATACGTGATCAGTAATAAAATATTCTTGCGTTTTGTATCGGTAATTTTCATTTGCTCAGGTGTCACGTGATTTCTCTCCTTTAATATGAAAAATATAATCCCCTTTCCTATATATATCGGTTTGGGAAATACAACTTTTATACTATATATGGAAATATTTTCTCGGCAAGACAAGGCCCGTTCCACACCTCACTCCAATAAAGCGTTAAAAGCCCGTCCCTCTCTGCTTTACCTCGGATGGGACGGGCCTTTTAAAAAAGTTAAATAAATGAATGATTTGTCCGATAGTAGAAGTAGACTACTACAAAGAGTAAGGTGGAGCAAAACGATGGATAAAACGTCAGTAATTGGAGTCATTCTAGGGATAATCGCAGTTGGTGCAGGGATGTTTTTCAAAGGTGTAAGCCCGGTTGCCCTGTTTAATCCCGCAGCCATTTTAATCATTTTGCTTGGAACGGCCGCAGCCGTTACCATCGCATTTCCGACACATGAAATTAAAAAAGTCCCGAAATTATTCGGGATGCTCTTTAAAGAACAACAGGTTCAGGATCCAAAAGAAGTTATTGAATACTTCTCAGAAATTGCAGATATTGCACGCAAGGAAGGACTTCTTGCACTCGAATCAAAATCTCAGGAAGTAGAAGATCAGTTCTTGAAAGACGGGCTTTCACTCGCTGTCGATGGACAAAGTGCCGATTACATACGTGACGTCCTTCATGAAGAAATCGATGCAATGGAGGAGCGGCACAGTGCAGGAGCGTCGATCTTTTCGCAGGCAGGAACCTATGCCCCGACGCTTGGGGTGCTTGGTGCCGTAATCGGATTGATCGCAGCACTTGGCAATATGGAGAATACCGAGGAAATGGGTCATGCCATTGCGGCGGCCTTTATTGCAACACTGCTCGGAATATTCACCGGTTATGTATTATGGCATCCTTTTGCCAACAAGCTGAAGCGTAAATCCAAGCGTGAAGTGCAGTTGAAAATGATGATGGTAGAAGGAATTCTCTCCATTATAGAAGGGGAAAGCCCAAGGGTCATCGAGCAGAAACTTGCCTCTTATTTACCGGCAAGTGAGCGGCTGCTGCTGTTGAAGGGGGAAGCAAATGAGACGGCGTAAAAAGAAACACGACGATGAACATATGGATGAATCATGGCTGATTCCCTATGCGGATCTCTTAACTCTATTGCTGGCGCTCTTTATAGTACTGTATGCTGCAAGCTCGGTGGATGCACAGAAATTCAAGGAGCTGTCGCAGGCTTTTAACGAAGTCTTTACAGGCGGCACGGGGATCATGGAAAACCCCAGTCCCGTGCAGCCCCAGCAGCCGAATGATGGTGAAATGAATTCCAGCGGGGCAGAGAAGAAAGATGAAAGGGCTGAGCTTGAGGAAGAAGAAGTCGAACGCCAGGCATTTCTGAAAGATCAGGAAGAATTAAAAGAAATCCAGAAGAAAGTCAATGAATACATCAAGACGAATAATCTCGAGGTTCAGTTTGTGACAAAGCTGACAGATGAAGGCCTGCTCCTGACCATCCGGGACAATGTGCTTTTTGACTCCGGATCGGCAAATGTGAACCGCAATGACGTTGACGTTGCACGTGAATTGTCGGAGTTATTGGAAATGAACCCGCCAAGAAACATTATCATTTCAGGGCATACCGATAACGTGCCGATCCGTAACGCTGAGTTTGATTCGAACTGGGAGCTGAGTGTGATGCGTGCCGTTAACTTCATGAAACTCATTCTGCAAAACAAAGATTTGAATCCGCAATGGTTCAGCGCAAAGGGATTCGGTGAGTTTGAACCAGTGGGGGACAATACCACCGCCGATGGACGCGCATTGAACCGGAGAGTGGAAGTGTTGATTTTGCCGCGGGTGACGGAGTAGAAGTTACTGGAGGATGGTATTGGACCCGGAACTGCATGGACTGCAGTTCCGGGTCTTTTTATTTTGTCTCAATAAATTCTGAATTTTATGTTTCGTCCGATTTATTTTAGGGGAAAGAAAAGATAACAAATAGTGGAATCAGTGTCTAAACATTCAGAATCGCGAAGGCAGAATGAACGTTCACATAAGTTTGTCCTTTGTCCTTGTACATACATAATAGTCTGAAGGAAAATTGGTCTGGGGTTTAGACACTGAATCTACTTCACCTGAGGAGGAGTTTCATTGGAGAGTTTTTTTGACATCATAGGAAAGATATCGGCATGGTTATGGGGACCGCCTTTAATCATTGTCCTTGCAGGTACAGGGTTGTATTTGACGTTCCTGCTAAAATTCATACAGTTCCGCTATCCTCTATACATATTTAAGCAGACTGTTGGTACAGTATTCAGTAAAAAGAAGCCTAAAGGAGAAGGGACGGTCACGCCGCTACAGGCGTTAACGTCTGCTCTTTCCTCTACGATAGGGGCGGCGAATATCGTCGGAGTTCCGGCAGCGATCATGTTTGGCGGACCTGGTGCGGTATTCTGGATGTGGTTCATCGCACTTATCGGAATGGCGCTGAAATTTTCTGAGAGTGTGCTGGCCGTGCGTTATCGGGAGAAAAATGAAAAAGGTGAATTCGTCGGGGGTCCGATGTATTACATGCGAAACGGGCTGAATATGAAATGGCTCGGCGTTTGGTTTGCATTCGCCCTTATGATTGAGTTGATTCCGAGTGTCATGGTACAGGGGAATTCGGTTGCAGCGACGGTGGAGGAAACGTTTAATGTGAACGGGCTGGTAACTGGTTTGATCATGGCCTTTATCGTAGTACTCATCGTGTTCGGAGGGATCAAACGGATCGGGAAGGTAACTGAGATATTTGTCCCGTTCATGGCTTTGATCTATGTTGGAGGAGCACTTGTCATCATGTTTATGAACCTTGGTGCGATTCCCGAGTTCTTCAGCCTTATTTTAGGAAACGCATTCCAGCCGATGTCCGCAATGGGCGGATTTGCCGGGGCTGCGATTGCCGAAACGATCCGCTGGGGCTTCGCACGCGGATTGTATTCGAATGAAGCAGGACTTGGGACGGCACCGATCGCCCATGCTGCCGCCCAGACGGATCACCCCGTCAGACAAGGGTTGTGGGCGATTATTGGAATTGTGATTGATACGCTGATTGTTTGTACGGCGACGGCATTTGTCGTGATCTCTTCAGGTGTATGGACGGCAGAGGATGCATTGGATGATCCTTCTGCGTTGACGACTGAAGCTTTCAGTCACTATTTTGGATCCTTCGGAGGCATTCTTGTTACAGTATCCTTGATCTTCTTTGTTCTCTCTACAATCATCGTGATTGTTTTTTACGGAGCGAAGCAAGCGGAATTTTTATTTGGATGGAAAGCGGCTCAAGGCATAAAGGTCGTCTACGTTGCGGCCATCGTTCTTGGGGCCGTTGGTGCCGCCAAGACAATCTGGCAGTTCCTTGACCTGGCTCTTGCCGCCATATTAATCCCGAATATCATCGCCGTCCTGCTCTTAAGTAAAGAAGTAAGGAGATTGACGAAAGAATTCTTTACGTCTGATCAGTATTATCTAAAGGATATCGGGAAGGTCAAGAAAACAAAACAATAAGTTAATCGGAAAAGATGAGACTGGGACTAAAGTGTTTTAGTCTAAGTAAAACCCGACCTAATTGAATTCTAGGATTCAAATTAGGTCGGGTTTTTTTCGGATTTGTTCAATTGTGCGCTTAGTTTTTAACTTGTTCCAGCGGTTGATTGGAGTGGAAGACGAAGACTCCTGCGGGAAAAGCGACTAATGTGAGACCTGTCTAGCTGCGGGGCTTAGAGGCACATGTCATAAGTCAACTCGTTCAAGAAGGCAAAGAACGCCTTCGTGGCCGATTCGCCTTATGCCACCCGCCTCTGAGCAAAGCCCCTCCGCTTTTCCCACCCGCAGGAACAAAGTGACGAGGAGGCTCACGGGCTACCCGCGGAAAGCGGAGTCTTGCACGGAAATCATTAGCGGTAATAAGAGCCTACACTGAACTTGTTCGTCTATTGGTTGGGGTTTATAATTTTTGTCCCAGCCTCATTTATTGCCGTCGTCATTTCTCTTGCTTGAAATAAAACAAAAGTTTAGAATATTAACAAAAGTCATATTTTTACATAGGGGTGGAAGAGAGTGAATGACAAGGAGAAGCTCTTGTTGTCGTTAATCGAAAGAAATCCATTTATGAGTCAGCAGGAGTTGTCTGAGAAAAGCGGGTTATCGCGGTCGGCTGTTGCGGGGTACATATCGAATCTGATAAAGGAAGGCAGGATTCTCGGAAGGGCGTATATGCTTCCGGGAAAAAAGGGCGTCACCTGCATAGGAGGTGCGAATATTGACCGCAAGCTTCAGCTTCACGCCGAGTTGATTCCGGAAACGTCCAATCCCGCACAATCAAGTCAGGCCAGCGGCGGAGTGGCCAGGAATATTTCAGAGAATCTGGGTCGTCTGGGGCTTCAATCCTGTCTGGTTACGGTGGTCGGGGATGACACCGAGGGCAGCTGGCTGTTAAATCAGACGAAGAACCATGTGGATGTATCCTCGTCCATTGGGTTATATAAAGAAACGACAGGTACGTATTCCGCCATCTTGAACCAGCGGGGGGAGATGATGTTTGCGCTTGCTGACATGGATCTTTATGAAAGCGTTGACATCGGGTTCATCGAAAAGAAGTGGGGGGCGATTGCTTCCTCGGAAATGGTGATTCTTGATACCAATTTCCCGGACGAGGTATTGCACTACATTATCCGGCGATGCCAGTCAGAAGAAATTCCACTAACGATCGTACCTGTATCCGCTCCGAAAATAAAGAAGCTGCCATCCTCACTGGAAGGAGTCACCTGGTTCATTTGTAATAAGGGGGAAGCAGAGGCTTACCTGGATATGACGATAGAATCGGAGGGTGATTTTTTCAAAGCGGCAAAGATGATCACCCAAAAGGGAGCGGAAAGAGTCGTTATTACAAGAGGGGATCAGGGGCTGATTTATTACACGGTATACAAAGAAGCCAGTGCCATCCTGCCGCCTGAAGTGAAGGTCGTTGACGTAACCGGCGCGGGGGATGCGCTGGTTGCCGGAATTATTTACGGATACATCAAAGGATCCGATACAGACGGGGCGTGCAGGATCGGGATCACGTGTTCATCATTGACGCTGCAGTCCGTCCATACAGTCAGCCCTTCCCTTACGAAGGGTAAGCTTCAGCAGCAATTCAGTCAGTACTATTAAGGGAACCAGGAGGAAAAAGATGAATATAAAGCCTTATATTGAATACTCAGACGAAGTGATGCAAGGAAAGAGGAACGGAAAAGCGATCGTAGCGCTCGAGTCCACGATTATTTCACACGGCATGCCCTATCCGCAAAACGTACAGACAGCACGTGAAGTGGAGGATATTATCCGTGCCGGGGGAGCGGTTCCGGCGACGATTGCAATTCTAAATGGGCAAATTAAGATCGGCCTATCTCATGAAGAGCTGGAATACTTAGGGCAGGCCACAGAAGTGATAAAAGCAAGCCGTCGTGACATTCCATACATCTTGTCTGCAGGGAAAGACGGTGCCACCACCGTAGCGGCAACGATGATTCTCGCGGAGCTTGCAGATATTGCCGTGTTCGTGACAGGCGGCATCGGCGGGGTTCATCGCGGTGCAGAGGAGACGATGGATATATCGGCCGACCTTGAGGAACTTGCCCGCACAAATGTTGCAGTCGTCTGTGCAGGTGCAAAATCGATTCTCGACATCGGCCTCACACTTGAATACCTTGAAACCAAGGGAGTACCCGTACTTGGCTATCAAACGGAATCCCTCCCTGCTTTTTATACAAGAAGCAGTCCCTACAATGTAAACTACCAAATGGATTCCTGTGAAGAACTGGCTTCCCTGTTGCGTTCCAAGTGGAATTTAGGTTTAAGCGGGGGCGTGGTCGTAGCCAATCCAATTCCGGAAGAAGATGCGATGGATGAAAACGAGATGAACAGCATCATAGAAACGGCCCTGCAGGAGGCTGAGAAAAGAAACATAACCGGCAAGGAAGCCACTCCGTTCCTATTGGGGAGAGTGAAAGAGCTAACCGGCGGAAAAAGCCTTGTGGCCAACATCGCTTTAGTGAAGAATAACGCACGGGTGGGGGCGGAACTTGCGGTGAAATATGAAACTATGAAAACAGCACATGTGTAACAGAAAAATAAACCTGGGCTTTATGTGCTCGGGTTTATTTTATTTAACCCATTCCCAGGCTTATGGAGCAGATTCCCATTTTAGTATAAAGACAAGCATTTATATGATCATAAAGGTAGGGTAGAATGGTAATAAATCATGTTACGAAAAGGAAGGTACTATGGCTGACATTAGACCTGTGGATGCGATAAGTGTTCATTCAATTCCTGTCCCCGCTGCGTTATGGAGCACCGATAGCTCTGCGATTATAGAAGCAAATCCTGAATGGGAAGAACTCTCCCAAAATGACTGCTTCAATAGTAAGAGACTGTTAGATACAGAGGAGACTCACTTTGTTTCTGGCAATCGTTCGTATACGGTAAAGCGCAGATCCGTAGAGAACGGTATCGATTTATTAATGATTCTTCCCGGAGAAGAAAAAAAGAGCGTAAGGAACAATGAAGACCATCAACACACAATTTCTGAAATTCACCAATCACTTATACGGAACACGCCAACATGTGTATGTGTAATAGATAAAAACGGCGTGATCACTGAAATGAATGATTCCTTCAAGAGGCTATTTCAGCTTACCGATGATATCCTTGGAAAATCTCTCTGCAATCTGACGACCTTCCAAAATCCTGAGTTTGTGAATCTTGTGATGCAGGGCATTGAAGGGAAGAACACGCAGAGTGAGGAAGTCACATTTACAATCGGCGACAAACGCAAATGCACCTGTCATATCACCATTTCACCTGCTGATTACAATCAGCGTGGGAAAGTTGATCATGTAGGCATCATCCTTCATGATATCACGGAGAAAAAGAAGCACGAAAACGAGCTGATCTCTTTAAAAGTGGAGCTTGAGAGTACATTGAGGCTTCAAAAAACGATTACTTATAAAATCAAGAAAGAGAAAGATGATTTCGTGATAGAGATGGCTGCAGGCGATCTTCTTAATAAACTGGATATTTCGCCTTCTAACGTGATCGGCAAGACGATTCAGGAAGTGTTCGACTTTTATCACCTTGGGAAAATTCAGCCGAAATTAAAAAGAATATGGGAAACAGGAGAGGAACTGACCTATGAAGATAAATACAGGGGATTGGAATATATCGCCTCGATCGTCCCTGTCCTGAAAAATGGGAAAGTTTCAAAGATCATCTGTTCCATTTCTGATATCTCGATGATAAAAGATATCCAGAGGGAATTGATCGAAACTCAGGAAAAATACCGGTCGATCGTGCAGTACAGTCCGGACAATATCTACATGCTTGACACTAATGGCGTCATCCAGGAAGTGAACCCGGCTGCCGAGGATCAATGGTTATTCCATTCATACAATATGACCGGAAAACATTATAGTGAATTCATCGCTGATGACAAGAAAAAAGAAACGATTTATCACTTTGAAGCCGCTCTTCAGGGTCAAGCCACGAGATATATGAGTACATTCGTGAACAAGGAGGGCGGGAAAAGTCATGTCAGTGTGACAAATATACCGATTCGTGTAAATGACAAAGTCATAGGTATTTATGGAATCGGTCAGGATATTACGGCGAGGATCAAGATGGAAGATGAATTGAAAGAGGCAAAAGAGCTTCTTGAAGCCTACTTTGAACATGCCGGAGACGGAATTGCCCTTCTGGATCCTGCAGGGAATATCCTGAAAGTTAACCAGCATTTCGAATCGATGTTCGGATGGAAAGAGCATGAAATCATTGGAAGGGGAATTACGATCCTTCATCAGGAAGAACAAGTTTCACAATTCAAACAGAATTTAAGAACGGTCAAAGCAGGCAAGCGGATTAAAGACTTTGAAACCGTCCGTTACAGGAAGGACGGCTCACCAGTTGAAATTGCTTTTAATCTCAATCCGATCTTGAAAGATTCAGGTGAACTAATCGGAATTTCAGCGATCATTCGCGACTTATCAGAAAAGAAACGAAATGAAGATTTGCTGAAAAAATCCGAACAGCTTGCAATGATCGGCCAGCTGGCAGCCGGGGTGGCGCACGAAATCCGCAATCCGCTGACGACCATCAAAGGCTTTCTGCAGCTGATGAAGGAAAGCACAGAAGATGATTTCCATTTGAAGGTCATTCAGGGGGAACTCGATCGGATCGAAATCATCACGAATGAATTCCTGGCATTAGCAAAGCCGCGTGCAGTCCAATTTTCTTCGACGTCACTGACCGGTCTCCTGACCAGCTCAGTCGAGTTCATCAAGATGGAGTGTCTGAAGCAGGGAGTGGATGTCCGCTTTTCGGTGGAAGAAGCGGAAATTCATTGTGACTCCCATCAAATCAAGCAGGTTGTGCTCAATGTCATGAAAAATGCGCTGGAAGCTTTGCCGAATGGCGGACTTCTGAATGTACAGCTGGAAAAGGAAAACGACTACGCCAAGATATCCATCCAGGATAACGGAGCTGGAATCCCGCCTGAGCGAATGAAGCACCTGGGGGAACCTTTTTACAGCACGAAGGAAAAAGGGACAGGCTTGGGATTGATGATCTGCCAAAAAATCATCAAGGAGCATAACGGGTCCATCTCGATCCAAAGCAACGTGAACGAAGGTACGACAGTCAACATCCTGCTGCCGATTACAGGAAAAGAATAATAAATAGCAAAAGCTTCAAAACAGTAGGGGATCACCTGTTTTGAAGCTTTTTTTGTGGAAAAGAATATGGGGTTGATACGACACATTTCCCAACGAAAATGACGATTATCGCCGGATTGCAATGACAAATAATGCGTTGACCGGATTTGGAACGTTTATTTTCCGGGAAATAGATGCTTCTACAAATTTAGCAGATTTGTCTAATGAGGGGTTCTCCCGCTCAGCACATCGGCAAGTTTCAACATTTCCCATTAAGGATAAATGTAAGGAAGAGGTGAATCGACATGAGGACAAACGTTTTTATCAGCGGGGGAGGAATCGGAGGATTGACACTTGGGTTGAAGCTTGCACAATGCGGGATCGATGTGACGGTGGCAGAAAGGCTGCCGGGTCCAAGTCCCATCTATAAAGGAGAACTGCTTCAGCCGAAAAGTCTGGAAATCCTCGATTCCCTTGACGTGATTGAATCCGTCTTTGAAAATGGCCATAAGATTTCTGATTTGGAGCTGACTGAATTGAAGAACGTAAAGGCTGAACCGGAGCATTCGGTGATGACCTACTCGATTCTGCCGAGTGATTATCCATTTTCCTTGATGATCCACCATGAAACCCTCAAAGGAATTCTGTTGAATAAAGCGAAAGGATACCCTTCTTTTCACTATCACCCCCAAACAGTGTGCAAAGAAATACACGATCACAGAGTCACGCTGGAAAACCGGAAAAAGAAAGAGACATTTGAAATAGAGTGTGATTTCATTATCGGGGCGGAAGGCAGAAACTCCGTCACAAGGGACTACATGGGCGTATCTGTCAAAGAAAAGAAGTATAATCATCATTTCCTGACGGTTACGTTTCCAAGGCCGGAAAAGATGGTGAAAGGGAAAATCATCTCAACCTATCAGTCATTCCTTGGATTATTTCCGCTGCCGGACAATGAAGTACGCTCTGTTTATCTGATTCCGGCAGGAGAATATAAATCGCTTAGAAAGAAACCGATCTCAGAGTTTCATAAACTTTATAAAAAAATGTGTCCGGACCTTGAAGGATTCGTTGATCAAATAAAGGATTGGAAACAGATTCAGTTGATGGTGCCTCTCAAGTATCACAGCGACACCTATGTGAAAGATCACCTGGCGATAATCGGAGACGCGGTCCACACCGTTCACCCGATGGCAGGTGAAGGGATGAATATGGCAATCCAGGATGGCGATGTGCTCGGTGAATTGCTATGCGATATGCACAAAAAGGACAAACTCGACCCTTCCAACCTTGAATGGTATCCGAAAGTACGGAGAAAACGGGTCTCCCACCAAATGCACCTGAGCCACTTATCGGCACTGGTCTACTCTTATCCATATAGACCAATCGGCTGGCTGCGGGGGAGAAGCCTTCAGAGAATGGAAAAGGACACCGTGTCCCATTACAAACAAATGCTTAATATATCGGGTCTCGGTTTATGGAGGGAAACCCTGTATGACCGAATGATCCAGGGGGGGATACTCCCGATGCGGAACGGCACGATTACCGGGGAAGAGAAGGACAATACAACATTTACACAAACCCAAGACTATCCTTGGAAAGAAACGGAGGCATTACAATGATTGCAGAAATGGCGAAGGTTTGGCGGGCAAGGACCTGGATGAAGAAGAATGTGCCGTTTTTATACAGCTGGCATGCCTATGTAGGATACGAACTGGAGCTGTTCGAAAGCTTCAGAAAGCCTGCTTCGATTCAGGAAGTGGCATTGGCCAAGAATATTGAAATGGATTTACTCCAGCAGTGGGTGGAAGTCGGAATCACGCTGAAGCATTTGAAACGCGCTTCCAAGGACCGTGTGAGAATCAAGAACGGCTGGAAACTGCCTTCTTCTAAAAAAGAAACATTCTCATCGGGAGTATTACTGAAGGAAATGATGGAGCTTCATATTCCGGCTCTGTTATCTTATCCGAGCCTCCTCAGGAACCAGACGAAACAGCAGTTTAACTCAGAGCTGCATGGTTCCACCGTCGCGAAGACATCAATATTACTGGAACGGTTTGCGTTCCCGAAGCTTCAAAAAGTGATGAAGAAATTTAAAGTGAACTCTGTGCTCGACCTGGGATGCGGAGAAGGCGGATACATCAGGAGACTGGCTGACCGCTATCCGAAGAAAAGAATGGTCGGCATCGAAATCCATGAAGGGGTCGCCAGGGAAGCACAGGAAAAGTTGAACTCGTATGACAACATCGAAATCCTGAACCGCGATTTACATGAATATGAGCCGGATCAAGCCTTCGATCTGATCATGGCCAACAATCTATTCCACTATATCGATCCGTCAGAAAGGCTGCAATTTTTTGAGAAAGCCTCAGATTGGCTGGAGAAAAAAGGACTGTTCTTTGTCTTGACCCCGATGCAAAAATCCAAGCACGGCAAGCAGTTCTCCAGTGCCTTCAACAGCTTCTTCATGACCTTCCAAAACTTGTATCCGATCCCGTCGCAAAAAGAGATGGAGACCCTTGCGAAAAAGACAGGTTTCAAGGTGATATCGATCGATCCGATTGTGAAAGAAGGCGGATGGTACGCGCTTTGTTTTAAAAAGAAATAAGAATGACAGTGGACTGCCTTGTAAAAGAAGCAGTCCTTTTTAAAATAGTTTTTCCCTTATGAGGTAAAAATAAGGAAAAAGTGTCCTTGAGATGGAGGTAAGCCGATTGAAGAAAGATGAGATGTTCGACTGTATCGGAATTGGAATAGGTCCTTATAATTTAAGCCTGGCAGCATTGATGGATGAAAAGACGGAGTTGAAGGTGAAGTTTTTTGATAAGACACCTGAATTCCAGTGGCATCCGGGCATGCTGATCAATTTAACGGATCTGCAGGTACCATTCATTGCGGATCTGGTCACGTTTGCAAATCCGCAGAGCAAATACAGCTATCTGAATTATTTACATACGCACAACCGGCTCTATAAGTTTTTCTTCTTTCATAAATTTGAAATGCCGAGGCAGGAGTACAATGATTATGCGCGCTGGGTAGTGAAACAGCTTCCCGATTGTCAATTTCACAGTGAGGTCATCGGTGTTGAGGATAAAGGGGATCACTACGAGGTTGTTGTGGATAATCGTTTGACGGATGAGCGCGAAGTGTACCGTGCAAAACATGTGGTGATGGGGACGGGCAGCAAGCCGCTTATTCTGGACGGCATGGACGGGCTTCCATCAGAAGATGTTCACCATACGAGCAGGTATCTGTTCCATAAGGAATCAACGATGGAAAGTACTTCGATCACCATCATCGGATCCGGACAGAGTGCTGCGGAAGTCTTTTATGATTTGTTAAAAGAGCAAAGGGATCATCCGTACAAGCTGACATGGCTGACAAGATCGGAAGGGATTCTTCAGCTGGAATCCTCGAAGCTTGGACAGGAGTTCTTCGCTCCGGATTATGTCGATTATTTTCACGGGCTGTCATTTGAAAAGAGGCTGAATGCATTGAAGACGCTCGATCAGCTCAGGAACGGGATCGATATGGATACGCTGAACAGTATTTATAACATTCTTTACAATCATTCTGTCAGCGAGAATGCTCCTGACATTGTGATCCAGCCTTTGACGGAGGTCAATAAGATTCGTCAGGAAGAGAACCAATATGTACTTAGCTGCCATCAATGGCAGGAAGATAAGGAGTTTTCATATTTGTCCGGGAAGGTCATCCTGGCGACGGGATATGTGCCGAATATCCCTTCGTGGTTTGATGAGGAATTAGGCGGCAAGATCGTTTGGGAGGACGAGAAGAGGTTCAAGGTCTCACGTGATTATAAACTGGTGTTTAAGGATGAGGAAGAGCGGGATCATCATTTTTATACGCTGACGAATCTTGAACATTCACATGGTGCAGGTGCGACAAATCTGGGACTTGCCGTCGACAGGAACATCGCGATCATCAATGATATCACCGGGGAGGAAGTATATAAGGTCCAGCGAAATACAATATTCTCCCAGTTTTCGATGGATGAACACTCTTAACTACGTTTTATTTTGTGATTAAAGGGTACATTTATTATGTGAGCAAATCATTAAACTAATAATTAGGAGTGTTTTTAATTTATGGCTAAAGTTGCATGCTTACTTACAGATATGTTTGAAGATGTAGAGTTTACGGATCCGGAAAAAGCGTTGAAAGAAGCAGGGCACGAAGTCATCACAATTGAAAAAGAAAAAGGAAAATCAGTGAAAGGGAAGCAGGGAGACGCGACGGTTTCAATCGATGAAAGCATCGATAATGTAAAACCGGAAGACTTTGAAGCACTCTTGCTGCCTGGAGGTTTCTCCCCTGACCAGCTCCGTGCGGATGACCGTTTCGTGAAGTTCACAAAGCACTTCATGGATGAAAAGAAACCGGTCTTTGCGATCTGCCACGGACCTCAGTTACTCATTACCGCGAAAGCGCTTGAGGGCAGACACGCAACAGGCTTCACATCCATCAAGGTGGATATGGAATATGCCGGCGCTACTTATGAAGACAAGGAAGTTGTCGTTTGCGGAAATCAACTCGTGACAAGCAGGACACCGGATGACCTACCGGCGTTTAACCGTGAATCATTGAAGCTGCTTTCTAAGTAATAGATAGTATATAAGGAAAGGGCCATTCCTCGTTGTGAATGGCCCTTTTTTTGGTCTTATGTATAGTTTTTGTAGGTGAATATGGGTACTGTGCAGTCTATTTTGGCTGAAGAAGAATTGAACTTGCAGGAGTAAGAAAGGAAATAGGTGTGAGGCGGGCTTTTATGATCCTGTTTCGGGATTTATGATCCGATTTGGGAAAATATGATCCTAATCAGAGATTTATGATCCATTCGACAAAAATACGATCCTATTTCCAGATTTATGATCTTCTAAGAATGATTCTAATTAAAGCACCCCATCCGAATTATTTAATGACATCACTCCCGAATGAAAGACCCCGCCAGCATGAAGGCCCGTCCCTCGCTGCGTCATTGCGTTAACGCAGTCTGGGACGGGCCTTCAAAAAGTTTCAAAGCTTATTTCCGGAGTGTGCCGAGTTCTTCGATGATGGCTGTCATTTCTCTTGGACTGAAGCGGTCTTTTCTTTCGACCATAAGGTACAGGTCGTGAAGGTCTTCGTACATTTCCTGGTTGAAGTGCTCAGGTTTGATTGCGCCTGCGTTAACGACGTTCAGTTTTTCTTTGATGGCTGTGACCATGAATTCGATATTTTCTGTTGTGTTTTGTGATAAGTCCATTATGGATCGTCCTTTCCTTCGTACATATTATTATTATTCATCTTTCCATGATTCACATTCCTTGTCAACAAGCTCATGGTTGAGAGTGCCGAAAGAAGGAATTTTCCCCTGAATGTTTTACACTATTAGGAATCGGGGAATTAGTAGTTAAGCAAGCAAGGTTAGGGAAAACTAAACTGGAAACTTGCTGAATTGAAGGAACTCTGACCATACTTAGAGAAAATAATAGGTGAAGACCAGTAATTAGCAAAAATAAAATAAGAACATGGATTATAGGAGGGTAAAGACAATGGGAAATAGTAAATTTTTTAAAGGGGTCATGCTGGGTGCGGCTGCGGGAGGTCTTCTGTCGCTGCTGGACAAAACAACCCGCCAGGAAGTGGGAGTGACGTTGAAGAACAGCGGCACAAACATTTCGAAATACTCGAAAAATCCGAAGATGCTGGCAGAAACGTCTAAAGACGTCTATGAGAAGCTGAGAACGACTGCCGACCAAGTGAGCAAGGATATTCAATTTATTTCAGAAAAGGTAAATGAAATCAAAGATATGACTCCTCAAGTGAAAGAGATGATCGAGGAAACGAAGGAGACATTCGAGGATTCTACTGAAACGTATAAAGACACATTCTCAGAACACCCGTCGAACGAATTGAATTCAGGTGAAGAAGACAGTCAGCCTGTTGCTTCATCATTCAAAGGATATTAAGCCTTTACTGAGGAATGAAATAAGACATTAGAGCATTAAAAAAAGGGGTGAGTGGATGTCGGAGGGAACGACCCGCAAAGGCTGGAAAAAAGATTCGAAAAATTTATTCAAACAAATAAGCGCCAATGACATCACCGGACTGGCAGCTCAGATTGCCTATTACTTCTTGTTGTCTCTATTTCCGTTATTAATTTTCATCGTCACACTGCTTCCTTATCTGCCGGTGGAGCAGGGGGATCTATTGGGAGTCATCAGGGATTTTGCGCCCGGTGAAACAATGACGATGATAGAAGAGACGCTTAATGACGTCATGTCAGATCGTAACACAGGATTACTCTCGATCTCGATCATCGCGACGATCTGGTCTGCGTCGAACGGGATGAACGCCATCGTAAAAAGTTTGAACCGTGCATATGATGTGGAAGAAACAAGATCATTCATCGTCACCCGCTTAATGTCAATTGTCCTGACACTCGGAATGATTGTAGTGTTTGTGGTCGCGCTTCTGCTGCCTGTGTTTGGAAAGCAAATCGGACTTTTCTTATTTTCACAATTCGGTTTTTCAGAACAATTCTTGACGATTTGGAATGGAATCCGCTGGGCGATTTCGCCGCTCATTCTATTCATTGTATTCGTCGGGCTGTATTACTTCGCGCCAAGTAAGAGAATCAGGTGCTTAAGTGCCATCCCGGGAGCGATTTTTGCTACGGTCGGGTGGGTGCTCGTTTCCCTGGCATTCTCCTTTTATGTCAGCAGCTTCGGTAACTATTCGGCCACTTACGGAAGCATCGGGGGAATCATCGTACTGATGATCTGGTTCTATCTGACCGGGATCATCATCATGATCGGCGGCGAAATCAATGCGCTTGCCACAGAGAAAGACGAAACACCATGTTAATAGCTCGTACCACTTAGGGGAAGATTCTATTAAACAGACGTTTGATGGGTCTTCTTTTTTTGTGTGTAAAGGTTAAGTATAATGGGTTAAAAAGGGGGTGCACCATATGCTGATAGCCGCCATGATCGAACGGCTCGGGATCATCGTTACGATTGCTTTTGTCATGACCAGGCTCGGATTTTTCCGCAAGCTGATTGAACAGCGGAGCAATGTGAAGATATCCCAGACCATGCTGATCATCTTATTATTTGGTTTCTTTGGAATCATAGGTACATATACAGGGCTGATTGTGAATGCGGAAGTCGACGAATATGCCAAGTGGCAGCTACGGCTTCAGGAAAATGAGGCGATCGCAAACTCTCGGGTGATCGGAATTGTGGCAGCCGGCTTATTGGGCGGTCCGTGGATCGGGCTGGGTGCCGGTTTGGTAGCGGGTGTCCACCGTTATTTTCTTGGGGGCTTCACGGCTTTTGCATGTGGCGTTTCGACCATCATCGCCGGGCTGCTCGCCGGATACGTCGGGAAGCGTGAGAAGAAGAACCGTCTCGTCTCTCCTCAAAAAGCCTTTCTCGTCGGCTTTTTGGCAGAAGCCATGCAGATGGCCATCATCCTTCTTTTTGCAAAACCGTATCCTGTTGCTTACGAGCTTGTGTCCGACATCGGCTGGCCGATGATCATCGCCAATGGGATCGGCACCGGAATCTTCATACTGATCATTAAAAGTGTGTTTTACGAAGAAGAGCGAATGGGAGCGGTACAGTCCCAGAAAGCACTCCGCCTCGCGGACAGAACGGTTAAATACATGCGCAAAGGATTGAACTCATCCTCCGCACAGTCAACATGTCAGATTCTGATGAAGGAAGTTGATGCCATCGCGGTTTCAATTACAAACAGAACGCATATCCTTGCCCACGTGGGAGTCGCTTCCGATCACCATCAGAAAGATAAACCGATTCAGACCGAAGCTACAAAGAGGGTAATCGAAACGGGAGAATTACTGAAGGTTGGAAAAAAGGAGATTCATTGCGACCGGGATGACTGCCCGCTTGGCGCCGCCGTCATGGCCCCGCTTTTAAAAGGGGATGAAATTGTCGGTACATTGAAATTCTATTTTCATTCGGAAAAAGTCATCTCACCGATCATGATGGAGCTGACAAAAGGGATCGCGACGCTCTTGAGCAACCAGCTTGAGCTGGCAGAAATCGATACGCATAAAGAGCTGGCGAAAGAATCCGAGGTCAAAGCCCTGCAGGCACAGATGAGTCCTCACTTCTTATTCAACGCAATCAATGTCATCGTATCGCTGACAAGGATCAATCCCGATAAAGCGCGGACCCTGCTCATTTCTCTATCACAGTTTATCAGGCAGAACCTGAGCGGAAGTACGAAATCGACTTCGACGTTAAGGGAAGAATGCCAGCACGTAAAGGCGTATCTCGCAATTGAAGAAGCAAGGTTCTTTGACCGCCTGCAGGTTGTATATGATCTGGATGAAGTGGCCATGCACACAGTCGTTCCATCAATTACCCTTCAGCCGCTGGTCGAAAATGCAATCAAGCACGGCATGAAAAATCAGTCGGAGGGCTTTATTTTGAAAATATCAATCACTTCTGGGGGTGATGGTGTGACGGTGAAGGTGGAGGACAACGGAGATGGAATCGACGCATCACGGCTCGAATCGCTTCTGCTGGAGCCTGTGGAATCAAAGACCGGAACCGGGATCGCCCTTTACAATGTCAATAAACGATTGGAAATGATGGTCGGAAAAGAGTCAGGGCTGACGATCGATTCTGAAAAAGGATCAGGGACCACAGTTCAATTCTCATTAAAAGGAGGGGGAACAGCGGATGAAAGTCGCAATCATTGATGATGAACCATATAGCCGCGAGGAAATGAAGCATCTCCTGAGCGAATATCCGTGGGTTGAAATCGTAGGGGAAGCAAGCTCTGCTGAAACAGCGATGGAGCTGATACTGACCCAGGATCCACAAGTACTATTCCTCGATATCGAAATGCCCGGCATGAGCGGCGTCGATCTAGCCGAGGCTTTGCAGAAGATGAAGCAGAAACCCGAAATCGTTTTTGCCACTGCCTATCCGGACTATGCGCTAAAAGCGTTTCGCGTCGAAGCGGTGGACTACTTGGTCAAGCCTTTTGATGAGGAGCAGCTCTCTCAGACGATGGATAGACTGAAAAAGCTGCTCCTGACTGACCTTGGAGAACAGAAAGATACGAAAAAAATGGGCAAGCTGTCCGTCCAAGATGAAGACAAAATCATCTTCATCGAACCGGGCAATATCCTTTATATCTTCCGTGAAGAGAGGGAAACCTATATCTGCACAGAAAAGAAAAAGTACACGTGCAAGCTGCCGATCAAAGAACTTGAGGCAAAACTCGCTACCCATCCATTTTTCCGTGTTCACAAAAGCTATCTAGTTCAGCTGCCGTATGTCGAAGAACTCATCCCCTGGGGAAATGGCGTCTACCAGCTGAAAGTCCACGGGGTGAAAGAGAAGATCCCGGTGAGCAGGAATTATGTGAAGGAGCTGCGGGAGAGGCTGGAGCTGTAGATTGTTTGCAGCATTTAGGTGGCCGCCATTCATGAAAGTTTTCATCTTCTTGAGAAGGGTAATCTTTATCTAGAAGCTCTTTTCATCGGAGGTGGCAGGATGATTTGGTTAACGTTTATTTATGCGTTGCTGCTGGCGATTGTACATATTTCCGGGAAGCACCTGAAGTTTTTGGAGGTGTTGCCGAGGAGCCGGTTTTTATCAATAGCTGGCGGGGTTTCAGTAGCGTATGTGTTTGTCCATATATTGCCTGAGCTTGAGGAGCATCAGGAAAGTTTAGCAGAATCATCTGAAATGCTGACATTCCTTAATCACCATGCTTATCTGGTGGCTCTGATTGGCTTGCTATTATTTTATGGAATTGAGAAAATGGTCAGCACTTCAAGGAAAGAAAACAGGGTGGAGACCGGTGAAAACGAGGCTGGGGCAGGTGCCTTCTGGCTTCATATCGGTACGTTCTTTGTTTATAACGGGCTGATCGGTTATTTGCTGGTTCATCGTGATGTGGAAGGCTGGATGAATTTATTGTTGTATGTAATCGCCATGGGGCTTCATTTTTTTGTAGTCGATTACGGGCTCAGGACTCATCATCGAACCATCTACAATGCTGTCGGCCGCTGGATCCTGGCTGGAGCAATTGTGTTCGGCTGGCTGATCGGTGCAGTGACGGAAATCCATGAAACACTCCTTGCACTGCTGTTTGCGTTCTTATCAGGCGGGATTGTACTGAATGTGTTGAAGGAAGAGATCCCTGATGAGAAAGAAAGCAGCTTTATTTCGTTTTTTGCAGGGACAATCGGATATGTCGTATTGCTGTTGATTGTTGGATGAGTAAGCCGATGCTTGGTAGCCAGTGGTGGATTAATAATTTGATTTAATTCAATAAGAGTAAAAAGCAGCGAAGAGACCTATCTTCGCTGCTTTTAGTGATATTTACATCTTCATTTCCTTCAATACTTCCTCTAATACATCCGGGTAATTCGTGAACATCCCAGTCACGCCCCATTCGAGCAGGCGTTTCATGTCCTCTTTTTCATTGACGGTATAAGGGTGGATCAAGAGATCATGTTCTCTTGTTTTTTGTACATATTCTTCATTGATTTTTGTATAGCTCATCCCAAGACCGATTGCGTACTCGGAGTAGTGTGCGAGTTCTTCGTCCGTAATGGTGGCCGTTGTTTTGTAATCAAGCAGTTGAACCAGCGGGATATCTTCGTTTAAGTCATGGACCTTTTGAAGGCTTGCTTCACTAAATGATTGGATGATCACACGGCTTGAGGGTGCGTTTTGTCTTGTCAGGTTGTATTGTTCAAGAATGTCTAACAGTTGTTCTTCCATGCCTGGATAGACTTCAGGTGATTTGGTTTCAATGTAGTAGTTCTTGTTTTTGCCAAAGTGTTCGATGACTTCCTGCAGGGTTTGGACTTGCAGGCCAGCGAATTCTTCGTTTGCTTTTTCAGGGTATGTTTCGTTGAACCATGAACCGGCGTCCAGTTGTTTGATTTCTTCGAGTGTGTAATCTTTGACAAGGCCGGTGCCATCAGTGGTGCGGTCAAGTGTTTCGTCATGCATCGCAATGAGTTCGCCGTCTTTAGTCATTTGAAGATCGAGCTCTATGTAGTCACCGCCCATTTTGTCACCGAGTTCGTAGGAAGCCAGCGTATGTTCAGGTGCATGTCCGGAAGCTCCGCGGTGTGAGATGTTCAGGATTTGGTTGTCATTCAGCTGCGGGTTATTTCCTGATTGAGCTGCTGACGAAGGACTGACGGCACTTGCTCCTATACCGATTACGGCTGCAGATAAACAGATGTTTCTCATGAATTTATTCATTGTAACTCTCCTCTCAAATATCTTTCTATTTAAGAGTAAGGATTAAAAATAAAGAGAGGGTGAAGGGGATGAAAAGCCTGTGTCAATTTTCCGTTAAAGGATGATTACATATAGGCAGATGATGCTGGGTGAAAAGAAACGAATAGATGATTCGACAATTTTCAACAAAATCCTTTGCACGTTAATCGTTCTGGAAAACATGTCAGCCCGATTATTTAACATGTTAAACATGATTGTGACGAAACTGTGACTTTGTTTGATATGATGAAAGCGTATTCATTATTGGGCGAAAGGGGATCAGAAGCATGGTCACATTTCTGGTTGCAATTGCATTATTAATCGTAGGTTACTTCACATATGGAAAGTTTATTGAAAAGCTTTTTGGCGTAAATGAGGGGCGGACGACACCGGCTTACGCGAAAGCGGACGGCGTCGATTATGTGCCGATGAACACAAAGAAAAATTCGATGATCCAGCTGTTAAACATAGCTGGTGTCGGACCGATTTTCGGACCAATCATGGGAGCGCTTTACGGACCGGTTGCGTTTTTATGGATCGTCCTCGGGGCGATTTTTGCAGGAGCGGTTCATGATTATTTGACGGGTATGATTTCAATCCGTAACGGCGGGGCGCATCTGCCGGCCCTTGCAGGAAAGTTTTTAGGAAAAACGATGAAGCATGTGGTAAATGGATTCTCGATTTTACTTCTAGTGCTTGTAGGTACGGTGTTCGTTACAGCACCTGCAGCGTTGATCGCCAATCTGACTCCTGCCTGGATTTCTCTAGGAGTAATCATCGCAGCGATCTTCGTTTACTATGTTGTTGCGACATTGCTTCCGATCGATAAAATCATCGGGCGCGTGTATCCGTTGTTCGGCGCTTTACTTTTAATCAGTGCAGTAGGAGTGGGAGCAGGGCTTGTCATCACTGGAGCAGATATTCCAGAAATGACGCTAACGAATATGCACCCTGATTCAGTTGCGATCTTCCCATTATTATTCTTGACGATTTCGTGCGGGGCACTTTCAGGATTCCATGCGACACAGTCACCGATCATCTCAAGAACAACTCAAAATGAGAAAAACGGCCGTAAGATTTTCTACGGAATGATGATCCTTGAAGCAATCATCGCGATGATCTGGGCAGCGGCAGCGATGAGCTTATTCGGACCAGGTGAACTAAGCGCGATCCTTGCTGAAGGCGGACCGGCTGCAATCGTCAGCGAAGTGTCCATGCTGATGCTTGGTTCCATCGGTGGAACGTTAGCAATCCTTGGTGTAATCGTACTGCCAATCACATCAGGAGACACATCTTTCAGAAGTGCGCGTATGATCATCGCTGATTACATCAACGTGAAGCAAGTGAAAATCTCTAGCCGCTTATGGATTGCGGTTCCACTATTCGCAATCTCAATGGTACTGACTCAAATTGACTTCAACTTATTATGGAGATATTTCTCCTGGGCAAACCAATCCACTGCCATGATCGCCCTTTGGGTCGGCGCAATGTATCTAGCGCTGCAAAAGAAACCACACTGGGTGGCGAGTATTCCGGCAGTATTCATGACGATGGTCACGTTCACGTATATCTTGAACGCGCCGATTGGCTTCGGACTATCGATGGGAACTTCCTATATAGGAGCGACGATTGGAACGGTCGCGGTCGTGCTAGCCTTCATTTTTAGCCTGAGAAAACAATTGAACGCAGGCGGCGTGATTCAAGTCGATGAGGACGTTCCGCAGCCGGCAGCATAAGTTGGGTTAATCGTGACGGATGGGATCATCCGAGCCATATGAGAGTTTTATCGACATTTTCTGTTGACCTTGAAGAGTTTTCCGTTAATTACCGGGAAGCTCTTTTCTTTTTTGGAGCAAAATAAGAATGGTTCATAAACCAATTGTTTTCTTGAGGTGTGGAGCGTTTTGTCCTGTTGGCAAAACGTTCGACGCGAAGGCTGCGGGACGGAGGGACAGGAACCATGTCCCAATGATGACCCGCCCGACTTGTTTTTCTATACCAAAAAACAGGAGTGATTCAGCATGACAAAGAAAACGAAAAAAGACGGCGGAACAAAGCAAAATAAAAACCACAAGCCTAAGCAGAAGACATCCGGTTCTGCGAATGGGCAGAATGGATATCATTAGGTTTTCGTTAAGGACCAATCTCTTTGGAGGTTGGTCCTTTTTTAGTGTGGGGGGGCCTGTAGATGAAAATGTTGATGTGGCGGTGGTTGCGGTAATGGCCAGGAAAATAAAGATTTTTCGACAAGTTGCTTGAATATGGGGAAAAGTGGCTTGTAAAACTGAAATGTGGATCGTAAATCTGGAAAGTGGCTTGTATTTTCAGAAAGTGGACTGAAAAGGGTGAAAAGTGGAATGAATGGGTGGCCGAGACCGGAATTCAACTTACAAAGGCCATGATGACGGTTTAACCCCCTAAGTTTGGACACATACTTCACTATTCTTAGGGTTACTTAGTTTTTCATATTTTCTACCGCGCTTTCGCTTGCTGGCCTCA
>NZ_JBBYAF010000029.1:0-57555 GCF_038405515.1 Rossellomorea oryzaecorticis | reverse complement strand
CTAAGCCCTGTAGCTGGACAGGTGACCCCTTTGAATTTAAATAGGCTCACCAACCGCCCGCGGAAAGCGAAGTCTTGCACGGAAATCATTAGCGGCGTTAAATAGTTCATTTTCAATCTATAAAGTGCTCTAGTTTCTCGGGAGTTATTATCTACCAGAAACTACAAAGGAAAATCTCCGATAAAAATACCTTATAAGAAGGGTTTTTATTTTTCAACAAAACAAAGTCATGTTATCATTCAAGTTAGTTGTATAAACTATCGAAGAAGATTAATATTAATAAGGAAGTATGAAAAGGAAGGATGTCTGACAATGTTTGATAATACAGATCAATTAGCGATTAATACAATGAGAACATTATCTATCGATGCAATTGAAAAAGCAGGTTCAGGACACCCGGGTATGCCTATGGGTGCAGCACCGATGGCATACACTCTATGGACACGCTTTATGAATCATAATCCGAAAAATCCAGAGTGGTTTAACAGAGACCGTTTCGTTTTATCTGCCGGCCATGGCTCCATGCTGCTCTACAGCCTTCTCCACCTGTCGGGCTACGGCGTTTCAATGGATGACCTTAAGGAATTCCGCCAATGGGGAAGCAAGACACCAGGTCACCCGGAATATGGCCACACTCCAGGAGTAGAAGCTACTACAGGCCCTCTAGGTCAAGGTATCGCGATGGCAGTTGGAATGGCACTTGCAGAAAGACATTTAGCTGCAACCTATAACAAAGATGACTACAATCTTGTGGACCATTATACATACTCGATTTGCGGTGATGGCGATTTAATGGAGGGTGTATCCTCCGAAGCAGCATCTTTAGCCGCTCACCTCAAACTTGGACGCTTGGTTGTTCTTTACGATTCAAATGATATTTCCTTGGATGGAGAACTGGATAAATCGTTCTCTGAAAGTGTAAAAGGCCGTTTTGAATCTTATGGATGGCAATATATAAGAGTGGAAGACGGTAATGATCTCGAGGAGATTGCAAAAGCGATCGAAGAGGCTCAATCAGATACATCACGTCCTACGATGATTGAAGTGAAAACGGTCATCGGATATGGAGCTCCTAATAAATCAGGAAAATCAGATGTACATGGCGCACCGCTGGGCGAAGAAGAAATGAAGCTAACCAAAGAAGCTTACAAATGGACATTTGATCAAGATTTCCATGTTCCTGATGAGGTATACAGCCGTTTTGAAGAAAAAATTCAACACACTGGTTCCCAAAAAGAAGAAGAGTGGGCAAATCTGTTCGTTAAATACAAAGAAGAATACCCTGAGTTAGCTGTTCAATTGGAAGCTGCAATCAAAGGAGAGCTTCCTGAAGGATGGGACAGTGACATACCTGTGTATGAAGAAGGTAAATCACTGGCAAGCCGTGCATCTTCAGGTGAAGTTTTAAATGCCATTGCGAAAAATCTTCCTTCATTCATCGGGGGATCAGCCGATTTAGCCGGTTCAAACAAAACAATGATTAAAGGAGCGGCAGACTTCACTCCTGAATCATATGAAGGGAAAAACATCTGGTTCGGTGTCCGTGAATTCGGAATGGGTGGAGCCATGAATGGTATGGCTTTACATGGAGGATTAAAAGTCTTTGGCGGTACATTCTTTGTGTTCAGTGACTATTTAAGACCAGCGATCCGTCTAGCTGCACTTATGGGTCTTCCTGTAACGTATGTGTTCACACATGACAGTATTGCTGTAGGGGAAGATGGACCAACCCATGAACCGGTTGAGCAGCTTTCGTCCCTTCGCGCGATGCCAAACCTTTGTGTGATCAGACCTGCAGACGGAAATGAAGTAGCTGCAGCTTGGAAGCTTTCCATGGAAAGTACTGATCAACCGACAATGCTAGTGTTATCCCGTCAAAATCTGCCTACATTAAAGGGAACAGCTGATAAAGCATATAACGGTGTAGGAAAAGGTGCATATGTGGTTTCACCAGCAGGTAAGGAACAGCCGGATGCATTATTACTCGCTACAGGCTCAGAAGTCAGCTTGGCTGTAGAAGCACAAAATGCATTAGAAAAAGACGGCATCAGTGTATCTGTAGTAAGCATGCCTTCATGGGACCGTTTTGAAAAGCAGTCCAAGGAGTATAAGGAATCAATCCTTCCTAAGAGCGTAACGAAACGTCTCGCCATAGAAATGGGCTCTCCTCTTGGATGGGACCGTTATGTAGGGACAGAAGGTGACATTCTTGCCATCAATGGATATGGTGCCTCTGCTCCAGGTGAAAGAGTTCTTGAAGAATACGGCTTTACAGCTGATAACGTTGTATCAAGAATTAAAGCGTTACTTCAATAAGAGCTGATTTAACATAATGGCTAACTCCTTAGGAATTAATTTTCTATAGGGGTTAGCCTTTTTTGAGTATAAGAGCCATAGAAATAATCTGTGGATAAGATTCCTCGGGTGATGCCGTTCGACAAAAATAGTGCAATTTCTCTACAATTTCTGACAATGTCACACCTCTATTTTCCTTTATACTAGATAGAAGGAAATGTAGGGGGGAGAATAAGTGAGAAGTTATCAAATCTATTGGATTGAAGAATCATTTGCCAACCACTACTACGGACGTGAAAGAATGTTCTTTGGCCTTTTTTCTGATTGGGAAGAGAGCTCAGGAGAACTGAATCAAATCATTGCTAAACAAGTAGAATTCATCACAAAACCCATTCCTTACCTTCCTACACAAAGAATCCTGCAGCATGAACTGGTAAAGGTTGAAGGAACAAAGTGGATTGAAGCTACTGCCAGGATTGAAAGAGAAGACTCGGGAGCTGCATTGATATTGAATGAAAAATGCATATCGATAGATGCATGGGGACCCCATGACTGCGAGTATATATTCTTTGAAATCTTAAGAAGAAATATGGGTCAATTACTTGCCGTTGATTTGAAAAATGAGCGTTACGGCTGGCTGAAACCAATAAAACAAAGAAAATTTATATATTAATAAGAAATTATGATAGAAATATTGTATAATGTTCCTTGGTTTAGTACACTTTTATAAGGACAACAAGAAGGAGGAAGTAAGAACATGTCAACGACTTGGCTACTTATTCTAGTCGGAGTTCTAGCATTGCTTGCCGGAATTGCACTAGGATTTTTCATTGCTCGAAAATACATGATGAGCTACTTAAAGAAAAATCCACCTATTAACGAACAAATGCTTCGCATGATGATGATGCAGATGGGACAGAAACCGTCACAGAAAAAAATCAATCAGATGATGAACGCAATGAACAAGAATATGAAGTAATAGGTTAGAGCACTCACAATCGTTGAGTGCTTTTTCTATTGATAGTGGAAGAAGGTTCAATTGTGATATGTACATCATTACTCACTCAGATAGTAGAGGAAATGAATCATATACTATCTTTTAACTGGGAGTAAAGAACCGAATGGGATAAGACGAAAAAACTTCATCTTTATTATTCAGTATAAAAATAAATTTATGATAGAATAAGGTGCGGAGGGAATCAAATGAAAAAATGGATGCTAGCTTCACTTTCACTTTTTGTTTTTTTGTCAGGGTGTAATAATAACAAAACTCAAGAAGTAATCGATGAAGAAACACTTGAAATACAAGACAGTGCGGCCAGTGAAGCCCGCGAATATCTAACCTATAAAATCAATAAGCAGAAGAAATCAGTCAATCGGGGCTTGATCACGATGATGATTAATAACCGCAGTGATATGGATGAAATCGAAACGGGTCTTATGTCTTTATCTAAAGATCATTTTTCCCCTGATGATTTTGTTTATCAAGAAGGTCAGTATTTAAAAGATATTCCTTCCTGGTTAGGCAGAGAATCTAAAGACAATGAGCAAGGTCTCAATCCTGCCATAGATATCACAAAAAATATGGGCTGGGAAGAGAGAATCGAACGTGAAAAGAAAGACCCTATGTATCTTGCCTATATACACGAGCAGAATTATGTTGACTCAAAAGGAAAAATAAAAGGAATTTCTTTAGGATTTGCTATGAATAAGATCGATTACATACGTGTGAAAGATTCAAATGGTTTAATGCATTTTGATGAAAAAGTCATTGATGATAAGGTTTTGGAAGAGTATGGAAAGAAAGCCGCCGAAAAAGTTGTCAGCAGAATACGTTCAATGAAAGAATTGAAAGATGTGCCCATTTTCATTTCAATCTATAAATTACAGCCGATAAACAGTGTGGTCCCTGGGAATTATTTCACTAGCAGTTATGTAGACGATAATGATAAAACGATAAAAAAATGGGAAGATATTAAAGAAAAGTTTTATTATTTTCCAAGTAAGGAAGGGGAAGAAAAGGATCGTGACCTTCAGAACCGCATCAGGGATCTGGAAGATTACGTATCTAAATATTTCTCTCATCAAGATATTGAATTTGTTGGTAAGGCACTCTACAAAAAAGATAACTTGAATCAACTGGCCATAGATGTACATACGGGGATGGTCAAAGAAACCGAGCTTATTGGATTTGCACAGGCAATCGGACCGGAAATTGTCGATTACTTCCCCCACATGCCCGTGTATCTCTATGTGAAAACGCCAAAAGGCCTGAAAGCCACAATTGTAAAAGAAGTCGATCAAGAACCATTTGTTGAAATCCATGAGTAATTATTACAAAAGATGCTGAAACAAAGTGTTTCAGTCTAATAAAACCCGATCTAATTGAATTCTAGGATTCAAATTAGGTCGGGTTTTTTGAATGTTAGGTTATAGTTTAAGTTTTGTCCAGCCTCTATTTTTATTGACAACTTTGAAGTGGGACGGTGGCGTTATGATTAATAAAAAAATGTTCAATAAAGATTTCTCAATTTTTAAAAATCTGTTAAAATAAAGAGTCATTTATTTACATATATGGAGGATAAGATATGAAGGTCTTTTTAGATTTAAAGTGGTTCTTTATCCAAGAAAAAAAATCTTATTTAATGGGGATCATCATCCTTTTATTTGTTGCTTTTCTCCAGTTGATCCCCCCGAAAATTGTGGGGATTGTCGTTGATAGCATCAAAAATAATAATTTCACCCTCAACCAGCTGATGATCTGGATGCTCATTCTCGCAGGTACAGCGCTCTCCATGTACGGGCTGCGGTTCGTATGGCGTATCATGATTTTCGGTTCTGCCACTAAGTTATCCCGATTACTAAGAAATCGTTTATATCAGCATTTCACGAAAATGGCGCCTTCTTTTTATCAAAAAAGAAGGGTCGGGGATCTTATGGCCCATGCCACAAATGATTTACAGGCGATTCAGCAAACGGCTGGATCCGGTGTTCTGACACTGGTGGATTCACTTGCTACGGGAGGATTTGTGATTATTGCCATGGCATTTACGATCAGTTGGAAGCTGACCTTGATTGCGCTGATTCCGATGCCGTTTATGGCTCTGTTGACCAATTACTATGGAACTCTTCTCCATAAACGTTTTCATAAAGCCCAAGAAGCATTTTCGTCTTTAAATGATAAGACTCAGGAAAGCGTCTCGGGAATAAAGGTGATAAAAACATTCGGGCAGGAACAAGAAGATATTGAAGCATTCGAAGAACAATCAAAAGTTGTGGTAGACAAAAATGTTGCTGTTGCCAAAGTCGACTCGTTATTCGATCCGACCATATCCATAATTGTAGGAATCTCGTTTTTCTTATCAGTCGTTTTTGGATCACGTCTGGTCGTGAATGGAGAATTAACGATAGGAGAATTGATCTCTTTTACCACCTATTTGGGATTACTGATTTGGCCGATGCTAGCTTTTGGCTGGCTCTTTAATATTGTGGAAAGAGGAAGGGCGTCCTATGACCGGGTTTCGGCTCTGTTAAGCGAGGATATTGAAATTAAAGACAGAGAAGATGCATTGGAAGTAAGCCCTTCAGGTACTATTGAATTTCGGTTGAACTCATTTTCTTATCCAAATGAAGAAGAAAATAGGTTAGAAGATATTCATTTCAAAGTCGAAAAAGGCAGCACAATCGGGATTGTCGGAAAAACAGGTGCAGGTAAAACCACTATTTTACGGTTGCTATTGAGGGAATTCGAAGGGTATAAGGGAGAAATTGTATTTGGTGAACATTCGATAAAAGATTATAAACTTACCAAATTGCGGGAATCAATCGGTTATGTCCCTCAGGATCATTTCTTGTTTTCTTCAACCATTTTCGAAAACATCGCGTTTACTAATCCATTCATTGAACGCAGTCGTGTGGAAGAAGCCGCAAAGCTCGCTCAAATCCATGATGATATTAAGGATTTCACTTATGGTTATGAAACCATAGTCGGGGAGAGGGGCGTTTCATTATCAGGAGGGCAAAAGCAGCGTATCTCAATTGCAAGGGCCCTCCTGATGGACCCGGAAGTACTTCTCCTTGATGATTCACTGTCCGCAGTGGATGCAAAGACGGAAGAAGCCATTCTATCATCTTTAAGAGAAAACAGATCAGGTAAGACGACCATCATCACTGCTCACAGACTGAGTGCGATTCAACATGCAGACCTCATTCTCGTATTCGATGGAGGAAGAATTGTTGAGCGGGGGACTCATTCTGAGTTAATGAGCTATAAAGGAAAATACAGAGAAATGTATATAAGGCAGCAGTTAGAAGAACTTGTAGAGCATGGGGGGGAAGAGGAATGGAAGAAATTCCAGCAATGACAACGATCCGGCAGCGTAAGATTTTTTTTCGTCTGATGAGATACACAAAACCTCATAAAAAGAAAATTTTCACTGCCTTTTTACTATTGTTGTTAACGACAATCGGTGATGTACTCGGACCGATCATCATAAAAGTCTTCATAGATGATTACTTGACACCGAGAGAGTTTCCTTATGCACCGCTTGTCACTTTGGGATCCGCATATTTAATTATCCAAATTAGTAATGTACTTATTTCTTACTTTCAACTATTAAAGTTCCAGGAAATTGCATTAAAAATCATTCAGCAGCTTCGTGTGGATGTTTTTACGAAGGTTCAGAGTCTTGGAATGAAATATTTTGATAAAACACCTGCCGGAAGCATTGTATCACGTGTGACAAATGATACTGAAGCGATAAAGGATATGTTCGTAAGTGTGATGGTTTCATTCATTCAAGGCGCATTCTTGCTTACGGGAATCTTTATTGCGATGTTTGTCCTTAATTCGAAGCTCGCTCTTTTTTGCTTGTTCATCTTACCCCTCATTTTTTATATCATGGTACTATACCGAAAATACAGCTCGATTTTCTATTTGGATATGAGGGAAAGGCTAAGTGAATTAAATGCAAAGTTGAGTGAGTCATTGCAAGGGATGTCGATCATTCAAGTCTTCAGGCAGGAACAAAGGCTGCGCAAAGAGTTTGGGAAAATCAATGAAAAACATTACTTAGCGGGAATGAAGAATATTAAAGTAGACGGTCTCCTTTTAAGACCGGCGATTGATCTTGTATATGTAGCTGCTTTGATTGTGGTTCTCAGTTTTTTTGGTATTACATCATTTGATCAGCCGATTGAAATAGGGGTGCTTTATGCCTTTGTTAACTATCTTGATCGCTTTTTTGAACCTGTCAATCAAATCATGATGAGGCTCTCTTTGTTTCAACAGGCAATCGTTGCTTCTTCGCGGGTTTTTACATTATTGGATGAGGAAGAAGTATCCCCTCCACAAATAGTGAAGAATGATGACAATAGAATAGAAGAGGGACAAATAACGTTTAATGATGTATCTTTCTCATACGATGGACAGAAGGAAGTGTTGAAAAACATCTCCTTTACTGCCAATCCTGGTGAGACTGTCGCCCTGGTCGGACATACAGGAAGCGGGAAGAGTTCGATCATTAACCTGCTGATGAGGTTCTATGATTATTCTTCAGGTGAGATATTGATAGATGGAAAGTCCATTAAATCTTTCCCAATGAATGATCTGAGAGAAAAGATGGGATTGGTGCTTCAAGATCCGTTTCTTTTCTACGGAACAATCAAGGATAATATCAAGCTTCATAATGAAGACATGTCCGATAAAGAAGTCTTGGAAGCAGCCAGGTTTGTTCAGGCTGACGAATTTATAGAAAGGATGGAGGGAGGTTATTACAGCAAAGTAGTGGAAAGAGGGTCCACTTTATCAAGCGGGCAGCGGCAGCTGATTGCTTTTGCCAGAACCATTGCAACCAAACCAAAGATCTTGATCTTGGATGAAGCGACGGCCAATATCGACACGGAGACAGAGGAAGCGATCCAGACAGCCCTAACAAGGATGAGGAAGGACAGGACTACCATCGCTATTGCTCACCGCTTGTCAACGATACAGGATGCAGATCTGATTCTTGTCCTTCATCAAGGCGAGGTAGCAGAGAGGGGGACTCATCAGGAGCTGCTCTTAAAGAAAGGGATCTATTATAAAATGTTTTTATTGCAAAATGGACTAGTGGAAGGCATGGAAGATGTGGTTTCAAAAGGAATTTCATGAAATTAGAACAGTTGGAAATCAGACCTATTTTAACAGCATCAATTAGAAAAGCAGACCAGATACCGGTCTGCTTTTTCGCTATATGATAAATCTATGCGTTCATGGGTATCAGCTTACTTGAGTCGAAAATTTTTTTATGTATTTCGTATTGTAACTATTCAACAGTAGATCCAACTCTTGACTGTATTGAATGGCTTGAGGTGAAGAAAGTCCATTTTCAGCTACTATATCAATTAATTGAGCACGCTTTTTTTCAATACGTTCGAGAAGCTCTTGTTTAGACACGGCTGTTTCCTTTCTTTTGTAGTTCCTTACAGAAGGAATACAAAACTAGTAATAACTGTAACTTTTTATTAGTATAACGAAAAAGGGATAAATTTTCAAAGCTAAAATAAATATTTAAAGGTGTTGAAACAGGATTGGAAAGATGCGAATCAATTTGTAACTGAATGGTCACAAATCGTTCACAGAATTGATTCTCATAGTCTAAGCGAATGTTTGATAGAATAAAGATATATAAACAAAAGTAGGAGTTGTAAAAATGGCAGATATCAATCTATTTCTGGCTTTCGGGGCAGGTTTTTTAAGCTTTATCTCACCATGCTGCCTGCCTTTATATCCGGCCTTCTTATCCTATATTACAGGGATGAGTGTTAGCGAGCTTAAAGCGGACAATTCGATGCTGCAGAAGCGGAGCCTTGTACATACCATATTTTTTCTCTTGGGCTTTTCAGTCATATTCATCGCAATCGGATTTGGTACATCCTTTATAGGAGAATTCTTTCTCGACTATAAAGACTTGATCCGACAACTTGGCGCGATATTTATTATTGTATTCGGATTGGTGGTCATAGGTGTCTTCACTCCTGAAATGCTGATGAAAGAACGCCGTATTGAATTCAAGAATAGGCCTTCAGGTTTTATAGGTTCTGTATTGATTGGGATGGCATTTGCTGCCGGATGGACACCATGCACAGGCCCTATTCTTGCTTCGGTACTTGCCCTTGCAGCAACGAATCCAGGTTCAGGGGTTCTTTATATGACAGCTTATGTACTAGGTTTTGCTATTCCGTTTCTCATCCTTTCTTTCTTTATCGGGAAAATGAAGTGGATTAGAAAAAACAGCGCAAAAATCGTTAAAATCGGCGGATATATCATGATTGCCGTCGGTATTATGCTTTTCTTTGATTGGATGACCGTCATTCTTTCCTATTTCACTTCTATATTCGGGGGATTCCAAGGATTCTAAGAACTTTCGCAGTGGATTTACATTGAAACATTCTTATGATTAATGATATAGTAAGAATACAAATAGGACTATAGTATCATAAGAGAAATGCAGCCAAAGCGTTTACGAGGAGGAACACCTGTGGCAACAATACTAGTAGTGGATGATGCAAAGTTTATGAGAATGACACTTGGAAATATGCTGACATCCAGTGGACACACTGTAGTAGGTGAAGCGGAGAATGGCGCAGAAGCTGTGAAGAAATATAGGGAACTCAAGGCGGATCTTGTAACAATGGATATTACGATGCCTGAGATGGACGGTATAGAAGCTGCGAAGGAAATTTTGAATGAGTACCCGAAAGCGAAAATCATTATGTGCTCAGCCATGGGACAGCAGAAAATCGTTGTGGAAGCGATTGAATGCGGCGCCAAGGATTTTATTGTAAAACCTTTTGATGAGGTAAGAGTTGTTGATGCAATAAAGAGAGTATTAGGTTCATAATAGGGGAAGGGGTTGAGGATATTTCAACCTTTTTTTTTGGTTGTTTTTGTTTTCACACAAAATAAGCTATAATATAAAAGTAAATAAGTAGAGAGTTAAAGGATGATCGTTTATGATGATTGCTTCATCCATCGCAGCAATATTTATGGGGTTTTTTGTATTATTTATTCGAATGAAAGCCCAGAAAAAGCCGGTAAGTGGTAAAAAAATCATTTTACCGCCGCTTTTTATGAGTACAGGGGCTTTGATGTTTATTTTCCCTTTCTTTCGTGTGACATTGTGGGAGTTTTTGGAAGCACTTACCGTGGGAATGTTGTTTTCCATCTTACTGATAAAGACGTCTAAATTTGAATTACGGAATAATGATATTTACTTAAAACGTTCCAAAGCGTTTGCGTTTATATTAATCGGCCTTCTTATCATCCGGATTGTCGCCAAATCGATACTGAGTACGACAATCGACTATGGTGCACTGAGCGGCATGTTTTGGATCCTTGCATTTGGGATGATCGTACCTTGGCGGATTGCCATGTATATTCAGTATAGAAAACTCTATCAGGAAAACCGTGACCTTACTACAAACTCCATTTGAAGGAATCGTGATCAGGAAGCAGAACAAAATGAAGCCATTTTGTTCTGTTTTTTTGTTGGCTTGAAATGGAGTGCAGTGTGCGTATTACGTTTTTTTTACAAATGATAAAAAAGAGAGTATCTAGTTTTACTCAGGGGGAAACAGGGAGAGTAACATACATATACAAAGGGGGTTGCACCTTGTTCACTTTACATGATATCTGGACGTTTTTTCTGGCATTCTTTTTAACTCTGCCGCTTGTGACGATTGTACATGAAGCTGGTCATGTATTGGTGGCGAGAATATTTGGCGCAAAAATAAAATTTGCGATTGGCACAGGTAAAAAATTATTTAATATAGGCCCCCTGGAAGTCAATAGAATGTATTTTATGGAAGGCTGGTGTCAATACACGGAATTAAAATACAATAAAGTGTGGACACATGTGTTGATTTATTTATCCGGCAGCCTGTTCAACCTCATTGTCATTCTAATGATTAATTTTCTCATCTATCAAGGGGTTATCCCTGTTCACATCTTTTTCTATCAATTTGTTTATTTTTCAGTATACTTTATCTTTTTTTCACTATTCCCTTATCGGAATGGAGAAGGAAAGCCCAGTGATGGACTAGCCATCTACGACGTTATCAAATACGGAAAAGCCGCGGACCCAATAGATTAAAATAAAAGCGGAGGCGGCTCGCTCAGCCCCGACAAGTATAAGCTTAATGGTCCGGGAAGGCGTCTTTTGCCTTCTTGGCCATTTAGCTTATGACCTCGAGGGGCTAGCCGCCGGAGCTGGATGAGGTAAAAGCGGAGGCGGCTCGCTCAGGCTCCGATGCATAATCTAAAACAAAAGGTAAACGGTGTGAACCGTTTACCTTTTGTTTGCCTTTTTCCATCTTCTATACAGAAGAATAGCTGCCGCTGTGAAAATAATGTATAGCACAATTGGAATCACCAGAATAGACCCCACATTTTTCATCCCTTTTCAATAATTTAAAATAAGTGTTCATAAGGAGTCGCGTCAATCTCCATATCATCCAGTTTTTTTCGGAGAAATTTATGATCTCTTTTTGGCGTGGCCATGATATAGCCTCTTATCACGAGTTCCTGTGAAATTACAGGAGCTTTCTCCCTAAGAGCCAATTCTCCTATTTTGCCTGCAATTTTATATTTCGCAACATCTCTGAATAGTTCAGGTACTGGAGTAACTAATTCATTCAGCATTTTCTTTTCCCGGTCATCCCATAAGTGAACGGTCTGATTTACATAATATTCTTCCCAGTCCATATCTGATTTTCCATCTTCTTTAGGAAATCTTTTTAAGAATTTACGAAACATAAAGAAGCCGCCGATGGCAAATGATGCCGTTAAAAAAACAACCCAAAAAAGGATAAAGTATAAAAACCATCCGTCAAGCTGCATGCTCTCACCTCGATTTTCTAAGCGCTTTCGCCGATCACTGTTTAAATGGCAGAATTCAACCACTTATTTTTCTATTGGTTTGGTTTATTCAAAAGAAAATGGTTAACAGTAATCTCTATGAAAGCTATGTATCGTCTTTCATTATAGACAACCCGAAAGGATGTGACAAGAATATCCTAAGAAATCTAAAAGAGACCTATACTGTTCTTAATAAGAAATGATATACTAATAAATAACAAATATCGTGAAAATTCTTTCTTTTTCGATATTATCTATATCTAGTTTGTTTTGGAAGGACGGAGGGGTCAAATGGCAAAGTACAAAGGCAGAATTTTGTTTGTTTTGGCAGGTGCTCTATTAATAATAATTTGGGACTTCATTTATTATTTTGTTCTTCAATACTCTTTTAACTTACAGGTTGATTTGCTTTTTGGGACACTCATTTTATTTATCGGCTATTATACTGGGAAAAACTACGATGAAAGCAATGAAACCGTCTCAGCCATTAGTAAAAGTGAAGAAAAGATCAAGAGGTTAAACGAGGAGCTGCATCTCGTCCTGCAAAATATTACAGAAGTGGTGTTTCACACAAATTCCAAGGGGGAATTTCAATTTCTTAATCATTCGTGGGAAGAATTGACTGGTTATAGTATTAAGGAAAGCATACATAAGAATGCCCTCCACTTCATATCCCTGCATGAACGACATGAATTTTTGCGTGTATTGAGAAGAAGCATAAGTGAGCAAAAGGAAAAAACAAAAATTGACTTTTCTTTTCAAACCAGGAGCGGTCAGTTTCGATGGGGCGAAGTAAATATCAAATTGAATTATGATGAGAATGGCGAACTGGCAGGTACAGTCGGGACGATATCCGATATAACAGAAAGAATACATAATGAAGAAGAGTTACTTGAAATGAATGAGACCCTTGCCATCGAATCACAGAAACTATCAGTTGCCGGGCAATTGGCAGCAGGCATTGCCCATGAAGTGAGAAACCCTCTCACATCAATAAATGGTTTTCTGCAGCTTTTAAGAGATGATGCTGATGAGAAGACCAGGGAGTATCTCGAAATCGTGTTTTCTGAAATTAAGAGAATTGAGCTGGTACTCAGTGAATTACTGATCCTGGCCAAACCCCAATCAGTTACATATAAACGCATCAATATAGTAGAAACACTCGATCATGTGGCTAAGCTTCTCAATACTAATGCAATTCTTTATAACATAGAAATACAAACCGCTTTTAAGCAAAGGGATTTATACATTAGAGGGGACGAAAATCAGCTGAAGCAGGTTTTTATCAACCTTGTAAAAAACGCCATCGAGGCAATGCCCCACGGAGGCAACATAATGATTGAAGCCGGGTTAAATGAGTACAACAAAGTGGAGCTTAGTTTTAAAGACGAAGGCATAGGCATGAAAAAACAAATCCTTGATAAGCTCGGTGAACCGTTCTTTACGACTAAAACAAAAGGAACTGGTCTCGGTCTCACAATCTGTTTGCGTATCTTAAGAGATCATTCAGCTGACATAAGCGTGCAAAGCGAACAGGGGGAAGGAACGACATTTTCAATTAAATTTGAAGCTGCTCACCAGCAAGAAAGAAAAAAAAGGGAACAAACACAGAAGGTATGGTAAAGGAAGAAGTTTTTAGGGGATCGATGATCATCCTGAAGCTTCTTTTTTTTGAGGATAAGAATGGCGGGACTGCCTGGGAATCGAACCCAGCGGAGACGGCACGCGCCTCCCAAGAGGTTTTGAAGACCTAGGCAAGCACCAGCTCTACAATCAGCCCCGGGTGTTAATCATCTAAAACAGTTATATCATTTTCTCATGTACTGTTCAATGAATACGTTTTAATTATGACACATCTCATTGGTGAAGGCATGTACACTCAATTTCATGCTTGTGCCAATTTAAAATTTATTTAGAATGTTTATAAAATTAGAACTTTGGTGAAAGTAGAAAATATTTCTTTACCAACAGATTATCTCCGTGATAAGATACATTTTGCCGGCTAAAAAATGGAAGAAGTAAGCGATTACTATATGGTTCGCTTTACCTCCCGCACAATTCATGCAAGAGAGACAGAAAGGGGATATGAACTATGAAAAAATTATGGTTCTTAGGTTTAGGTTTATCTTTATTATTAGTTGGATGTTCTGATGCTGGTTCCGAAGAAGGTAAAAAAGAGGAATCTGCAAAATCCAGTGAGGAAAATACAGATGCAGCTGGAGAATTAATGGATTTTTATCTTAATTTAACTACCACAGTAAATGGTACTGATATTGACTTAAATGGATACGAGGCAGCAGTTGGCGGAGAAACACCTCCGACAGGTGACGAGCTTGCAAAGTTGGAAGAGGCAGCTGCAGTTTCGGCTGAGGAATCTGCTGAAGCAGTAGAAAATACAGAAATTCCATCAGGACTTGATGACTATAAAAAAGACATAGAAGAGTTCAAAGCAACATTGGCAGAGTCCTATACGCTAAAAGCAGAGGCACTGAAAGCAGAAGGAGAAGCTGATCTTTCAGCAGCTGAAGAAAAGATGATCGAAGCTGAAAATCAGATCAAAGCAATCCTTGACAAAGCTGGCTTAGTAAGCTCCAGCTTAGTGAACGACTTAAACGGTTAATCCAAATTGACACAAAGAGACTGGGACATAGTGTTTCAATCTAAATACACCCGAACTAGTTTGCTTTTCAGAAAGCAAATTAGTTCGGGTTTTTAATTTGTTTAATTGTACATTTAGGTTTAGCTTGTTCCAGCGGTTGATTGGAGTGCAAGACGAAGACTCCTGCGGGAAGAGTAGCTTATGTGAGACCCCGCAGGAGCGAATGCGACGAGGAGGCTCACGGGCTACCCGCGGAAAGCGAAGTCTTGCACGGAAATCAATAGCGGTATTGAGTGCCTATACTTTTGTGGTGGTATTTTAGTTTTTTTCAGCCTCCAGGGTGTCCTTTACCGCATATTCCTTCTATATAAGAAGTGAAAGGAGGTAAGGTACATGGAGTCGATTATTCCTTTTATCTCTGAGGTAGGGTTTCCGATTGTGGTCACGATGTATCTGCTTTATCGTATAGAAACAAAGCTTGATGCCGTCGTATCATCCATTCAGACTCTTCCTCAAAGAATGAAAGAATAAAAAAGGGGAGGCCATTGGTCTCTCTTTTTGTTTTATACCTATAAGTAAAGTAAAATGATAGTCTACTACCCTATCTTATAAATTCTTCTAAATATGCATTATTAATAGGAAATTATTGGTTTTAGTTGTATAATAAGAACAAACGTTCCTGATTGTTTGGTAACAATTCCTTTTCACCCGAGTTTTCACAGTTTGATATAATTTATGAAAGAGATCCAGGTAAAGAGAGGAGATTGAACGGTGAAATTCATACATACAGCTGATTGGCATTTAGGAAAATTGGTTCATGGTATTTATATGACGGAAGAACAGCGATACATATTGGAACAATTCATTGAATTGGTAGAGGAAGAAAAGCCTGATGCGGTCGTGATTGCCGGTGATCTATACGATCGTTCTGTACCTCCGACTGAAGCGGTGGAATTACTGGATGAGGTACTTTACAGGATTAACGTCGAAATGAATACACCCATTGTGGCTGTTTCGGGTAATCACGACAGTGCTGAACGACTTTCGTTTGGCTCTTCCTGGTACAAGCATAGCCACTTTTACTTAAAGGGAAAACTTACAGGTGATTTTACACCAGTAAAAGTGAATGGAGTGAACTTTCATTGTATCCCTTATGCAGAACCGGGAACGGTACGGCAGCTGCTTGGAGATGATTCTATTCATTCCCATCATGATGCCATGAGTGCAATCGTGAACAGAATTCAGGAAGAAATGAACCCGGATGAACCCCATGTTTTTGTAGGACATGCATTTGTACTCGGCGGCAAAACGACGGATTCGGAGAGAACCCTATCCGTGGGTGGATCCGGGTGTGTCGGCAGTGATTTATTCGAGCCATTTCATTATACAGCCCTGGGGCACCTGCACAGCCCTGACGCCATTAAACATGATAGTATCCGCTATTCCGGGTCACTTCTAAAGTATTCATTCTCAGAAGCAAGTCAACGGAAATCAGTGACGATTGTGGAGATGAAGGAAAACGGTTCAATTGAACTCCGCGAACGCAGTTTACGTCCAAAGCAGGATATGAGAGAGCTTAAAGGGCATTTGGAAGAGCTGCTTGACCCGTCTTTCTATCAATCTCAAAAAGTGGATGATTATTTAAAAATCATTCTGCATGATGAGGGGACCCTAATTGACCCGATTAATAAGCTTCGTCAGGTATACCCGAATGTTTTACATCTGGAAAGAAAATTAGAATTGACTGATGCAAAAAAGAAAAGCAGTTTCAAAGTTGTTGAGGATAAAAAGAAGTCAGAACTGGAACTGTTCAAAGAGTTTTACGCGGACATGACGACCGGTGATTTTACACAATCTAAGGAAGATGTATTAGAAAAGGTGATTGAAAAAGCAAGACAGGAGGTGTTTGAAGGGTGAAACCTCTTAAATTAACAATGCAGGCATTCGGTCCATATGCGGGGAGGGAAGTAATTGATTTCCGCCAGCTTGACAACCGTACGATGTTTGTCATTTCAGGAAAAACCGGATCGGGTAAGACGACTATTTTTGACGGTATTTCATACTCGATTTATGGTAAGGCGAGTGGGGAGGACCGGACTCCCACAGAGCTTAGAAGTCAATTTGCCATGGATGACGACGTAACTGAAGTGGAGCTTTTATTCAGTTTAAGAGGGAAGACCTACCGGATCTGGAGGTCCCCCCAGCAGGATAAGAAGAAAGCCCGCGGTGAAGGATTTACGACAATCAACGCCAGATCTGAATTATTTATGTATGATGAAGACGGGGTTGAACAGCTGCTTGCTGCAAATGTCAGGGATGTTGATGAGAAGATAAAATCGCTCATTCAATTGGACGCCAATCAATTCCGGCAGATCCTTATGATTCCTCAAGGGGAATTTCGAAAACTATTAACCTCTGATAGTAAAGATAAAGAAGTTATTTTACAGAGGTTGTTTCACACACAACTTTATAAAACGATCCAGGAAGGGTTGAAGGCGGAAGCCGATGACTTAAGGAAGACAGTGGAAGCATCCGTTGAAACCCGCACAAGGGAATTACTCAAAATCCACGTTCATGACAATGAAGAACTAAAAGAATTATTATTGGAAGAACCTTTAAAAGACAGCAAGATACTTGGCATCCTCCCAGGTCATATTGAAAAGATGGAGGAGCAGCTTGCTGATGTGCAAAATACTTATCAAGCCATCCAAAACAAAAGAGATGATATCAATAAGCAGCTTGCAGAAGCCAATACCCTCCTTCAGCAATTTGAATTGCAGGGAAAATTAACTGATGAATTGAACAAGCTGGAGCAAAGAAAGACTGATAACGAAAGAATCACTCAGGAAATCAATCTTGCTCATAAAGCGTCAAGATTAATAAAGCAGGACGAATACTGCCATAAATTAAATGAAATCCTTAAAGGTCTCAAGCAGGATCTTGATCGATTGATGAAAGAAAAAGAAGCAGCTTCGGTGAAACTTGAGCTTGCTAAAAAGCAATACAAAGAAGAAGCTGGCAAGGAATCTGTCAGGGATGAACTGGTTAAAAAAATTAATCATCTGGAAACGATTCAAAAAGATGTTTACTCGCTCGATTCCTTACAAGAGGAATTGAAGGGAATTCAGGAGAATACCACAAAGCATCAGCAAGTGATAAACAAAAAATCTGAACAAATCACTTTTTTAAGGGCTGGGATCCAGGATAGAGAAGATCGTCTTGAGAAACTTGAAGACAGCCAAAGTAAATTGTTTCAATATGAAAAATCGCTTCAGGAAGAAGAGTCTTTATTAGAAACCCTTAAAGAAATCCAGAAGTTATCTAACCGACTCCAGGAATTCAAGACAAATTATACCCGAATGCATAAGCAGTACAACAACATCGGTAAACGAGTGAAAGATGCATCTGACTTGGTCGTTTATCTTGAAGGGAAATGGCGTTCGGCTCAATCTGCCATCCTGGCACGAGACCTCAGTGATGAATCCCCATGCCCTGTATGTGGATCACATGAGCACCCTAATCCAGCCAGGGATGAACACCAACTGCCTTCTGAAGAAGATATGAATAGCGCAAAGGATACGCTTCAATCTCTTCAGTCTGAAGAAAAGCAAGTGAATCTTGCACTGGCTCAGGAACAAACAAAGATCGAAGGAATAGAAGAGCAAATTCAATTACAGTTCCAAAGGATAGAAAAAGGTGCGGACAAGCTTACAATGGAGAACTATCTGGAAGTCACCAAAGATGTCCAGTTAAAAGCACAAAAGCTTAAAATGGAAATTTTCGAGAAGAAAAAGGAAGTAGAACAGCTCAAGGAGATGAGAGAAGAAGTTAAGAAAGGGAGAGAGAAACTTGCCGAGCTTGAAGAAGCCAGTAAGGGACATCTGGAAAAGCAGCGAGAGCTCGAAATGAATTTCTTAACAAAGAAAACGGCTTTAGAAAAAGTCAGAGAGTCAATCCCTCCAGAACTTAATTCCAAAAAAGACTTTGATTTTACTTTGAAAAAGAGTAAAGTTTCATTGGAAAAGATGAGAGCTGACTTTGAAAAAGCCCAAACCCACTTTTTTGCATGTGAGAACGAATATAAAGTAAAAGAATCACAAGTAATTGAGAAGAAAGCTCAAGTTGAGAAGGCTGATGTTGAGATGAAGCAGGAGCGGGAAGCTTTTCTATCCCTCTTGACTGAGCAAGGATTTCCACATTATCGTGCCTTCCATGAAGCAAAAAGATCGGATGAAGAAATAGCTGAACTCGAAGCGAGAGTAAAGAAATACGGTGAAGATCTGCGCTCCGCGACAGACCGGTTATCCGATGTCAGTAAGCAGCTTGAAAATAAAGAAAAGCCGGAAATCCATCTTATTGAAGATTCATTGACAGCTGTTTCTGAAGAAATGAAGAAGATAAACGAAACACTCAACAACCTGCTTTCACATACGCAGGAAAATAAAAATATCCTTTCCCGGGTTGTTGAAATCAATGAAGACATAAAAGAGTTGGAAAACACATATCAAACGGTCGGACACCTTGCAGACATTGCGCGCGGACAAAATGCAAACCGCCTTACCTTTGAAAGGTATGTATTGGCTTCTTTTCTTGAAGATATTCTAAGTATTGCAAATGAGCGGTTAGTCAAAATGACAGCCGGCAGGTACAACCTGATCCGGAAGACAGACAGAAGCAAAGGGAATGTACAAAGTGGTCTGGAATTGCTCGTCTTTGATCAATACACCGGTCAGGAAAGACACGTCAAGACCTTATCAGGGGGAGAAAGCTTTAAAGCGTCCCTCGCATTGGCTCTTGGACTTGCAGATGTCGTCCAGCAATATGCAGGAGGCGTATCCCTTGAAACGATGTTCATCGACGAAGGATTTGGTACCCTCGACCCTGAATCCCTGGATCATGCCATCGAAGCTTTAATGGACATCCAAAGCAGCGGCCGCCTGGTCGGTTTGATTTCCCATGTTCCTGAATTGAAAGAGAGGATCGATGCAAGGCTGGAAGTCATTTCTTCACAAAATGGAAGCAGGACAGAATTTCAATTTATGGTCTAACACTTATTTATTTAAAAAAGTCAGGGCATCCCTGACTTTTTTTGTTTATTAACAGGTTAGTTTCGGAGTTCAGAGGAAATAAATAGAAATACGTTATATACTTGAGGAGTTTTGAAATGAAGAACTTACAGCCAGTCCTGATTCCAAGGCAACTGACCTTATTATTGATTCTTTCTACCGGATTATTAAACCATGTTATGATCATCCCGAGTATTTTACATGCTTCAGGCAGGGACGGATGGATAAGTGTGATCATTTCCTATCCTGTCTTAATATTGGCCACGTTTCTGATTTATTACACACTGAAAAATTCTCCGCCGGAAGGTTTCTTTCACCTCCTGAGAGCAAAATGGAACAAGGCATTCGTTTGGCTGTTCGGTCTGCCAGTCTGTTTATTTTTGCTTGCAAGCGCATATATCACGTTCGTTGATTTAATAATATGGTTAAGGGCATATTTTTTAGCTGATGTCCCCAAATTAGTGATTGTCATCATTATGACATTCACTTGTTTCTTGATTACATGGTCGGGGGTTAAATATATGGCCATAGCAAGCGGATTATTATTACCGCTGGTCATGATTTTTGGGTTTTTCATTGCCTTCACCAATACAAACATGAAAGACCCCAGTCTGCTTTTTCCTATTTTCAGCGACGGCTTTTATCCTGTTTACAAAGGCATGATCTATGTTCTGAGCGGATTGTTGGAGATATACATAATCATTCTGCTTCAGCCTTTCAGTAAAGGAAAAATAAAAATGCATCATCTCATTATTTTAGGACTTATTTTCCTGGGACTGATCATGGGCCCTTTAACTGCATCTATCATGGAGTTCGGATATGTGGAAGCTTCGAAAATGAGGTATCCCGCCTATGAACAGTGGAGGATCCTGGGCATTGGGGAGTTCATTACTCATCTTGACTTTTTCGCTCTTTATCAATGGTTATCCGGAGCTGTCATCAGAATCGGTTTGTTTATTTTTTTATTGGGGTTCTTGATTACAAGTTCCAAAAACAACTACAGAATGAAACTTAGGGTTATAGTGCCTTTGTACGTTGTGTTCTTGTCATTACTGCTTGTTGATATCGATACATTCTATTTTTATCGTTTTTTATATGAGTTTTTCTTTCCTTTCGCTGTTGTATTTTTACTGTTTCAGATCATTGTAAGTGCTTTGATTGTGAAAGCCTTCTCCCTCACTGGCTCACGTTAAGAATAAGGAAAAGGTCGCAGGCAGACGTCTAGAAAGCAACAATCCGCCTCGCTAAAATATGCTGCTCACACAAAAAGGATGTTGTTTAGTATGAAATATGATTTAAAGGATCAAGGTAAAAAGATTTCAGCAACAGAAAAGATTGAAGAGTTAAAATCCTTATTTTGTAAAAGTCAGGATTTACTTTTTAAAGAACATCAATTTGAACAGGGAAAGGTAACAATGGTTTTTTTTGAGAGCCTCATAGATACCCAATACCTTGATAAATTCATTCTGCCCCGGCTTGATATATTTACAGAAAAACCCGTTATACAAAAGTTTCAGGCATATTTTCAAATTGAAAATCTTACGGATCAGGATCAAGAACACATTTTATCATCCTTATTTACAGGCTATGTGCTCTTTTTTGTAGAGGACGTAATCTTTGGTGTTCAGGCAGGGAGTCTTCCTAAGAGGGATCCGGAAGAATCTGCGCTCGAAACATCAATCCGGGGACCGAAGGACGGGTTTGTAGAGGATTTATATACAAATATCTCTTTAGTGAGGAGAAGAATCTTTTCGCCATCATTATGTGTCGAAAAATATATTGTGGGCAGCAGAAGCAAGACTAAAGTGGCAATCTTATATTTAGATGATGTGCTTGATGAAAGGGTACTGGTGGAACTTCATAAAAGACTAGAAAAAATTGAAATTGACGTACTAGTCTCCAATGAAGAGCTTGAGTCGCTTATAGGGGATTCTCCTTATTCGATATTTCCAGGTTTTGATTATACCGGGAGACCTGACTTTATCGTGGAAAGCTTAAATCAAGGCAGGTTTGCCATCATGGTGGACGGGTGTCCCACTGTGTCGTTTGCACCTGTAAATTTACTTTTACAAACTAAATCGCCTGAAGATTCAAACATCAATTATTTCTTCGTCTCGATAGAACGATTGATCAGGATGAGCGGCTTGCTTATATCTGGGTTTCTACCGGGTATATGGGTAGCTTTTTCTGCTTATAATCTTGAACAGATTCCTTATTTGCTTGTCGCTACGATTTCGATGTCAAGATTTGGATTGCCGCTTTCTGCCCCTGTTGAAATGTTCATTGTACTGTTTTTGTTTGAATTCTTTAATGAAGCTGGCGTACGGCTGCCGCGCGCCATCGGGCAGACTGTTTCGGTACTTGGCGGTCTCATTGTCGGGGATGCTGCCATTCGGGCGGGATTAACTTCCCCTACCATGCTCGTTGTAGGGGCCATAACATATATTTCATCTTTTACGCTCGTCAACCAATCATTAAAGAACGGGCTGACAATTTTAAGGTTTATCGTGTTACTTTTAAGCACGTTATTCGGGTTGTTTGGAGTGATATTATCTTTTGTGGTCACCATTCTGTATTTAGCCACAAAATCTTCATTTGGTGTCCCATACTTGGGTTCTGCTGCCCCTATAAGTTTAACGGAATCTCTTCGGGCATATTTAAAGTTACCACTTCAATTTTATAAGGATCGTACGAAATCGACAAGTCCGTCTGATTCTGAAAGGAAGGGAAATGAAGGATCGTGACTTCTAAGACAATCAAAATCTGTATCATATCATTATTGCTTCTTTTATCAGGATGTACCGGAATTAAAAATATTCAGGACCTGACGTATGTCGTGACAATCGGTATGGACTATAATCCAGAAAATGATGAATATACCGTTTATCTGCAAGGCTTGAATTTCATTAATGTTGCTAAACAAGAAACCAGACCCGCTGAGACAGTACCTACATTGGTCGGTACGGCAACTGGTAAAACGATGAATCTGGCAGTAAGTAAATTATACAGGCTGTCCAGGCCGCCATTATTCTTCGGGCATACAAAAGCGCTCGTGTTATCCAAAAATGTGATGGAATATAAATTCAAGGAAGTGCTGGAGGAAGTAGGGAGAAACCGTTCGTTGAGACCTAACCTTTTATTATTCACAACCGATCAAAATATAAAGGAACTCCTCCACACTAAAGGCTTATTCAGCTATCCCCCTGTCTATACGGTTTTGTTGACGGAAGAACATATTGAGACCAGTCAGGATGATATTGGTCCAGTCAGCCTAATGTCATTCTTAAGAAAATATCATGAGCCGATGGGATCTGCAGCCATTCCAATATTGACAATCAATCATGAGGCATGGGAAACTGATTCGCCTGATCCTGTACTTCTGCTGAATGGTTATAGCCTTTTTCAGAGTTCCTCATACAGGGGATCTCTTCCATCCAAGGAGGCTATATGGGTTGACTGGCTTCTTCATAAAAGGAACCAAATCAACTATGGTCTTTATATGGAAGATGAACTGACCGCTACCTTTAAACTATCCTCACAGAAATTGAAAGTGGAATACAGTAAGGACTCAACCAAACCCGCATTCACACTTAATGTGAATGTAGAAGCGGAGCTGTTGGAAAAGTTAGAGGAAATACCCTATCAAAAGGTGAAAGGTTCATTGGAGGATTCGATCAAAAAGGAAATTCAGTCTGTTTATGATATCGGGATTGAAAAGAAGGTGGATCTACTGAATGTCGGTGAGAAATACTACAGATTTAAGGCTGGTCAATACAAGGGACTCAAGGATAGGAAATCATTTTATCTTAGTAAAGATTCTTTAGAAAAAATCAATGTCAAGGTAAACCTTACACATTATAACGCCTACCGGTTTGATAAAGTGAAGGACTGATTCCTTTCTGTGCACAGCCCCACCCGGGGTTACAGAGAACAGGATTTCAGTATTGCGTCATGTACTCATCATAATAACACCTGTGGAAAATTAGTGTGATTTACCTGACTCTTCTATTTACACTTTATATTTCCAAATAAGTTTAATATGATTAAGACAATAAGACTTTTAAAAAGCAGGTGAAATTCATGAAAATAAGTATTTATATATTAATATTATTAATCTCAGCTGCAGTCGCAATCGGATGGAGCTGGAAAAGGCTTTTGGATTTCAATAGTTACAAAAAGCCCTTTTTAGAAGGGGTTGCACTTCAATTTTTCTTCCTCCTGTTAGCCTCCATATGGTGGCTTTTGACAGAGGATTTTTCTAAGGGGATCATGGGTGTATTTTATTATCTTATCGCTTTCCTGGTCATCATGGTGATCCATGGGTATATTCTGCATTATCTATTTTCAAAAAAGAAAATGAAAGAAGAAGCAGAATGAAGGCTATTGGAATCGATGCAGGAGGAACACTGACTAAAGTTGTGTACGAAGAGCAAGGGAGATACCATTATAAAACCTATGACAGTAAAGAATTACTTTCTGTGATAAAGTGGCTCGAACTCACTTCACCTCATGCAGAATTATATGTAACCGGCGGCAGGGCAGGGAAAATTAAGTCATTGATTCCTGATTGTACTGTGTATCCTGAATTCAAAGCAGTTGAAGTAGGGACGAGATGGCTTCTAAAGGATCAAAAACATAATGTAGACCGTTCTATTCTCGTGAATATCGGAACAGGGACTTCTTTTTTTATTATGGATCAGAGAGATTTCACTCGTGTACTCGGAAGCGGCATAGGCGGTGGGATGTTTATGGGGCTGGGTGCCAAATTGACCGGGGTGAAAGATTTCAATGAAATGGTGAGATTATCTGCAAAAGGCCGGCGGGCATCAGTCGACTTGATGGTGAACGAGATTTATGAAGGTCAAGAGGCACCTGTTCCTGAATATTTGACAGCTGCTAATTTCGCAAAATACCAAGATGGTAAGGCTAGAAAAGAAGATGTATTAAGATCGTTAACCAATATGATGGCGGAGACGATCATTTTACTGGCCCATCAACTGTCACAGAATCATAAAACTCGATCAATCGCTTTTATCGGCAGTACCCTAAATTCCAACTTACCTCTTAAAGAAGATTTGTCTCAATTCAAAGAGATGCTTGATTATGACCCCATCTTTATGGAAAACGGAGCCTTCTCAGGCAGTCACGGTGCTCTGTGCTTAGGGTTGAAAGCACAGGGGGATTTCACAAAATAGTCATGGAAACTCATGAGAAGCACATTGTTTTTTCTCATTCTATCTACTAACATAGAATGAGAATAGCAGTGAAAGCGGAGGAGATTGAAGTGTCAAAATCGAAAAGACTAGTAGTGATGATGACTCTGATCGGTATTCTCATTGCGGGTTGCAGCAATAGTGACTTTCAAGCAGAAACGAATTACGAGATATCAGACTTTACTTATACCAACCAAAATAATGAAAAAGTGAGTTTGAAGGATTTAGAGGGAAAAGTATGGATTGCGGATTTTATTTTTACGAATTGTGAAACAGTGTGTCCCCCTATGACCTTTAACCTGACAAAGCTTCAAAAGGAACTGAAGAAAGAAGGGGTGGAGGACTACAAGATCGTTTCCTTCAGTGTAGACCCTGAACATGATAAGCCTCAGGTCTTGAAAGACTATCTTTCAAAATATGAAGCGGATGAAAGTAAATGGGAATTGCTTACTGGATATCAGTTTGACGAAATCAAGGAGTTTGCCGAACACTCCTTCAAATCAATCGTGGCTGAAGATCCTAACTCTGATCAAGTCATTCACGGTACGAGCTTCTTCCTCGTCAACCAAGAAGGTGTTGTCGTCAAGACTTACAGTGGAAACACGGAAGTACCTTATGCCGAAATCACAGCTGATATAAAGACGCTGATTCAAGAAGGTTCAAATTAAGACAGACACAGGAATAGCCAAGATAAAGCTTGATTTATCTTGGCTGTTTTTTTATTTCAGTAAAGGGTATATGGTAAAGTTAGTCTATAAATAAGATTAGATTAAGCGGGTGATGATGATTCGAAAATCAAAAGGAATATTTATCTTTGATTGTGTGATCACAATCGTCATACTTCTCTGGACAATTAAGTCTTTCTCAGAAGGGGAGAACGTGAAAGGCATGCTGTTTATCGCATGTTTTGCATTGATGACGGGAGTATTATTCACACATTATAAAAAGAGGAACTCGTAGCGAAAGCAGGTGAGAAGGTTGGAAAAACGGTTTTATACGGTCGGGATGGCCGGGCACATTGATCACGGTAAGACCACGCTCACAAAAGCGCTCACCAATATTGACACCGATCGGCTCAAAGAAGAAAAGGAAAGACAGATTTCAATAGAACTCGGGTTTGCCCCTCTTCATCAAGAGGAGGATATGCAGATTTCAATCGTCGATGTACCTGGTCATGAGCGTTTCATCAGAAGGATGATTGCAGGTGTAGGAGGAATCGACCTGGTGGTGCTGGTCATAGCAGCTGACGAAGGGGTAATGCCGCAAACACGTGAGCATGTGGACATCCTTTCTCTTCTTGGAATCACGAATGCTATTATCGTTCTTACAAAACTTTCAAAGGTGGATGCTGACTTAAGAGAACTTGCAAAAGATGAAGTAGCGGAAGAACTTAAAGGTTCCCCTTTTGAAAACGCACCGTTAATGATGGTCGATAGTGTATCGGGAGAAGGCATCCAAGAGTTAAAGGATTTAATCATTCGTTCTACGGAGGAAATTCCAGTCAGGAGTGCATCAGGGGAATTTCGCATGCCGATCGATCAGGTATTTACCTTGAAGGGGCAAGGGACAATCGTGAGGGGGACCATATACGAGGGCACAATCATGACAGGAGCTGATCTTACCCTTCTTCCACAAGGTATTTCAACGAAAGCGAGACAAATTCAAGTTCATGGAATGAATACCTTGCAAGGCTTTGCAGGACAGCGTACAGCCATCAATTTAGCAGGGATTAATTATCAGCACGTAGAACGCGGGAACGCATTGGTTTCCTCTTCCGATTTTGCTGTGACGGACACGATCGATGTCTCATTAAACCTACTTGAAGAAATCAGACTTGGGCTTAAACAGCGAATGGAGGTCAAGGTTCATACAGGGACTTCCGAAGTGATGGGGAAACTTATATTCTTTGACCGCAATCGGGTAGAACAAGAAGTGGAATCCATTTTATGCCAGATTCGATTAAGCGATAATATTGTAGTAAAACGCGGTGATCGATTTATCATAAGAAGGCCAACTCCGGTAGAAACTTTAGGCGGCGGCTGGATTATTAACCCTCACGGAGGAAAATACAAATTCGGAAGCGAAACGATTTCAAAGTTACGTTCAATAAAAGAAGGGACTCCGGAAGAGCGGATATTAAAACTGCTTGATAGGGAGAAGAGCGTATCCAAGGAATACATTCTTCAGAAAGTATCAGTCAGTTGGGACGAACTTACCGAAGTTATGAATCAACACGGGTGGGTCGAGTTGCGCGCATCCCATGTGACACATACAAGTATTGTTGAGAAATGTGAGAAAATGATCAGGGATGTTCTGCGTACATATCATGACAAACATCCCCTCGAAAAAGGAATCAATACGGGGGAACTGCAACAAATGCTGAAGTCTTACCCTGATGCACTGATCCAACATAGTATACAGAGGTTACTTCGGCAACAGGAGGTTAAAAAAGAAAATGGAGTCCTGAGTATGGAGGATTTCACCCCACGCCTTCCCTCTCAATGGGAAAAAAGATGTATACAGCTGATACAATCGATCCTAAAAGATGACTTGAAGGTTAAAACAATGGAAGAGTATTTTCAAGAAGCTGGCATACCTGAATCATTGCGGCAAGGATTTTATCATTTCTTTGTACAGGAAAAGTGGATCGCTCCATTGGATGAAAAATATGCTTATGCACATGAGACCTATGTGCAAGCAGTCGAATTATTGAAGAAAAATACAGAGCAATCTTTTGGGATCGCACAAGCAAAAGAAGTACTGGGCTTATCGCGTAAATACATGATCCCATTTTTAGAAAGGCTGGATAAAGAAGGATATACAGTCAGAATGCAAGAAAAGAGGAAATGGATTTCACACGAAGAATAGCAGGGATATGTTTTCCTTTCTTAGAAATGTGGTATAAATGTACTCATACAATTGTATATCTTAGTAAAAGTATGAAAGTGGGAGACGTAAGATGCATGAATTATGGAGCGCATTCGGATGGGTGATTCCCATTCTTGCACTGGTGACCATTACTTCTATCCTAGCCGTCTCCATTTGGAAAAAGAAAAAGGGTAAGGGAAGGTGGATGAACCTCCTTCCCGTTTTATTGCTTTCCATTTCCATTGGCGGCATATGTTTGATCACCCTCACACCATTTCTGGGTGGCGGAGGCGTAAACGGCGGAAGTAATGGCCAAACCAATATGGAGCCATTCTCCAATCTGAAATTGAACCTTCTATACCGGAATCACTTAGAGGTTCCGATCCGAAATTTATTAGCCAATGTCTTTCTGTTTGTACCATTCGCTTTCTTTTCAAGCTGGTGGATGCGACACCAAAGAGCGATTGTCCTGAAGGTGACGTTTCTTGGAGCACTCCTTTCGTTCTTTATAGAGTTGACTCAATATTTTCTCCCTCTGGGTAGATCTACAGACATTGATGATTGGCTGATGAACACACTCGGCTCACTTATAGGCGGTATTCTTTTCATCATAGGAGGCTTCTTTTACAAAGTGTGGAGGTTAAATAACAGAAAAAATAAATGATAGAAGTCATTGGGAGTATAGACCTTAAGAGGTTTATGCTCTTTTTTCTATTAGAATTAGAAAATTATGTTAATATAAAGAGGATATCAGCTAAAAAGGAGAACATACATGGAAATAACGATAGAGAAGGCATCCTTTGAAGATGCTGCATTATTAACTAAAATAAAGAAAAAAACGTTTGATGCGGAAGCTGTGAGATGGCTTGATGAAGATAAAAGTGTAGTGGACTACAATATCCAGCCGCCTGGTTACGACTCAATTGAAAAGAACAGGTATATGATACGGGAATTGGAAGTTTACAAGGTAATAGCAGATAAACAGATGGCAGGGGGAATCTTTATCACCCTGACAGGTACAACATACGGAAGAATCGACCGCATCTTTATTCATCCTGATTTTCAAGGCAAAGGGATTGGGTCAAGAGTGATGCAATTGATTGAGAAAGAATTTCCTGAAGTGAGAATATGGAATCTTGAAACATCTGCAAGACAAAAGAATAATCACTATTTTTACGAAAAAATGGGGTTTCGGAACACATTTGAATTTGATGAGGAATATTGCTACGAAAAGAGAATTGAAAAGAATGTGAAAGATAAAAGACTCCTCATGGATGAAAATCTTTCAGGAAGGCTTTATGAACAATGTGATTTGAGTAATTCAGTCTGCTATGGGGTTAATCTGGAAGGTAGTTCAGTCAGTAACAGTAATTTGATGGATGTACATGTGAGTAACTGTAATATGAGAAATGGAAAGTATCAAAATATCAATTTAACACACTCTTTATTCGCGGATTTGAATCTTTCATATAGCAAAATTGCCCATGTAACACTAGGTGGTGTGCGATTTCTCAATACGAGCCTGGGAGAAAGTGAAGATCCGTTGAGTTTTGAAGGATGTAATCTTCAAGGAAGCAAGTTTTCTAACTGCAATTTAAAAGGTGTTGAAATTCAGGAAAGCGACCTGTCAGGAATGAAAATTGATAACATACCGGTAGAAGAACTTTTAGAAGCATATAAGCGGCTTCACAATACATAATGCAGGGGAGACATGATTTAAGTACATTGACGACAAACTGAAGGAGGAAGGTCTATGAATGTAGAGAACCTATCCATCTTTGATGAAGATTATAATAGACTGGGAGAACGCACGCGAGAGGAAGTCCATGCAAGTGGGTATTGGCATGAAACGTTCCACTGCTGGCTGACTCACTATGACGAAGACAGCGGGGAAGAATATATTTATTTTCAACTGAGGAGTGATCGAAAAAAAGATTACCCCGGACTATTGGATATTACAGCTGCAGGTCATATTTTGTCTCATGAATTGATTGAAGATGGTGTAAGGGAGGTTCATGAAGAGTTGGGGATAAAGATTGATTTCGATGATCTCTCTTTTGCGGGGGTAATAAAAGAAGAGTTGATTGGCAGCGGTATTATAGACCGCGAGTTAGCGAATGTTTTCTTATACACCAACCCTGTGACCTTTGAAAGCTTTGATCTTCAATTGGATGAACTATCGGGGATATTACGCACCTCTTTGCGAAACTTTGAAAAGCTATTTACCCACGAAAAAGAGGAAGTCTGTTCAGAAGGCTTTATTATTAATGCCGGCTCTGAAAAGGAATACATAAAAAGAAATATATCAATAGAGGACTTTGTCGCTCATCCGAATGCTTATTTTCATGAGATTATTAAAAGAGTTAAGATTGTACTGCAGGGAAAATAATTCAAGTTTCCCATGTTCATTTCCACTTAAATCCTCTATCATGGTAATTTCAGTATTGCATGTAGAATAAGGAGGAGAGTTGTGAACGGAACAGCACATATGGCAGCGGGAGCAGCTGCAGGATTCATCACAGCCAACTCAATGGGATCGAACCTCAGCATGACCGCCGTTCTTGTCACAGTTGGGGGGATTTCAGGGCTGATGCCGGATATGGATATCGATGGGAAGCTCAGCAATAAAGTGACGTTCTCACCGAAGATGATCAGAGCGGTAGCTCAAGTAATCGGTTTATTGATGATGGTTTATAGTTTCCTTGAAGAGCACGGGAGAGAACAATGGATAGGAATAGGGTATGGCATAGGTATACTATTGTTGTCAGCGGTCATCACACAAAGAAGGATGTTGACATTTACAGGAATTGGTGTGACTGCCGCAGGCTGGCACCTTAACGAAACCTGGTTATGGCTGCTGGGGATATACATAGTGATCGCTTCCTTCGTATCACACCGGAGTTATACCCATTCACTGCTTGGAATGATTTTTTTCGGATTCATTGCAAAATACTTTGAATCTTCACTGAAGATTGAAGGCATATTTGAAGCTTGTATGCTCGGATATGCCAGTCACTTAGCAGGAGATATGAAGTTCCTTCCATTCAACAGGAGAGGTGTGAAATTATTTCTGCCTTTTACATCAAAGGAAATATAAAAAGTATTGACCATTTTTTTCGCTTACTATAAAATATTGGAAACAAGAAAATTATGTATGCAATGATGAAGAAAAGTAAGCTGTTGAAACACTTCAGAGAGCTGATGGCCGGTGCGAATCAGTGTGGGGAAATAGTCGAATGGGCTTCTGAGCATCCAGACTGAAAGTGGAAGTAGGTTTTGGCGGAAAGTCTCACCGATAAAAGGGACAATGTATCGAGGAAGGATCCTCTGTACAGATAAGTGCGTTCACGGCTATGAACGAATGAAGGTGGCACCACGGGTTTCCCGTCCTTTTTAGGACGGGGAGCCCTTTTTGTGTTTAAAGAAAATGGGAGGATTGAAAGTGATGAAAAAGCAAGTATTGACGGGGATCAAACCAACAGGAAGGGTACACCTGGGGAATTACATCGGTGCGATAAAACCAGCTCTTGAACTGGCGGGAAATGAATTATACCAGCCTGCATATTTTGTAGCGGATTATCATGGACTTACGAAGATACATGACAAAGAAGAAATGAACCAGCTCAGCAGGGGAATTGCAGCAACATGGTTAGCACTGGGGCTTGATCCGGAAAAAGCAATCTTTTACAGGCAATCGGATGTTCCGGAGATTTTTGAATTAAGCTGGATATTAGCCTGTTTCTCACCAAAAGGATTGATGAACCGCGCACATGCCTATAAATCCATTGTCGAGGAAAATCTTCACACAGGAAGAGAAGCAGATACAGGTGTGAATATGGGGGTATTTACGTATCCGATCTTGATGGCAGCGGATATTCTTCTTTTCCAAACTGAAATTGTTCCGGTTGGAAAGGATCAAATCCAGCATGTTGAAATCGCAAGGGATATCGCTGAAAGCTTTAATCATACCTATGGTGAAACATTCACACTTCCTCAGTATGTCATCGAAGAAGAAACCGCCGTGCTCCCCGGATTGGATGGACGTAAGATGAGTAAAAGCTATAACAATACCATTCCATTATTCGAGGAACCGAAAAAGCTCCAAAAACTGATCAATAAGATCAAGACAGATTCGAGTCCCCCTGAGGCGCCGAAGGATCCGGATGATTCCATCATTTTTTCATTATATAAAGAATTTGCTACAGAACTTCAAACCGAAGAAATGAGAAATCGATTCCTAACCGGGATCGGATGGGGGGAAGCCAAGAAAGAGCTTTTTGAAGTCATGAATGTTCATTTGGAAGAGCCCCGTGAAAGATATAATGAGTTGATGGCATCGCCTGATAAGCTTAATGAAATGTTACTGCATGGAGCAGAAAAAGCAAGAAAGAAAACAAGACCTTTTTTGGAAGAAGTCAAAATGAAAATCGGGATTATCCACTCATAATAAAAAGCAGCCATTCGGAGGAGAATGGCTGCTTTTCTAACCAAAACCACTATGGTTTTAAAATCACCTTAATATTTCCGTCTTCTTTTTTATCAAAAATATCATAACCCTTCGCAGCCTCTTCAAGCGGTAAACGGTGAGTGATGATATCCGTTGGATCAAACTCGTTGTTTTCTATCATATCATACAACTTAGGCATAAGGTGGATGACAGGAGCCTGCCCCATTTTGATGGAGACATTTCTGCTGAAGAAGTCCCCTAATGGAAAACGATTTGCCTCTGTGCCATATACACCTGTCAATTGCACTGTCCCGAATTTTCTTACTGCCTGCGATGCGGTTTTAATAGGACTGATGGTTCCGAATTGATTATCGAATTCAGATCCGAATGTCTCTTCAGGAGGGACGGTCCCGTCCATTCCTACACAATCTATGACCACATCAGCGCCCCCTTTGGTATACTCGTGAAGGACAGAGCCGATGTCCGGGGTCTCTTTGAAATTATAGATTTCAGCACTGTTTGTACGTTTAGCGTGATCGAGCCGATGCTCAACCTGATCTACAGCTATGACGCGATCGGCGCCTTTTAATTTGGCGAACTTCTGAGCCATCAGTCCGATCGGACCGCTCCCAAGAACAATGACCGTATCTCCTTCTTTTACCCCGCTGTTTTCAACGCTCCAATAAGCTGTGGGTATGACATCCGAAAGGAAGAGGACACTTTCGTCATCAAGGTTACTGGTCTCAGGTACTTTAAATGAAGTAAAGTCTGCATAGGGAACTCGCAGATATTCTGCCTGTCCGCCTGGGTAGCCTCCCATCATTTCAGTAAATCCAAACAGACCTCCTATTTCTCCATGGGGGTTGGAATCGTCACACTGACTTTCCATCTGGTTCTTGCAGAAGAAACATTCCCCGCAGCCAATATTGAATGGAATGACGACACGGTCCCCTTTTTTGAGACTTTTCACTTCGGATCCTACTTCCTCCACAATCCCCATTGGCTCGTGCCCCACGACATAATCTTGTGCCGGTTCGATTCCACCGTGGTAAAGGTGAAGGTCAGAACCACAGATACCACTTGCAGTGATCCTCACAATCATGTCTGTATCTTCTTGAATATCGGGGGTTTCAACGTCTTTGACAACCATTTTTTCTTTTCCTTGGAAAGTTACGCCCTTCATACTTATCACATCCTAATCAAGTATTCCTATACATATAGACTTGATATTGGTTGTTCAAACATATATTTTTTACAGATTTGCCATTCTGAACAAACTTTGCTAAGAAATTACCTCCTTACATTGCATTGAAAATGACAAAGTATTCATAATTTTCATTGACATTTAATAAAGTATGATGTAAGTTATGAAGAAGTTATTTTAATAAAGTGATTGATGACCTTTAATAAAACCAAATAGATTCTTATCCAGAGAGGTAGAGGGACTGGCCCTATGACACCTCAGCAACCAGCCAAGGGTATGGTGCTAATTCCAGCAAGTTGAATTCAACTTGGACGATAAGAGGGAGATTGAACGACTGAAGCCTTCTTATATTTCATAAGAAGGCTTTTTGTTTTATATCCCTTTTCGTTTGAAAAAGAAAAGGAGTGAAGAAATTGAGAAAACACATCGAAACCATTCTTGTTCAATCAGGAAACCGTACGGATGCGGGGACAGGAGCGATAAGTCCTGCCATTCATTTATCAACAGCATATCAGCACAAGGGGATCGGTCAGTCGACTGGATTTGATTATTCGCGGACCGGAAATCCAACCAGGTCCATTTTGGAAGATACACTGGCTCTGTTAGAAGATGGAACAAGAGCTTTTGCCTTCAGTTCAGGGATGGCAGCCATTCAAGCAGTTCTAAGTTTATTCTCGTCTGGAGATGAATTGATTGTATCCAAGGATTTATATGGAGGCAGCTATCGATTATTCTTTCAGTATGAAAATCAATACGGTATCAGGTTTCATTTCGTGGACACTCTTGAAGAAAGTCGTATTGTCGAAAAGATAAACGAAAAGACAAGAGCGATATTCCTTGAAACGCCAACCAATCCATTAATGAATGAAACGAGTATATCAACTGTCTCCTCCATCGCTAAGGATAACGGGATATTGCTGATTGTGGATAACACCTTTTACACACCGATCCTTCAAAAGCCAATTGCAGAAGGTGCTGATATAGTCGTTCACAGTGCTACAAAATATCTAGGCGGTCATAATGATGTACTTGCCGGTGCTGTTATTGTCAGAAATGAAGAATTGGGAGGGAAACTCTATACTATTCAGAATTCGATCGGTGCCGTTCTTTCACCCTTTGATTGTTGGCTTTTACTCCGCGGCATGAAAACATTAAGCATACGGATGGCCCAGCATGAAAAAAATGCAAACAAAGTTGCAGAGTATCTAACGAATCATGACTGCGTGACTGATGTCCTTTATACCGGAAGAGGCGGGATGCTTTCTTTTCGAATTTCTAAGGAGGGATGGGTCGGTCCTTTTCTTGAAAAATTAGAAATCATTACATTTGCTGAAAGTCTTGGCGGGGTCGAAAGCTTCATTACGTATCCTGTAACTCAGACCCATGCAGATATTCCTGAAAGCGAAAGGGAAAAACTCGGCATATGTAATCGTCTTTTGCGATTTTCTGTCGGCATAGAGAATGTGGATGATATCATTTCGGATTTGGAGAATGTTTTCAAACAATTAAGAGGAGAGGTGCTTATTCATGAGTGAAAAAACGTATTCACAGCAAACTTCCCTGATTCATTCTCACAGTTACGATAGCCATACTGGAGCGGTTTCTACACCTCTCTATCACGCTACTACATTTCATCAGAGTGATTTCGATGAGTTTGGGTCATATGATTACAGTCGTTCGGGAAACCCGACTAGGGAAGTATTAGAAGACACGATTGCCGAACTTGAAGGCGGAGTAAAAGGGTTCGCTTTTTCATCAGGGATGGCGGCCATTTCTACGAGTTTCCTGATGCTTTCCCAGGGGGATCACGTTCTAATTTCGGAGGAAGTGTACGGAGGCACCTACCGGTTGATTACAGAAGTATTGAACCGGTTTGGAATTAAGTATTCTTTTGTGGACATGAGAGACCTGCATGAAGTCGCACGATCAATCAGGTCAAACACTAAATTGATTTATATCGAAACCCCTTCAAACCCATTGCTGAACATTACTGATATTGAAGGGATCGTAAAATTGGCAAAAGCTAATGACTGCCTCACGTTCCTCGATAATACGTTTATGACGCCACTGCTTCAGAAGCCTTTATCACTCGGTGTAGACGTAGTGCTGCACAGTGCAACCAAATTTTTGGCGGGTCACAGTGATGTACTTGCCGGACTCGCAGTGACCGGGAACGAAAAAATAGCCCAAAGGCTGTCTTTCTTGCAAAATTCATTTGGTGCTGTATTGGGCCCGCAAGACAGCTGGCTCTTGTTGAGAGGCCTTAAGACATTGCATGTCCGCCTTAAGCAGTCCTCTGAAAGCGCCTATAAAATTGCACGATTTCTTGAAACGAGAGATGAGGTGGAAGAAGTGTATTACCCTGGGCTAAGCTATCATAAAGGCCATGAAATTCATGTCCGGCAGGCAAATGGACCTGGCGCTGTTTTATCCTTTCGCTTAAAAAGTGAAGAAGACGTCAGGAAATTGACTAAACAAGTAGATATCCCTGTATTTGCAGTAAGTTTAGGTGCAATAGAATCCATTCTTTCATATCCGGCAAAAATGTCCCATGCATCCATGCCGAAAAAGGAAAGAGAAAGGCGTGGGATCACAGATGGACTGCTGAGGTTATCAGTTGGATTGGAGAACGCAGATGAGCTGATACATGACCTGGATCAGGGTTTAAATTCTCTTAAAGAAGAACCAATTAAGAAAGTCATTAATTTATAACTGAATTCTAATAGAGAAGGAGGGATCGAATGAAACCGCTCATACAAGCTTTGAAAGAAAGAATCTTGATAGCAGATGGAGCAATGGGGACACTGCTGTATTCATATGGTGTGGATCGATGTTTTGAAGAATTGAATCTTTCACATCCTAATGAAGTATTGAAAGTTCACAAGGATTATATTGAAGCTGGAGCAGATATCATTCAGACCAATACGTATGGAGCAAATTACGAAAAACTTTCACGTTACGGTTTGGAGGATTCTGTGAAAGAAATCAATACAGCAGCGGCCAGGCTTGCTAAAAAGGCGGCAGGGGATCACACCTATGTTGTAGGGACCATTGGCGGAATCAGAGCGATCAAGCAAAATATTTCCGTGGAGGAAATAAAAAGAAGTTTTCGCGAACAGCTATACTGTTTGCTGCTTGAAGGAGTAGACGGCATCCTCCTAGAAACGTATTATGACTTTGAAGAATTGACGACAGTCCTTAAAATTGCCAAGCGGGAAACTGACCTTCCCGTCATTGCACAGGTATCGCTGCATGAAACGGGAGTACTTCAAAATGGGATGGATGTAAAGGAAGCTCTTCAGCAGTTGGAAATGCTGGGTGCCGATGTTGTGGGGATCAATTGCAGGATGGGTCCTTATCATATGGTTTCGTCTCTGGAGGAAGTGCCGATTCCTAAAGGCTCTTTCCTATCAGTCTATCCTAATGCGAGTTTACCGAACTATGAAGAGGGAAGATTCTATTATTCCGCAGAACCCGAATACTTCGGGGATATCAGCAACGAGCTCCGTGTTCAAGGTGCGAGAATCATAGGCGGGTGCTGTGGTACGACACCTGAGCACATCCGGGCTGTATCAAAGAGATTAAAAAGCAGGGTGCCTGTGACGGAAAAGAAGGTGAAGACCAAAAAATCCGTCCAACTTTCATCACCGGCTGTAAAAGAAAAGCTTCTGCATCAACAAGTGAAAGAAAAGAAGACGGTCATTGTGGAACTTGATCCGCCGAAACACCTCGATACAGGATTATTCTTTCAGGGTGCTCAAGCTTTAAAAGAAGAAGGGATTGATGCATTAACTCTCGCAGATAATCCATTGGCTTCTCCGCGGGTGAGCAATGACGCCATCGGGACAATGATAAAAGAAAGATATGACCTAACACCATTAGTTCATATCACTTGCCGTGACCGTAATTTAATCGGTCTTCAATCTCATTTGATGGGCCTTCATACCTTGGGAATCCATAATATTTTAGCGATCACAGGTGATCCCGCCAAGATTGGTGATTTCCCTGGAGCCGCATCCGTCTACGATTTATCAAGTCTGGAGCTTATTGAATTAATCAAACAAAACAATGCAGGAATATCATTTTCCGGCAAATCACTGCGGCAAAAAACACAGTTCTCGGTTGGTGCTGCCTTCAATCCCAATTTCAGGCATCTGGATGCATCGGTAAAACGGCTCGAGAGAAAAATAAATGCGGGAGCCGATTACTTCATATCTCAACCGGTTTTTGGCGCAGAAGAGATGTACCAGGTCTATGAAGCTACGAAACATTTAAATACGCCGATTTTCATTGGGATTATGCCTTTGTTGAGCTCAAGAAATGCAGAGTTCCTTCACCACGAAGTGCCAGGTATCAAAGTCCCCGAGGAAACGAGAAAGAGAATGAAGGATGCAGGAACAGATCCCGTTCATACAAGGGCAGCAGGAATGGAAATAGCCAAAGAACTAGTGGATGCCGCTCTTAAGTTATTTAATGGGATCTATCTGATTACGCCATTTGTCCGTTACGATATGAGCATAGAACTACTTCGGTATATGAAGGAGAAAGCCGGGAAAGAAATGGAGGTTCCTTATGGTCAGCGCATTATTTGAAGAGCAGCTTAGAAAGAAAATACTCGTACTTGACGGGGCTATGGGAACGATGCTTCAGGAAGCCGATTTAACACCTGAAGACTTCGGTGGTGAGGAGCTTGATGGGTGCAATGAACATCTTGTCCTCACTGCTCCGGAAATCATTTATCACATCCACAGCGAATACCTGCTTGCAGGAGCGGATGTGATTGAAACGAACACATTTGGCGGTACTCCCGTTGTGCTGGATGAATACGGATTAGGTTCCAAAGCTTATGAAATAAACAAAACAGCAGCCGAAATAGCAAGAAAAGCAGCAAATTGCTTCGCAACTTCAGATTGGCCGAGGTTTGTAGCCGGTTCAATGGGACCGACAACGAAGACATTATCTGTCACTGGGGGGATCAGTTTCGATGAATTAACAGAGAACTACCGCATTCAGGCAAAGGGACTTCTGGATGGCGGGGTGGATGTTCTTTTACTCGAGACCAGCCAGGATGCGCTGAATGTGAAAGCAGCTAACCTGGGTATACTGGCAGCATTCGAAGAAAGCTTAAGGGAGGTCCCCATCCTCTTATCGGGAACCATCGAACCGATGGGTACGACTTTAGCAGGTCAGAATATCGAGGCTTTCTATTTATCACTGGAACATCTGAATCCTTTGGCCGTAGGGTTGAACTGTGCGACAGGGCCTGAATTCATGCGGGATCATCTTCGGTCACTGTCAAATCTGGCGACGACATACGTCAGTTGTTACCCCAACGCAGGACTGCCAGATGAAGAAGGAAACTATAACGAAACACCAGAGTCACTCAGCCTGAAAATGAAAGGGTTTCTGGAAAAAGGCTGGCTGAACCTTGTGGGTGGTTGCTGCGGTACGTCACCTGCGCATATTCAAGCCTTGTCCGAATTAGTGAAAGAATTTCAGCCAAGGGTTCCAAATGAATCACATGCTCATGCGGTATCAGGTATCGAACCCTTCCTATATGAAGATAAGGACAACCGTCCTATCCTGGTCGGTGAACGAACAAATGTGATCGGTTCAAGGAAATTCAAGAGACTGATAGCTGAGAATAAAATTGAGGAAGCTTCAGAAATTGCGAGGGCCCAAGTGAAAAACGGAGCGCAGGTCATTGACATCTGCGTAGCAGATCCTGACAGGGAAGAAGCGGAAGACATGAATACCTTTATCCAGGAAGTTGTGAAAAAGGTGAAGGTTCCCCTCGTCATAGATTCAACCGACGAAGAGGTCCTGGAAACTGCTTTGAAATATTCACAAGGTAAAGCGATCATCAACTCCATCAACCTCGAGGACGGGGAAGAGCGATTTGAAAAGATTTCCCCGCTCATTAAGAAGTACGGAGCTGCAGTTGTTGTCGGAACCATCGATGAAAAGGGAATGGGAGTGACGTCACAGCGAAAGGTTGAAATTGCGGTGAGGTCCCATAAACTGTTGACGGAGAAATACGGGATCCCTTCACAGGATATCATCTTCGATCCGCTTGTATTCCCAGTGGGGACCGGGGATGCACAATATATAGGTTCAGCGAATGCCACCGTTGAAGGGATCAAGAAAATTAAAGAGCTGCTTCCTGAGTGTCCACACATTCTCGGAATTAGCAATGTTTCTTTCGGTCTTCCGCCGGTCGGGAGAGAAGTCCTGAATGCCGTATTCTTATATCACTGTACCAAAGCAGGACTTGACTACGCGATAGTGAATACGGAGAAACTTGAACGGTTTGCTTCAATTCCTCATGAGGAGGTGGAACAAGCAGAAAAGCTGTTATTTGAGACAACGGATGTGACATTGGCTGCTTTTACTGAATTTTACAGAGGGAAAAAGAAGGAAGTGAAAATTCCAGTAAATACGATGACTCTTGAAGAACGGCTGGCTCACTATATTGTCGAAGGGACGAAGGAAGGGTTGATTCCTGACCTTGAACTAGCTTTGAAGCAATATAGCGCCCCTCTGGATATCATAAACGGTCCCCTAATGGATGGGATGAGTGAGGTGGGCCGGTTATTTAATGATAATCAGCTTATCGTAGCAGAAGTACTGCAAAGTGCAGAAGTGATGAAAGCATCAGTCTCCTATTTGGAGCCGCACATGGAACAAAATGAGACTTCTTCCTCCAAAGGAAAAGTGATTCTTGCTACGGTTAAAGGAGACGTCCATGATATCGGGAAGAATCTGGTGGATATCATTCTGAGTAATAATGGTTATGAAGTGAAAGATTTAGGCATCAAGGTGACTCCTCAGGAATTAATTGAAGTAATCAGAGAAGAAAAACCTGATATTGTAGGACTTTCAGGTCTTCTGGTGAAATCTGCGCAGCAGATGGTCATCACAGCACAAGATCTCAAGCAATCAAACATCTCTGTACCGATCATCGTAGGAGGTGCAGCTCTGACGAGAAAGTTCACCTCTACCAAAATTGCGAAGGAATATGAAGGGCTGGTTCTATATGCGAAAGACGCCATGGATGGCTTAAGCATCATTAATGGAGTTCGTGATGAAGGCACGAGATTGAAATGGGAAGAGGAAAATCGACAGAAGCTTATGGAAGTCAACAACACGGAAGAAAGAGAATCGGTACATGATTCATCGGTTGCAGTGAAGGTCCGTTCAACAGTATCAAAAGACGTGCAGGTACATGTTCCGCCTGATTTAAAGCCGCATACCATTAAAGACTTTTCCTTGAATCAAATTCATCCTTATATAAATCAGCAGATGCTTCTTGGTCATCATCTAGGGATAAAAGGGAAAATTTCAAGGCTTCTTGAAGAAAAAGATGAACGGACTCTTCGAATCAAGGAAATTACCGATGATTTATTTGATAAAGCAAAAAGAAAAGGACTAATACATGCTTCAGCACTTTATCAGTTTTTTCCTGCTCAATCAGAAGGGGACGATGTCATTATCTACGACCCGAATGACGTAACTATAGAAATTGAACGTTTTCATTTTCCACGGCAAATGAGGAACCAGCATCTGTGTTTAGCAGATTTTCTGCGATCTGTCGATAGCGGTAAAATGGATTATGTTGGATTTTTTGCCGTGACAGCCGGCCGTCGTATCAGAGAATGGGCTGCGGCGTTAAAAGAAGAAGGGAAATTCCTTGAGAGCCATGCTATCCAGGCTTTGGCTCTGGAGACTGCTGAAGGACTTGCAGAGAGAGTTCATGAAATGATGAGAAGCCGTTGGGGATTTCCAGACGCTGTTGATTTTACGATGCAGGATCGTTTTCGTACAAAGTATCAAGGACAGCGTTTTTCATTTGGTTATCCTGCCTGTCCAGAACTTGATGATCAGCAAAAACTCTTCCGGCTCATTCAGCCTGAACGCATCGGCATCGAATTGACGGATGGATGTATGATGGAACCGGAAGCTTCTGTTACTGCAATGGTGTTTGCACATCCGGAAGCACGCTATTTCAATGTTCTTTAGTAGACGCTGTTTACTTACAGTCAGGTGTACTTCAATCGAAAATCCCATGCAATAAACAACAATAAAGAAAGCACCCTGTTCTCAGTGTGAACTAACAGGGTGCTTTCTTTGGCACTTCAATATTATTATTTTGAGGATTAGGGTGTATACGAACAAGTTTTCTCCTGGTAATTTCTTGTTTGAGCATATTTATGAACTGGGGGTCTAACTCCAACTCATTGCTTTTCATATATGCTGCAATCAGATGATGATCAGATAAGCGGTTCATAGAATCAGCTCCTCATGACAGGTATTCCTTATATCAACCTTTTTTCGCTGCTAGAATGTGTATAAGCTGGAAAATCATGATCAATTCTTTCGAGGATCTTTTCTTCTGAAAAACCGGTAACCATGGAAATATTCGCTATATTGGGTGTGACTCCCATGTTTTTGCAGAATTCACAAGCACTTTTTATTGATAAGATTTCAATCGATTCTCTTGACAGTTTTCTTTTCACCTTGGTCAACTCCCCAATTAAATGGCCGCTGGCTGATAAAGTCGTCCATAAAGTTCTTTAGTAAATCCGTTTTGGCTCATAATTGTGAGATTTCCTGGAAGAGTATCATTCTGTTTCTTTCTAGTTGAATCAGCTAGTATTCAATAATTTTAGTCTTTCTTACATTATATACCCTAACAGGTGTTCAGGCGAGAGAAAATAGAAAAAAATACAGTAAAAATTTTATTAATATACATTATTATGAATAATTTTACAATTATGCAAATTCACTGGATTTATTTATTTTAAGAATTAATTAATTGGTGGGAATTTGTACAAGATGAGTGTTAAATCGACCGTCTTGCTTTGCAATCGACTAAGGTTGATTCAAAATATTAACGCAATCAATATGATGAGTTTCTTGCTTTCTACTTTAATCACAGTACATATTAATGGTATCAGGTAATTTTCTATATTATAATGAAATGAAAGCTTCTTATAAGTGCAGGGATTTAACATTATTGTTAAATTGATTGAAGTGGAATCAAACAGGCCCTGTTTGACAGAGCCTAAATGAATATGAACCTAAATCTACTTTGTCTAAACTCAGGGGGGAAAGTGCTGTATATGCATAGAAACAAAGAATTACACGACCATTTATTGAGTAAAGCCCGCCAATTAACAGAGGATTGGTATAATACAATCGATAAAAGTAATTCATCCGGGGTGTATTCCTCTAATGATCCCAAGGTGATTGAAAACTTAAAAAAACAAAATTTTGAGTTTCATCAATTATTTTGTGAAGTATTTATCATTGATAAAGATACGTTTTATAAACGGTTAGATGATTGGGTATTGACAATTGCGGAGGATAAACACCATCTTGAAACCCCCACACATAATATCATTCAGGAGTTCATGCGAGTACGCAATCAATATCTGGATTTTGTTAATGAATTTGCGCAAAACTGTAAGGAAGAAAATATTTTCAATCAGATGAGACTTTGGGAGGACATCGTGATTGATTCATTTGACCGGGCAATGCTGAGATTCATGGAACTGCAAAATGAAGTAGTTAAAAAGCAGCTTCAGTCTCAGCAGCAAATTATCCATGAGCTTAGTACTCCTCTGATCTCCTTAAATGCAGACACTGCCTTGGTGCCTCTAATCGGAAATATTGACCCGGCACGTGCGAAGATGATACTTGAAAACACGTTGCAACAGTGTGTACAGAAAGAAGTGTCCCATTTATTTATTGATCTTTCAGGTGTTGTCATGATTGATACAATGGTTGCACACCAGCTCTTCCAGCTCATTGATGCCCTCGAGTTAATTGGAGTGAAGCCGATCCTTTCGGGCTTGCGACCAGAAATCGCCCAGACGGCAGTTCAGCTTGGTCTGAACTTTGATAGACTAACAATAACCTCTACATTGTCCCAGGCCCTCACCATTAAAAGTAATAATCGTTAAAAAAAGCACTCGTCTTATGGCGAGTGCTTTTTAGATTAATCAAGGGTGCAGTATTAACCCTTTGAAGTAAAATATCTTGAATTAGAGATAAATATATTGTATGCTTTTGACAGATAGTAAATAGATACCATTCTATTAGGAGTGAGGAAGTTATGAATTTAAAACTATTGAAAGGGCAGCATCACGTTTCTGCCATAACTGCAAATGCAAAGAAAAACTACCAATTTTACACTAAGACTCTCGGTTTGCGCTTAGTAAAAAAGTCTATCAATCAGGATGATACCTCCGTATACCACCTCTTTTATGCGGATGAACGGGGAAACCCCGGGACAGACCTTACTTTTTTTGAGATCCCGCATGCAGGGAATACGTACAAGGGAACAAACAGTATCTCTTTGACTTCCCTCAGAGTAAATAACGACAAAGCATTGGCTTACTGGAAAAATCGCTTTGAGGAATCAGGGGTGGACCATGATGAAATTTCTTTTCAAACCGGAAGAGCTGCATTGGGTTTTCGAGACTTTGAAGGGCAGCGACTAATGCTTGTATCCGATGAGAAAAACGAAGGAGTCTCAGGAGGGAAGCCTTGGGAAAAGAGCCCTGTACCTGCTGAATATGGCATAATTGGACTGGGTCCGGTTACTCTTACAGTAGCCAGAGGAGAAGTCACCTCAAAAGTACTGACTGATGTTTTAGGTTTTCGGGAAACGAGAAGCTATCCCGGGCATGAATCAGGGCAGCCTGACATTCGCGTATTTGAAACCGGTGAAGGCGGTACAGGGGCAGAAATCCACCTGGAAGAAAGAAACGATCTGCCCCAGGAAAGACCGGGGCGAGGGAGTGTTCACCATGTTGCCTTCCGTGTTGAAGATGAGAAGGAATTACGCAAGTGGGTGGACTGGATTACAAAAACACGTCTGCCTAATTCAGGGTTTGTAGAACGGTATTACTTCAGGTCGCTCTATTTTCGTGAACCGAACGGGATCCTTTTTGAACTGGCTACAGATGGACCAGGTTTCGAAACGGATGAAAACTTTGAGAGTCTAGGTCAAAATCTTTCTTTGCCGCCATACTTTGAAAGCCAGCGTGAATCCATAGAGGCAAAATTAAAACCATTGGATACAAAAGACTAATCAGGATGAACGGAGGAATAAAATGAAACATATTTTTAAAAAGGGTAAAAATACGGATTTGCCGACTTTATTGCTTCTCCATGGAACAGGTGGGGATGAACGCGATTTATTACCCCTTGCTGAAATGATCGCTCCGGACGCATCCGTGCTGAGTGTAAAAGGTAATGTGGATGAAAATGGCATGGCACGATTCTTTGCGCGCTTGCGTGAGGGAGTTTTTAATGAAGAAGATCTGGTATACAGGACAAAAGAATTAAAGGAATTCATAGATGAGAGTGCAGTGAAATATGAATTTGACCGCAAAAATGTAGTGGCAATAGGTTATTCGAACGGAGCAAACATTGCTGCCAGCCTGATGTATCACGAGAAACATTCTTTGAGAGGAGGGATCCTTTTCCATGCAATGGTGCCCCGCCGTGGAGTGACTCTCCCTGAATTAAGTGATTCGCCTGTATTCATTGGGGCAGGAAAGAGGGATTCATTAATTCCAATGTCTGAAACTCAAGAACTGATTAAGAACCTTAATGACGCGAATGCCCCTGTTACGGAATTTTGGACTGATGGCGGCCATGAGTTAAGACGAGAAGAAGTGGGTGCAGCGAAAGAATGGTTTGACAACAATTTTAGTAACGAATGAAGGATAGAAACCCGGGATGTTTGAAATTTCCCGGGTTTTTACTTTAGATGGACTTTGCCATGATTACATTCGTAACTTCATAGCCGATTTTTTCATAAAGCCTTCTTGCAGTCGTATTGTGGGCAAATACATGTAATTCAATTTTGGTCAGATCAAGTTCTTTTGCCTTTATTTCGATTTCTTTCATTGCTGATTTTCCAAATCCTTGTCCCCGGAATTCTTTTACTATTTCAACGTTATAGATGTATCCGGTTTTGTTCGGCATAACGGCAAGCCAAAAGGAGCCGATGAGTATATGATCTTGAAACAGCGAGTATAAATGGTTGTTCTCCGTTTTTTCATCTTGCGGCAAGAGTCTGGCATAGTCTGCTTTCGCCCTCTCAAAAGATTCTTCCTCGGTCCAGTTGCCGGAATGGGCTTTTTCCTCAGCATAGTTAATAATTGACTTTTCCAGAAAAATAGAAAACTCTTCAGATGTCATCGGTTTGGCTTCCATTGTTTCTTCCTCCTTATGATAAAGAATGGTGGACTTACTTATCGATTTTTCCGTATGCATCAAGCGATCGAAGCATCGACAGAGTCAAGATTCCCCGCCATTCATTTTCAGCTTTTTTCCAAGTTTCTTTATATTGTCCAAACCACGACCAGGCGGGCTGCCAATAGCCTTCTTCATGCTGACAATTGATTTCTGCATCTAATTGAAGCTCTGCTTCCTTCTTCAGATAATCATGAAATGGTGAAGATGGGCAAGGTGCAAACTCGAGGGGTTTTGCAACATATTCATTCCAGCGAGCAGGATCTTTGCAGACCGTTTCATGAAGGGAACGGGATAAAGATAAATGAATGTCATGTTGAGCATTTTCATTATCCGTGATGCTTTCAAGCAGTCGTGAATAACAGAGGAAATCATGTTTTTCAATTGGATGTGGAAGTTTTGTGAGCTCAATTAATGCTTTGTGTGTCCATTTTTTTAAATTAGGATTTTCTTGTTGATATAAATGATAGTATCCTACAATTTCAGCATTTGGATTAGCCCAGGTTGTCTGTACACCACAGAACCCTTTTGCTCTATCGAAATGCCACCATGGAGCATGTGGAACATCATTCACTGTTGGAGGTACAGCATGCCAGATTTCCATCTGGTCATCGTATGCGGCTTCCAGGTAACTCATTGCTTTGACAACCATAGGGTGGTCTTTCGTTAATTGTAGATCCTTTGCAATTTGTAAGCCCACAGTTGTAGCCATTGGAGATGATTCTCCTAATCTGAAATCCGGTTCAATGCTGTTCCCAAAACCACCATCATCATTTTGAAAAGAAGTTAGTTCTTCCACGGCATCTTCTTTGGTTCCGTTTTCAAAATGATATGTAAAGAGCTTCTGTTCCAGGGGACGGGCATAGGAAATTAAAAAAGATCTTGCAGCGTCCCAGCCTGTCTTAGTAAGCATCATATTTATTACCCCCTTAATTTCATAAATGTTGAATGGTTTTCGATTACGTACTTTTTCGTACACACGCCTAAACGGAACATCGATTGTAGCGCTTGAAAATATCCACTCTATTAAGTTAGCTATTCACTGGCAAAACTCCTCCTTAAGGAGACAACCTTGTGGGCTGTCGCAGCTTGAGCATATTTTCACATTGCAGTATAAATTGAATACTACTAAACTAGTATAGTAAATACACGCATAAATAGGAGTCATGCATAGATGAATTACATACTGAAATCCGTCATTCTCACAATAGCATCTGGAATTCAAGGAGCCGCAATGGCTGCTTTCCTCTTTCCACATTTCATTCCATCAGGCGGGGCTGCCAGTGTGAGCGTTCTGCTGAATTATCTATTAAATATTCCTTTTTCTATAACGCTTTGGTCACTAAACGCAGGTCTGTTGATTGCTGCTGTCAAATGGCTGGGAAAGGAGAATGCCCTTTGGACGATGTTCTGTGTAACCATAACCTCTGTAACCGTTGATTTCATAAGTCCCTTTATGACTGCACCATTGACGAATGCGGTGATCGATATGTTGATTGGTGCAGTATTGTTTGGAATCGGGATCGGGATTCTTTTCAGAATGGGCGCTTCGTCCGGGGGGATGGATATATTGGCGCTCATTATTTCCAAACTGCAAGGTTATTCACCTGGTCGAACCCTTTTCGTCATAAATAGCAGCCTGTTATTATTAACAGGACTAGTCATAGACTTGAAACTCATCATGTATGCGCTCATTTGTCAATTCATCGGGACGAAAATACTCGATATCATCTATAAGGTTGAAATCAAACTCCCATCCACTTTAGCAGAAAAAATGGCAAAATAAAGGCCCGCCCTGCAGTGCTTTAAAGCACTGCAGGGCGGGTCTTTACTTATTATTGATGATGGAGTTTATTGTATGAATCGGAGAGTTTTCAAAGAGTGAGAAATATTGAAATGGTTTGTTTTTGGGAAGCAGCATTTTTCTTATTTCCATAGGGGTGTAACCCTCTTGGTAGTGCTTCAAAACGGTCTCCTGAAGGTTCAATAAATAATCCCGCTTCCTCTCCATTAATCGGCGTCCATTATGAAGATATCCGCCATGTGAACAATAGATTTCCTTGAAAGAGTGATTCAGTGCTTTAGTAAGTGAGTGTATTAATACAGGTACAGACTCAAATGAAAAATGGGAAGAGGGTGAATGATACAAGTATAAATCACCCGAAAGACAGATTCCTTTTTCTTCGTCGATCAAAATGATGTGGTCATCCGCATGGCCGGGCGTATGAACAATGGTAAATAGATGCTCTTTAGTCTTAAACACTGTATCTTGCAGTTCCATTGGGGTAAACGATTTCCGGTTTTTCCAAAACACCGACCGGTAGAAAGGAAGTTTTGTATCTCCCAAGCATTTTTCAACCCCGTCCGGATGTATCCACTGAGGAATCTTTAAATGTTTTTCAATCCAGTGACTATTACCTGTATGGTCCTCGTGATGATGAGTATGTATGACACTTTGTACAGTGTGTTCTCTGACGATCTTTCGTACCTGTCTATGTAAACTGTAGGGTCCGGAATCCACAAGTGTATCATCAACCAGTGTGACATAGACCGGCATGCTTTGCCCGACAATTTTCCTGACTAACTTGAATGTTTTTATCAAGACAGCATTCCCCTTCTTATCAATAGGTTAGTTGTAATATTCCCGATTTGCAGGGTGTAATCCTTTATTTTACAGATTAGTTTTTTTGATTTGGAGGTTTCAAGTCATTAAAAGTGGGTATGTAGTAAGGATGTAAAAAATTTTAAAACATACAGGTAAGCAGAGATGACTTATCAAACAATAGGCTTTCAGGGGGCTGGTCAGTTGGAAAAGGCAAGAATGCTTGGTGAATTAATTGTATCGAATAAATTGGAAGTTTCAAGAAAGATAAGTGATGCTTTAAATGACCATTACAATCAGTTTCTAAAAAGGGAAAAAGTTGATCTTGTAGAGTTTATAGCCTGGCAGGCAGATTTAATTGAAATAACTGGACAGGCATTGATTGCATTTGATGCAGAAGCTGTATGGGAGGATTTGAACAAATGGTCTGAGAAGACAGGTCAGACAGCGGTGGATCATGGATTAGCGATCGATGAACTTCTCAGTATGAATAAGATCTACCGAAAAGTAATATGGGACTTTATCCGGGAAAACATTGATAAACCTATGATGAAAATAGAAATCGTATTAAGAATTAATGAAATTATCGATTCTTTACTTGATCAGACGGCATATGTGTATAGTGTCACGTTTGTTCATTATCATAAGAATGCGCTAAGACTGGCAAAAGATACGATGTTAGAGGTGTCAACTCCTGTTGTATCTTTATCAGATGATATCGCGATTCTCCCATTGGTGGGGGACCTTGACACACACCGTGCCAAGATTCTTATGCAAACGGCTTTAGAACGCTGTGGGGAACTTGGGAATTCAGAGTTGATAGTGGATGTATCAGGTGTCCCTATCGTAGATACGATGGTAGCAAATGAATTTTTTGTTTTGGCAAAGTCATTGAAATTGATCGGTGTTCAGCCTGTCTTTACCGGACTGCGGCCTGAGATTGCTCATGCAGTCGTAAGTCTTGGTATCGATTTTAAAGAAATTAAGATTCTTGGTTCTTTAAAACAGGCTTTGGCACAACGGGTTTAATTCACAGTCTTCAATAATAAAGAAAGTCATGGAAATCAAGCAGTCCATGACTTTCTTTTTTTTGATAGGAAGGGGAGGTCTCATTGAAATGAGAAAACCAGTTACAGGGTGTTTATGGTAAGATAGAAATAGATTCATCTGGACCATAGGGGGAAATGTTTTGCAGAAGTGTAATGTGTGTAAGAGTAAATTTAGATGGAAAGAAATATTATTTTCTATATGGAGTTCGTACAAGCCGGTCGTTTGCAGAAACTGCGGCAAGAAGCATACAATCAGTTTCTCTTCGAAGTTTTTTGTCTCATTTCTGATTGTTGTGCCTGCAGTTATTTTTGGATTGGTGATGGCTCCAGATATGGGTTTAAGCAAACCTGTGACATTCGGCATCATTGTGATGATCGCCTTTATCATTTCATTGCTGCTGCCTTTCTTTGTGAAATATGAAGTCAAAGCTAAAACTAAATAGCATCTTACATGGGACTGTCAGGATTGGCAGTCTTTTCTTTTGGCATCAGTTATTCCTCATAATGATTTTCGTGGATAATGCGGCCAATTATGAAAATAATATTCAGTAACAATCAACAAAAAGGAGCGGGCAGATGGCAGAACAAAAAATTCCTTTAACAACAGCAGAAATCGCTGCATTATGGATTAGTTATATGAATTATTCTGCGACAACATGCTTTTATAAACATTTTCTTCATCATCTGAAAGATCAAGAGATCAAAGAAGTTTTAGAAGAAGTATTAATGACAAGTAATGATTCGATTGGCAAAATCAAAACCATCCTTGAAGAAGAAAACTTTCCTGTTCCTCAAGGTTTTTCTGACAAAGATATTGATTTCTCTGCCTCGCCGCTATTCTCTGATTTATTTTCATTAAGTTTTATCTACCGGGCAGGGCAAATGATAATAACCCATTATTCAACTTATTTAGGAAAAGTGGCAAGAGAGGATATCGTCACTTTTTTTCACGAGGGTTTAAAGAAGACAAGCGATATGTACAAGAAATCATTAAATTTAATGATTTCAAAAGGAATATATGACCGTCCACCCAAAATGGATTATCCGGATTCTATCACCTTCATTCATCACCAGCCTTCCCTGATTGAAACATGGTTTGGTGAATCCAGGCCGCTGAATGCATTTGAACTGAGTGAACTATTTTTTGCGATTGAGAGAAACTGTATTGGCATCATCATGCTGAAGGGATTTCTCCAAGTATCCAAAGACAAAGATGTAAAAGAATATTTGCGGAAAGGGAAGAAGTTAAGTGAAAAGCAAATATTCACTCTAAACAAAGTTTTGATGAAAGATGAATTCTTCCCGACTTACCCTGTAGGGATGGAAGTTAAAAACACCAAAGATTCTCCGTTTTCTGAGAAACTCATTCTCTATTTTATATCTGCTTCGAACACAGTAGGATTGACTACGTTGTGTCAGGCAGCGGCGATGTCAATGCGAAAAGATCTTGTTGTCCACTACGGACTATTTATCACTGATATCATGAAATATTCAACTGATGGGTTGACACTGCTGATACAAAGAGGATGGATGGAGCAGCCGCCTCAAGCAGCCGATCAAAAAAATTCATATAAGTAAAATGAACCGGAGGATATGATGAAAACAGAAGAAATTGTAATGACTAATATCTTTGCAATCGTACTAGTATTGATTTTCAGTGTATTTAAAGCAGTGACATTAAAAAAACAGGTAGAATATTGGCTGGATTCCAAGTTTCTAAACGTCCGATCCTATCTGCATACAATTAGATAACATGTTTTTATCAAGGCTGCCTAAAAGGGCGGCCTTTTATTATGAGGATTCAGGTTGTAAGGTGAACTTCAACTTCACTATACTCTCACAAAATAGTCGAATTTTCTGTCCTTCCACTATGTCATTACACGGAGTAATAAGATACAATAGGGATTGTATTATCGAGAAGAACCATATTGTGTTTGTTGTGAATTGAAACTCATACGACAATAACCATCTTTTAATATAAGCTTTTTGCTTTGAAGGAGAGAATACATGCTGGAATATAAAGTTCATCAAGGAGACTTCGAGGAATATGTGGTATTCCTTCATGGCATTGGCGGGAATTCGAATATTTTCGGCAAGCAGCTCCAAGCATTTAAAAAACACTATAATGTCATTACGATTCACTTGCCGGGTCATGGACAGTCACCGAGTGTGAAAAGCTACAGCGAGAAATTTTCCATTGAATTGAACCTTCGTGAAGTATTGAAGGTAATGGATCATTTGAGAATTGAACGGGCCCATTTTGTCGGGGTTTCACTGGGGTCAATTTTCATTCATGCACTGTTACAGCGGTATCCTAATCGTGTAAAGAGTGCTGTTTTAGCTGGGTGTATCACACGCTTTACATTGTTTGCTTCTGTCCTTTTAAAACTCGGAGATGCAATCAAATCGTTCATTCCGTTTATATGGCTTTATAAAATATTTGCGTATATTATGATGCCAAGGAAGAATCATGCCATTTCTAGGAAGCTTTTCATCAGAGAAGCAAAAAAAATGAATCGTCATGATTTTCTGAGCTGGTACAGACTCACCCCATACGTTAAATCCACCTATCAGCTCGTCCAGAAAAAAGCATCGCATATACCGAAACTGTATATTTCGGGTAAAGAGGATCACTTATTTGTTAAAGCGCTTGATAAAGATGTACAAGGCGATCCTTCCGCAGAAAAGATTTTTCTAGACGACTGCGGACACGTATGCAATGTCGAGAAACCTAAAGAGTTTAATTATTATGCTCTGGAGTTTCTTTCCCGTCAACAGGGGATGCCGCTTCGAAAAGTACAATGAAATTCAACCCATTTTACCAACAGTAAAATGGGTTTTTTACTATCTATCTGAATAAAATCAACTAAAAAAGGAAAAAGAGTCCAGAAACCAGAATATAGAATAGAGGAGGGTGAAAATGAAGGACTTATTGAACTTCCGGTACGAAGATTATCCATTTGAATTATTTTCCCTTTCGCATTTTACCGCGATCATTCTTCTGCTTGTGCTGATCTATCTTTTATTTATGTATAGAAATAGATTAAAGAATAAAGGGAAGAATGCAGCTAGATGGGTACTCATTTCACTGATGGTGGCAGGGGAACTATTTTTCCATTTATGGTATGGAATAAATGATTTATGGTCGCTTACGATAAATCTTCCTTTTCAGTTATGTTCTATATCTCTTTATTTGTGTATCTTAATGCTATTGACTAGAAACAGATTTCTATTCGAAATTGCTTTTTTTACAAGTATGACGGGTGCTTTTGTTGCAATGCTCACTCCGGAATTGTTCTTTGGCTTTCCTCATTTACGTTATTTTCAGTTTTTCATTGTACATGCTGTAATCGTACTTTCATGCTTGTACATGATTTGGGTTGAAGGATTAACAGTCACTTTTTCATCACTTTTGAAGTCATTTCTTGTTTTGAATGTAATCGCTGCAGCAGTATATGGCATTAACTTACTTCTTGGTGCCAATTACATGTTTCTCATCCATAAACCTTTCAATCCAAGCCCGATTGATTATTTAGGTGAATATCCTTGGTATTTATTATCTCTGGAAGTTATTTCTTTTACTCTTTTTTATTTGATATATCTTCCATTTCAAATAAAGAAAACTGTAAAAAAATGAAACTTTTTCAAATCCTAATCGTCTATTAATTAGGCACTTTTCTGTTCAGTTCAAAGAGGAACAGAAGTACAATGAAAAATGTATCTATTGGTAAAGTCAGGTGCAAATATTTGGAAAAAATTATCATTGTGTATGTTTTAATCATAGCAATATCGTATTTGGCTGGAAGTGTAACGGGTGCATACTATGTCGTGAAGCTGCTTACAGGCGAGGATATCAGGATTTTGGAGAGCGGGAATGTCGGGGCGACGAACGCCGCCCGTGTGCTTGGTAAAAAAGGATTCCTGCTGACCTTGTTGATTGATGCTGTCAAGGTATTTATTACGTTGACAATCGTAGAGCAGTGGCTGCTTGACAGTGACTCAGCCCTGGTCATCAGTTCTGTTTTCCTGTGCATCGGTCATTTATATCCTTTTCAACTAGGATTTCATGGTGGGAAGGGAGTAGTAGTATACATGGCTTCCGCATTGGTTCTATCACCAGTCACCATAGTTGTCGCAGCCATTGCCATGGGAGTATCATATGGACTTTTACGCGAATATAAAACGGCAGGCTTTCTAACAATGGCTTCCATGCCTGTTTCAGCATTTGTGATTGAAGGGTCAGTCATTATACCATGCGGACTCCTGATTTTGTTCGTAATAGTGGTAATGTCTCATTTAAAATCAGGCAAGTCGCAATCTGTTTAGAACATCTGGTAATTTACTTCAACAAGAGGAGGTTCAAGTATGAGTCAAGATTCCCTTGTCTATAAGGTTGCAAGCGCTCCACACGAATTTTTACAAATTAATCATTTGAATTATCAAACATTTGTGAAGGAAATCCCTCAGCATAAGGAGAATGAGATTGGGCAGCTCGTAGATAAATTTCATGATGAAAATACATATATTATAGCAAAAAACCATGATCAAATTATAGGGATGATTGCAGTCCGTTCAAACCGTCCCTTTTCTCTTGACCATAAGCTGCACAATCTGGACGAGTATATCCCTTCTGAGAGTGTGCCATGCGAAGTGCGACTTTTATCCGTTAAAGAAGAATATAGAAGTACAAGGGTTTTCTACGGACTGTGTAAAAGGTTGGTTCAATTTTGCTTGGAGAAAGGGTACAATCTTGCCCTTATTTCAGGGACTGTCCGCCAGCTGAAGCTGTATAACCGAATCGGCTTTAAACCTTTTGCATCATTGGTGGGAGAGGACAGTGCACGCTTCCAGCCGATGTATTTGACAAAGGCAAACTTTGAACGTTCGACGAAGGCTTTTGAAAGGTTGATGCTGGCAGCTTCCAACCATCATGAGGTCAATACTGTGACACATTCCTTCCTTCCAGGACCGGTATCTCTTCACCCTGAGGTAGAGAATGCTTTCAGGAAGCCACCTGTTTCCCATAGGAACTCCTCATTAATACAGCAATTGAAAGAGATACAATCAACATTATGCGATTTAACTAAAGCAAATCATTCGGAAATAGTTGTTGGGACAGGCACGTTGACCAATGATATGGTTGCACAGCAGCTAAAAAGGTTGAACGGTGAAGGACTGATTCTGGCAAACGGCGAATTTGGATATCGTCTCATCGATCATGCGAATAGAAGCGGGTTGACATATCGAACAATTGAAAAGCAATGGGGAGAAGAGATCACACTCTCTGAAATACAGTGGGCATTGAGTACCTATTCGCCTAAATGGATCTGGACCGTGCATTGCGAGACGTCCACCGGCTATTTATACGATCTTGAAGGAATTTTGTCATTGACAAAAGAATACGAAGCTGAATTATGCGTGGATGCATGCAGCTCTGTCGGTATTGTGCCGGTGAATTTCCAAGACGTATACCTCGCGAGTACAGTAAGCGGGAAGGGGATCGGATCCTATCCGGGCCTGGGGATTATTTTTCACAGGGACAAAATTTTCTCTCATCCATCGATACCAAGATACTTGGATTTAGGCTTATATGCAGAGAAAGAGAGCATACCTTTCACTCACTCTTCAAATCTGATCGGAGCATTAAAAGAAGCACTAAAAAATCTTGAAAAGAATGATCATACAGATTTATCTCATTGTGTAAGGGATATCTTTAAAGACTGGAAACTATGCCCAATGGGAGATGATACTTATTCACCTGGTATCATTACGATTGAACTACCGCCTGGATCATCAAGCAGCAGGGTAGGGGATGAATGTAAGAAAAAAGGGGTATTACTCAGCTATGAAAGTGATTATCTCCTGAAAAGGAACTGGATCCAACTTGCTTTGATGGGTTATCACCGTCATGAAGAGGTAATGAAGGCATTGACTGTATTGAAAGGTGTACTGGCACCTTTTAAAGAAATCAGGTATGTCTAAATGGGAAGATTGACACAATTGCTTATTAAATTGAAAAAATTTAAACTGATTGGCACCTTGTTACTTCTACTTTGGATTAAGACGATGATCGTCTTGCTTGCGGGCTTCAATATCTCCATACATTCCTTTCTGGACTTATGCTTGCTTCTTATTAATTCAATCGGTTCTCTGATGATCGCTCTCGGTTTTAGCTTTTATTTCACTAAGAAAGTCCATGCATTTACACTATTCCTGGCTACGGTCCTCACGACTGGGATTCTCTATGCAGATTTGCTTTATTTCCGATTTTATACGGATTTTGTCACCTTGCCTATTCTATTCCAATTTAAGAATGTAGGTGGCATCGGTCCCAGCACATTTGAACTCATGAGTTACTGGGATGTATTGCTATTCGCAGATATTGGCATCGTCGGATGGTACTTGAACAAAAGAAGAAGGATGCCTTCGTTTACTACTAGGGAAAAACTGAATTATTTTTCGGTAAGCCTTGCGCTTGTTTTATTGACGGTGGCTGTAGGCCTCATTAAGACTCCGTACTTATTCCAGGAAGCCTACGATCGGGAACAGATGGTAACAGCAATCGGTCCCTATAATTATCATGTGTACGACACTGGATATGCACTTGGAGTGAATCTCAATCCTTTAGTGGCATCAAAAACCGATACAAATTCCCCGTTGAATTATACAAAAACGAAGAAGAATGACGAGTCTGATCTTTTTGGGATTGCAGAAGGAAAAAATGTTATCCTGATCAGCATGGAGTCGACCCAGAACTTTGTCATCAACAAAAAAGTAGAAGGAAAAGAGATAACTCCTTTCCTTAACTCACTGGTGAAGGACAGTTTCTACTTTGATCAAATTTATGACCAAACCGCACAAGGAAAAACTTCAGATTCAGAGTTTATGATCGATACAGGGCTTTATCCCCTGGCCAGCGGTTCTGTATTTGTGAGAAACCCGGAAAATAAGTTTAAGAGCATGCCTCATATATTAAAGAAAAAAAATGATTACTATTCAGCTGTGTTTCACGGGAATGATGCTAGCTTTTGGAACCGCGATGTCATGTATGACTCTCTGGGATATGACCAATTTTATTCGAAGCAAGATTATGAGGTGACAGAAGAAAATTCAGTGAATTATGGGATAAAAGATATTCCTTTTTTCAATCAGTCTATTACTTTTCTTCAGGATCTGCCTCAACCATTTTATACTCGGTTTATTACATTGACCAATCATTTTCCTTTCTTATTGGAAGAGAAGGATCAATTTATTCCCCAAGCTTCGACTAAAGTGGATGTAGTCAACCGGTATGTGACGACCGTCCGGTATGAAGATGAGGCAATCAAACGCTTCTTCGAAAAATTAAAGGAAAAGGGTATTTACGATGAGTCGATATTTGTGTTGTATGGGGATCATTATGGGATTTCTGAGAAATATGAGCCAGGGGTATTAGAACTAATGAATATGGAAGACACTCCATTGAATCATATGAAACTTCAGCAGGTTCCTCTGATCATTCATGTACCGGGAACGAAAGGGAAGAATATATCATCCATCGGCGGAGAAGTTGATATCCGTCCCACCATTCTTCACTTACTTGGCATAGAGTCTAAAGAGAATCTTTCATTTGGCCACAACTTGTTTACAAGAGTTGAGAATCATCCAGTTGTTTTTCGTGATGGAGGATTTGTAACAGAAAAATTCGTTTATAAAGATAACGTCTGTTACAGCCGGAAGAATGGCGAGTCTTTACTTGATAATCAGTGCAAACCATATAAAGAAATCGCAAGAAAAGAACTGGGAATGTCAGATGATATCATTTATGGAGATCTATTGAGGTTCTTGGAATAGATGATGGTATGAGGATAATACCGTTATGTAATGAATGATTCAATTCCCTGACCAATAAAAGAGGATGGGCCAAGACTATAAAACCGCCTCATAAAGACGAATAATTTCAGAGTAATCTCTTAATACCGCTAATGATTTCCGTGCAAGACTTCGCTTTCCGCGGGTAGCCCGTGAGCCTCCTCGGCAAGCCTGCGGGGTCTCACATAAGCTA
>NZ_JBBYAF010000028.1:0-57654 GCF_038405515.1 Rossellomorea oryzaecorticis | reverse complement strand
GTATTAGGCACGCCGCCAGCGTTCGTCCTGAGCCAGGATCAAACTCTCCGATAAAAGTTTGAATAGCTCTTTTTGCAACGATTCAATCGTTGCGGCAAATCTAGAATTAACGTTGACGTATTGTCTTGTTTTGTTCAGTTTTCAAGGTTCAATTTGTTGCGCGCCCCGTTTGAAGCGACTTTATTAATTTATCACAACTCTTTGTGTGAAGTCAACTGTTTTTTTAATTTAATTTTCAATGCGTTTTCGAGATATTCGATAGCGCAACAGCGACGATTAATAATATACCAAGATTTTTTTACGGGGTCAATACATTTTTAAAGTTTTTTTACAACTTATTAAATTCATGACATTTCAAAAGCGGCTTTCTATGGATGATTACTTTTGTATGGTAAGCCTGTCCATTAAAAAGCCGCTGCATGTTATTCGAATTTCTCTTTTTTATCATTGCTTCTCTTCATATACTTGAGGCATTCTTTATGACTTGCAAATCTGCGGAATAGAGAAAACAATATTTTATATCGTTCGTCCATAGCCCGCTTCACGATTTGATCGATCCGGGCATCTTTCAGATCAAACAGGATTTCATCCATTTCTCTTTTCAACAGATATTCCAGCTCTTGTCTTTCTCTATCATCAATCATCAACCCCAGCAAGTAAGTCACCCCTTTATGTTGTTATTTGTAGTTTTTTCCAACTGGAGTATTTTATAATCACTTTTTTCTGAAGTTAGATATTTTTTCTGAGGACATGCATATCTTTAATAGAGATAGATGTCACGGAGGGATTGTGTAATGAATGTTTTCTATACCGTAAATGCGAAACGAATGAAGCAGATCAGTCTTGTCATAGTCATCTCGTTCTTTACCGCACTATTTGTCTACAGCAGTACGCTCTCTTCTGTTCCGGTATTCGGAACGAAAGATGGCCCGAAGGCTATTTACAAAGGTGAGAAGGGCATCGCTTTAACGTTCAATATTGGATGGGGAGATGAGAAAGCAAAGCCGATATTAGAGGAGTTAAAGAAGTTAAACGTTCAGTCGGCCACTTTCTTCATTTCGGGTTCCTGGGCTGAGCGTCATCCAGATTTAGTTGAGCAAATTGTGAAGGAAGGATACGAAATCGGTAATCTTGGCTACGCGTATTCTGACTATACCGATATGGAGCCGAATAAAATCAGGCAGGATATCATGAAAGCTGATACTGTTTTTGAAAAGCTGAATGTGAAAGATGTAAAATTACTTCGCGTTCCGACCGGTCACTTTGATAAAGAAACATTAAAGGTGGCAGACAGCCTCGGGTTGACCGTTGTGCACTGGAGCGTGGACTCGAAGGACTGGACCAATCCCGGAACAGAAGCAATTATAGAAAATGTAACAGGCGCCAAAAAAGGAGATATCATTCTTCTCCATGCTTCCGATTCTGCAAAGCAGACGAAAAAAGCGCTGCCCGATATCGTGAAGACCCTGAAAGGAAAAGGAAGCTTTGTGTCTGTGTCAGATATGATTTCAAACGGAGATGCAAAAACGAATTTAATACAATAAACAGGAAAAGCGGAGGCGGCTCGTTCAGCCCCGGCAAGCATAAGATGAATGGGCCGGGAAGGCGCTTTTTGCCTTCTTGGTCTATTTAGCTTATGACCTCGAGGGGCTAGTCGCCGGAGCTGGACAATTCTCGAAGTGAAATTTATTCTTTCTTAATTAAAAAACCCCCGAAAGAGGACTGCACTCCTTTGGGGGTTTTTTGTTAATTCTTCTGCTGCTTATTTTGTCTTTCGATCTGGGATTGTTCAATGTATTTGGGAAGTCTCAGGAGCTGATAAGCGTTACATACCAATAATGCAATCAGCATAAGATAAAGCCATTTAATTGAGTTAACCAATAGGACTGGAAGCCACTCCAATGTGGTCACAACGACCATAAAGAACAGCGCTGATATAAATGTATTGGTCTTTGCTTCCGATTGTTGGTTCTTAAAGTACGCGACAAGCATTCCCACTAACAGGATCCCGATTCCCAAGAGGATATACGGGGTATATGATGCTCCTTCTTCTGCGAAGGCCCTGAATCGGAAATAGATAAGGTCGAATAGCACAAATGCAATTAACACTACCTGAACAGAATTCCAAAAGCTTTTAAACATCCCCACTCCAAACTGGTGGATCGTTAAATAAGCAAAGTATCCCATTTGACTGATGACACTGAATGTAAACCCTACAAATATAAACCATAAAAGGCTGGATAATATTCCAATTACATTTCCATCTTGAATGTATGGGCTGTATTGATCCCATCTAATGAAAAGAGAGGCTATAGCCGTTACTGCTCCACCAAGAATTAACGTATGTACAAAAAAACGAATCCAATTTCGGATGGTCACTGCATTTTTCCTCCAAATTTAAAATATACACTCTGTTGATTGTACCAACGCTCCTTTAAAAAATCTAGGTACCAGTATTGGATGTGCATATTTTTTTCGTAATTTCTCATATTAAAGGTAAGGGAATTTGTATGGAAGGAGACTACCCATGAAAAGATATTCCTTTCTTTTTCTACTGACTGTCCTTCTTTTAGCCGCTTGCGGCGGAGGGGGAGATACGGGCAGCAGCAAAATGGATTATGAAGAAACCAAGAAAATGGTTGTCGATATATTAAAAACCGACGATGGAAAGAAAGCAATACAAGAAGTGATGAAAGATGAAAAAATGAAGTCAGAGCTTATTATGGACCAGGGAGTTGTTAAGGATACCATTTCCAAAACACTTACGTCTAAAAAAGGCACTGAATTCTGGAAGAAATCATTTGAAGATCCCAAGTTTGCCGAATCCATGGCAAAAAGCATGAAGGATGGCAACGAGAAGTTACTCAAAGATTTGATGAAGGATCCCGAGTATCAGGGCATGATGATGGACTTGATGAAAGATCCTGAATTTCAGAAGGAATTAACAGAGGCCCTAAAAAGCAAAGAGTACCGCGAGCACCTTCAAAAAGTGGTCCTCGAAACATTTGAAAGCCCATTATTCAAAGCAAAGATCCAGGATATCCTCCTTAAAGCAGCCGAGGAAGCTGGCGGCGGAAAACAAGAGGAAGGCGGCGGTGAAGGCGGAAGCGGTGCAGCCGGCGGCGGATCGGGTGAGACTTCAGGAGAAAGCGGAGGCCAAGGCGGCGGAGCTTAAACCATCCTTCATTTAAAAAAGGCAAATGGCAAGGGACACATCCCCGCTATTTGCCTTTTCCATTTTCGCATGCTTCGTTGTTTGGTTAAGATAATTTCTCAATGACTTTATGAGCGATCTCTCCATAAATCTGCCCAAGCCTGTGATCTTCAGCATAGATGGAAGGGGCGAAATCCTCTTCATTCCAATCAGGCTGCTGCAGCGGCAATTTGCCAAGGAGGTCTGTACGCAATTCCTCTGTCAGCTTCTCACCGCCGCCTTGACCGAATACGAATTCCTTCTCACCGGTCAGCTTGCTTTCAAAGTATGCCATGTTCTCCACAACGCCGAGGATATCATGATCAGTCTGTAATGCCATGGCTCCAGCACGGGCAGCAACAAACGCCGCTGTCGGATGAGGGGTGGTGACGATAATTTCCTTACAATGCGGAAGCATCGTATGAACGTCAAGTGCCACATCTCCCGTACCCGGAGGCAAGTCAAGAAGCAGATAATCCAGGTCTCCCCACTCCACTTCAGAGAAGAAGTTATTGAGCATTTTCCCTAACATCGGTCCTCTCCAAATGACAGGTGCATTGTCTTCAACGAAAAAGCCCATCGAGATGACTTTGACGCCAAAACGTTCTACTGGGATAATTCTTTCCCCGCGAACTACCGGACGCTTCACGATCCCCATCATATCCGGGACGCTGAATCCATAGATATCCGCATCAATCAATCCCACTTTTTTACCTTGACGGGCAAGTGCCACTGCAAGATTGACTGAAACAGTGGATTTCCCCACCCCGCCTTTACCCGAGGCGATTGCGATGAAAGTGGTCTTGCTTGCAGGGGATAATAAATCCGTACCTTCTCCGCCTGTTCCCCTATGTTTTTCGAGTTCTTCCTGAGGAAGTTCAGTAAAACGGATTCCAACAGATGCCGCTCCATTGTCCTTTAATAATTGGACAACCTTTTGCTGGAATTGCATTTGTTCGCCGGTCCCGGTTTTTGCAAGTGCAATCTTCACGCTTACATGCTCTTTTTCTTCTTTCACACTAACTTCGACAACACCATTGGTTTCTTTTAACGTTTTATGTAAAAAAGGATCCTCTAACTGAGATAAAAGATCGCGTGTCTGCTGTTCTGTTAACATGAATAACCACCCTTTTGTATGTATTCGTTTACAACTACTATCAGTATAACATATCGTTATCAGAAATAACTGTTAAAAGGGTTGGAATACTTTTCTCGAATATCATTTTGACCTGTACAGATGATTCTTACTTGTCGAATATTTTTATCGGCAATGAACATAGACCGTTCCTTTGCGCTTCAGACACTTGCTTTCCGCGGGGAGGAAGTCGAGCCTCCTCGACGTCCCGTCTCCGGGGTCTCGACCTTTCCTCTAAATCCCGCCGGAGTCAAGTGCCTTCCGCTCCAATCCACTCTGCGATTTCTATAAGCAACATTATTACAAAGGACTTTAGCAAACAGCTTTTTATCAAACTGTAGTTTCAATCGATATACTAGTCCATTTTATACCCAACACAAAAAAGAGCTGCCATCGGAGCAGCTCTTTCAGTCGTTGTTAATTACCCATTTGATTCCGGGCAAAATTCAGTCCATTATTAAGGGAACTGAATGTTTTCAGTTCTTTTAAGTCGATCCCCAAATTGATGAGCGTCTGGGCAATTTCTGGTCTTACTCCTACAAGGATACATTCGGCACCGAGCAGACCAGCCGCCCTTGTTGATTCGATGATCCCCTGAGCTGCAAATGTATCAAGCACCGGAACTCCGGTAATATCAAGAAAGACAATGGAAGAATGATATTTGGTTACACCTTCAAGGAGGTTTTCTTTAATCCGGTTAATTCTTTCTTCATCGATATGTCCGACTAACGGCATCACTGAAATATGATCATATAATTGGATGACGGGAGCAGATAGTTCAACCAGCGTTTTCCTCTGGGCGTTGAACGTTTCTTCCCATGTATCTGTGCACTTACTGATCATTTTGTTGAAGACCGGATCGAACCATAGATCGATTTCATTATAAATTTCCAATACTTCCTCTTTGGTTAAATCTTCTTCGAGCAAAACGTTCAATGTGGTCCTTCTGAACGATTGATATCCAGTCGAAATATATTCAAGCGCTTCATTGTTTTCCACGATTTTTTTGTACAGATCATCGAATTCTTTGATGAAGTCTTCATTCTCCTGATGGAGGCTTTTATAAATCGACTTGAACAATTCATTCTTCACATGGGTGTTTTGGTAATATGAAATATTCAATGTATCTGTGGACTCTTCTAAATCCTGGACCCATTTTGTATAAAGATCATGATAATTTTGTTCAAGAATCTTGATAATCGTTTCTTTCATAATTGAACCCTTCCTATCCTAATGACTTGTCTCTTCTTAAAGTGTAGACTACTTCGAGGTATATAATACTCTATACCCTTCACAGGTTCATTCTTAACGTGGTTTTAATGTAAAAAACAAAAAGCCGCTCCCGTTTGAGGAGAAGCTCTTCGCCATCATTCTTTTTCAGTTAAGTAGTTCAAGACACCTTGATAGATTGAAGCCGCCACCTTTTCCTGATACTCTTCCTCCAAAAGCCTTTTACGTTCTTCAGGATTTGAAAGGAAACCAATCTCGACCAAAGCCCCCGCTTTTTTAGAATGCTTTAAGATATATACACTTTGAAGACCTTTTGCTTCCCGGCTTGTGTTCTCTAAATTTCGTGTGATTTCTCTCTGTATGGCTTTTGCAAGAGCTTTGTTTTCCTCAAACTTCGGATTATAGAAGGTCTGTGCACCGCTCCACTTCGGAGAAGGAATTGAATTTAAATGAATGCTCAAAAACATATCCGCTTCTGATTCATTAATAAGGTTCAGACGTTTGTGCAAATCCTCTACCTTTCTCCTGCTGTATCCTTTTGTGTCTTCATCCGCTAAATCTTTGTCTTCTTCACGGGTCATAAGTACAAGGGCTCCCTGTTCCTGAAGGTAGTCTCTGATCATCAGCGAAACATTTAATGCAATGTCTTTTTCCAAAGCGTTTTTATCCCCCGCTCCGCCATCAGGGCCCCCGTGACCGGGATCGATATATATAATCTTTCCAGATAAGGGAAGATTCCATGAATCCCATGTATCCTTATCCATAATTTTATATTGAATAATAAACAGCAAGATGCCGAGGGCGGCAATAATCCCTGCAAGCTTTAATTTCTGTCTCATGTCACTCCCCCTATTTTTAAGTAAAAAACTGAAACTCAGCCGTTCTTTACTAAAAATATGGGACAAGAAACCATTTTAGAACATAAAAGTATTAATGAAGACGAAGCTTTAGGCGCTTGATGCCTTTTTCATACCCTTCTGACCACCATGTTTCTACAAAGTGTTCACAGCTGTAGTAAATGGATTCGTCGACTTGATTGGAAATCCCCATCTCGGACCAATACAACCAGAAGTTATAAAGCGTATCGATAAAATGTTTTAATTCTTCCCTGCACCGCTTTTTGACAGATTCAATATCTTCTCCGGAGTATCCGAACTTGCTTACTTTTCCTCCCAGCAGATAGGCTTCGATCGCGACATCGAAGCATGCCTCGTCAAACCCTTGCTGCATGAATACTCCACCTTGAATTTTTATATATCCAAAATGCTTCCTTACACTTTCCTGGAGCATTTTAATTGAAATTTCTTTTAGCAGTTTTCTTTCTGTTTTGATTTGTTTTTCTCTTCTCTTTGTATTGAAGGTTGTAATAACGTTCAATGTACATCCACCCCTTTGAACGTATTTTCCTACTGAAGGGATGTCTTCATTCGAGTAACTGTTACCAATTTTGATTGAAATTCAGTTAGCCTTTTTCTTAAAAACTGTTCCGGAATCAATCGCAGACCGTTCCTTTCCGCTGCAGGCACTTGCTTTCCGCGGGGAGGAAGTCAAGCCTCCTCGACGTCCCGTCTCCGGGGTCTCGACCTTTCCTCTATATCCCGTCGGAGTCAAGTGCCTTCCGCTTCAATCCACTCTGTATTTTGTTAAACACATCGTTTTTTACTAAGGTCGTTTCTTAAAAATAATGTCGATATGAATAGAACCCATCAAAGTGTTTTCATCAAACCTTAGCTTGTCATAAAAACTATAAAAACCCAAACTTTCATCTGGATTCTTGGATTCAAATGAGTTCGGGTTTTAATTAATTGTAAAATACACGTTTTATTTTTAAGTCCGTTCCAGCGGTTGATTGGAGTGGAAGACGAAGACTCCTAATCGAAAAGCGGAAGGGCTTTGCTCAGAGGCGTGTGGCATAAGACGAATCGGCCACGAAGGCGTTCTTTGCCTTCTTGGTCGATTTGGCTTATGACATGTGCCTCTAAGCCCTGGAGCTGGACAGTTACCCCCATGGCCGAGGCTCAGCAACCGCCCGCGGAAAGCGAAGTCTTCCACGGAAATCAAAAGCGGAATTAGGAGTCTACACTAAAATCAGTACCAAATTCGGTTATTCACATTATTTTGAAAAATACCACTTCCACAGCGATAAACCGATGATGGTCAGGAATGTGATGAAGCCGTAGAGCCAGATGGAGAGCATTTCGTTTACGAACATGTTGTTTCATCCTTTCCTTTATTTTATGTTGTAGACTTTTTCGAGTCTTTGGCTGGTTTGCGGCTGCTTTTCTTTTAAGATGGGGGCGAGCACTGTGATCACGGCTATTCCGATGAAGGTTGAGACGGCCCCCGCTGCCATGGTGCTTGGCACGATTCCTCCAAAGTATAGGATAAGGTAGGAAAGAAGTCCGATTACCATGGAAAGTTCAGCTGCCCTGGCGGATGCTTTTCTTCGTCCATACACTGCGTGTAAAATCGGCCCCATCGTGCCGGCCGCAATTCCTGAAATGCCAATCCACATGATGTCTCCCATATACGCAGGCGGCTTCAAGACAATCAAATAGGCCAGGAGCCCGATGACGGGCACTGAAAGGCGGCTGATCTGCAGCGCGATTTTCTCAGCTTTCGAGTCGCTCACTTTCACAATCCCTCTTTTCACCAGTACTTTCAAAAAGATATCATTGGCAAAGACAGTCGAAATCGAAACAAACAATCCATCCGTTGTCGACATTGCAGCAGCAAGGACCACAACACCCAAAAGCGCAACGATGACTGCCGGGAAGGCATAGACTGCATATTCCATCAGTGCCAGATCAGGAGCTGCAACGGTATCTCCCAGTGCAGCCCTGCTGTAAATACCTCCGAATAACACTAAAACTGAAAATGCTGCAGTAATCACATAAGTCAAAATCATTTTCCCCAAATCTTTTTCACTCTTCAGACCAAGCACCTTGTTAAACAGATGAGGGGCTGAGGCAAATGCCCACTGAATCACAATCGCCCCTGTCACTAGACTCAAGGAAGAAAAATGAGCAGAGTCCGGATTGAAAGCCTGAATCAGATTCCCATCCTGGGCCGCCAATTTTCCACTGATGCCGGTAAAGGTTGAGGCGATGCTTCCCTTCCAGAAGACGACAATCCCTGAAATGAAAATAAAGACCCCGGCCGCTGCCATCATCACTGCCTGGACAGCATCTGTATAAATATCGGCGAATGCCCCTCCGCCAAAGACGTAAAGTACAACGATCACAGCTATAAAAATCAACCCGCCCTGATAGGACAAGCCGAGCAGATATTCAAAAATGCGGGCACCTGCTACAAATTGGGCCGCTATATAAAAAATGTTAAACAAAAGAATCAGCCCTGTACCGACCCGGAGAAGATCGCTGTTATAAAAATCCCCCAGCCAGTCCGGAAGGGAAAGTGACCGTTGTCCGTTATTGAGCTTTCGGACTTTCTTGGCTACCATCAATACCCCGATCGGCCCCCCGCCGATCATGGCCAGGAACAACCAAAGATTCGATAATCCCCAATCATGCGACCAGCCCGGATAACCAAGGAAGGTGGCCGCACTTAAGTACGTGGCGGCAAAAGAAAGACCGAGGACATAAGGTCCGAGGTTTCCCCCGCCAATGGCAAAATCACTTACACTTTTGGTTTTTTTCATACTGATAAAACCCAGGGTGAACATCGCTGCAAGGAATACGGCAAATCCTATCCATGTATATAATGCTATTTGACTCATTTTCTTCTCCCTTCTATCTAAGTGTTTTATAAATGAACGGGTGCAAGCTTCTTGGCAGGGTGATGATCAGGCAAGTGTTTACGGCCTCTGCCAAACATGTTTTCCCTCAAGGTCGATCCTTCATATTCCGTTCGGTAAATCCCCCGCTTTTGGAGTTCCGGGACCACATGATCAACAAACTCAGTGAATGTACCCGGTGAATACGCCTGGGCAATATTAAAGCCATCTGCGTCCCCTTCTATAGCCCATCTCTCGATTTCATCAGCAATTTGCTCAGGTGTACCGATAAACTTCACTGTCCCATTGCCCAAGCCGTGATTTTTAATCGCTTCCCGGAGCGTCCATTTTTTGTTCGGGTCTTTTCCATACATATCGAGATTTCCCTGCATAGCATCCGTCTCAATGTCCTCGATATACTGATCAGGATCGAATTGAGAGAAGTCAATCCCTGTATGCCCCGATAAAAGGGAAGCCGTGCCTTCGTAGCTGACATGATTCGTCAGTTCTTCATATTTGGCATATGCTTCTTCTTCTGTGGAACCGATGATCGGCAGAATCATTGGGAAAATCAGAAGTTCGGCTGGGTTTCTTCCCTGCTCGCCGGCTCGTCTCCGGATATCGGATGTATACAGCTTCAATCCGTCGAGTGAGTGATTTTTCGTAAAGACCGCCTCGGCATGTTTTGCTGCAAAATCCCTTCCTTTAGGAGAAGATCCCGCCTGGAATAATACTGGGGTCCGCTGTGGCGACGGCTCTACCAGATGAGGGCCAGGCACACTGAAAAACTCTCCTTCATGGTTGATGGAATGAACCCTTTCCGGATCCGCAAACGTATCATTTTCTTGATCATAAACGACCGCATCATTCTCCCAGCTGTGCTCCCACAGCTTATAAACCACTTGGAGAAATTCATCTGCGCGGTTGTACCGGAGTTCCTTTGAAAGTCTTCCGGTCAGTCCAAGATTGACCGCTTCACTTTCTAAATAGGAGGTCACCACATTCCACGCAACCCTTCCTCCTGTTAAATGGTCAAGCGTCGATAACTGCCGTGCCAGTGAATATGGCTGAGCATAAGTCGTTGAGATGGTCGGTGCAAATCCAAGATGCTCCGTTGCCGCGGCCATTGCCGAGATCGGGATGAGCGGATCATGTGCAGGCAGCTGCACCGCACCCCTGACTGCTGCATCATGACTGTTTTCATAAACGCTGTATGTACCAAGCACATCCGCGATGAACATCGCATCAAATTTCCCGCGTTCGAGCGTCTTTGCCGCTTCAATCCAATAAGCCAGGTTGTTGTGAGAAGTACCTTGATCTTTTTCATGCTTCCATAAGCCGGTTGAATGCGGGGATGGCGAGTTTTGGATGAAGCCGTTGAGATGGATTTGTTTTTTCATGGGACAGTTCTCCTTTATTAAAAATATTGTTTGGCCGTGGCTTCGGTGGATTGTTGTGTACTCTTGGGGTGAAGTTAGATTTGGGTATTCTTATCGTTATACTCGGTTTAGAAGCAGCAGCGATGACTCTACAATTATCTGTTGCAACCAAAAAACCTCTCCCGATGAGGAAGAGGTTCGATTCTATACCATCCACTCATCTTTCAAGCATCTGCTTGCTGGAATTAGCACCTTGTTACAAGTAACGGTTGCTGCGGGATCACGGGACCAGATTCCTCCCCCGGCTCTTGATAAGGATTTATTCAATTGTGTTGTTCGAATTTTTATCATCATAACGGAGTCAAAATAATCTGTCAAATCAGAATTCAGATTTTTATCTGAGTATATTTGTGTAGATGGTCACAAGTTTATAAATGGAAACGCTTACCTTTATTTTCATATCAAAAAGAGAGTTTTCACGTAAAATATTGATGTTCCAGCCTTTAATGGCAGTCAATCAGAGAGATTCTCTTTTACTTTCAAGGAATAATGGACTATATGTGGTGGGGAATCTAGTCACAAATAATCTTTTTTTGAGAGTTTTTACTGTGGGAAGAGCCATGGGGACGGGTCCGTGGAATGGGAGATAAAGAAATCTTTCGTTTTCATTGAATAATCTTCGAGTTTTGCCCGATAATCTTTTAATTTTGACCAATAATCTTTTACTTTTCCGCTTTTATCTTTCGATTTCCCGGATAATTCCGTCACTTGGAATAATAAGGAATTACCCTCACACAAAATCAATATGTGCTATATGAACGAACTTCCCCATATAAGTGCGAACTGCCGATTTTTCGACAAGTCCGCTCCCCACGGACCCAGTCATCCATTACGAACTCCTCCCCACAATAAAAAAAGACCCCCAACCCAAAAGGTTGAGAGTCTCTGTAAGCAAAAATTAACGCTTAGAGAATTGTGGTGCACGACGAGCGCCTTTAAGACCGTATTTTTTACGTTCTTTCATACGAGCGTCACGAGTTAATAATCCAGCGCGTTTTAGAGTACCGCGGTACTCAGGATCAGCTTGCAGTAAAGCACGAGCGATTCCGTGACGGATCGCACCAGCTTGACCTGCATAGCCTCCACCATGTACGTTTACTAAAACGTCATAGTTACCAAGAGTTTCAGTTGCAACTAATGGTTGCTTGATTACTTCTCTTAGTGCTGCGAATGGGATATATACTTCTACTTCACGATCATTGATAACAATGTTACCGTTACCTGGTACTAAACGTACGCGAGCTACTGAACTCTTACGACGACCAGTTCCGTAATATTGAACTTGAGCCAAGATAATAACCTCCTCTTATTAATTATCCACGAAGTTCGTAAACTTCTGGTTGTTGTGCTTGGTGTGGATGCTCAGATCCAGAGTAAACATGAAGCTTCTTGATCATTTGACGACCTAGAGAACCTTTAGGAAGCATACCTTTGATCGTAAGCTCTAACATTTTCTCTGAGTAGTTTGTACGCATTTCTAATGCAGTACGCTGCTTCAAACCACCAGGGTGGTTACTGTGACGGTAGTAGATCTTATCAGTAAGCTTTTTACCAGTCAATTCGATTTTTGAAGCGTTAAGAATGATTACATGATCACCAGTGTCAACGTGTGGTGTGAATGTTGGTTTGTGTTTACCGCGTAGAACTGAAGCGACTTCACTTGCTAGACGACCTAGAGTTTTGCCTTCAGCATCTACAACGTACCATTTACGATCGATTTCGTTGGCTTTTGCCATATACGTAGTACGCATGAGTTTACCTCCTATTAAATGAATCCGTAGTATTTATTTTCTAATCACAATAAGATTCCGGGGCTTATCGTGGGGTTAATAACATACCATATGCTATAATATCTTGTTCTAAAGGGATTGTCAAGGGAATGTTACACCTGGATTAGTTGTTTTAGTAAAAAAATTATTTTTCAGGTCCTCTTTTAAACTCCGCTGTTGATTTCCGTGCAAGACTTCGCTTTCCGCGGGTAGCCCGTGAGCCTCCTCGTCGCTTTCGCTCCTGCGGGGTCTCACATTAGCTACTTTTCCCGCAGGAGTCTTCGTCTTGCACTCCAATCTACAGCTAGAACTGCCTGATACTGCTTATTAGAATACATTGTCTCTCTAAAATCTATTAGTCCTCATAATCTACCTTCCAAAGATAGAGCCCGTGCGGAGGGGCGGTCTTTCCTGCCTGATTCCTGTCCTTGGCGTCAAGGATCTTCTTCATGTCCTCGCTGCGAAGATTTCCAGAACCTACCTCGAGCAGGGTGCCGACCAGAATTCTGACCATGTTGTACAGAAAACCATTTCCAATAAACGAAAATACAATTTCGTCTTCGTGTTCAGTTATGGTGATACTGTGAAGATTCCTCACTTTATCTACTACTTCCGTTTTAGCAGAACAAAAACTTGTGAAGTCATGCTCCCCTCTTAGATCCACTGCCGCCTTTTTCATTTCCCCGACGGAAATCTTATAAGGATAATGCAGAGCAAAATGACGGTAGAAAGGACTTCGTGACTCTGACGTGTAGACTCTGTAACGATACTCCTTCTTTTTCACCGAAAACCGTGCGTGAAAGTCTTCAGGCACGAATTGGGCATTCTTGATCGTCACTTCATCAGGCAGCCGCGTATTCAACACGACCGGCCATTTCTCTTCAGGGATCGTTAAGGGGGTATCAAAATGGAATACCTGGCCGTGTGCGTGGACCCCTGCATCCGTTCTGCCCGAAGCGGTGACACGTATCCGCTCCCCTTTATGGATGGCACTAAGGGTGTCTTCCAGGAGGCCCTGTACTGTACGCTGGTTTGGCTGTATCTGATAACCGCTGAAATGTGTGCCGTCATATGAGATTGTACATTTTACCCGCTTCATAGATTCACTCCCCCTATCCTCTGAAGAGTAGTAACAAGACTGTCAGGATGCCAAGCACCACCAGGGCGCCTGTATCTTTCTTATGCCAGGAAAGAAGCCTGTATTTCGTTCTTCCTTCGCCGCCTTGATAACCCCTTGCTTCCATCGCCGTCGCCAGGTCCTCAGCGCGCTTGAACGCACTTACAAATAACGGTATCAGCAATGGGATGATTGCCTTGATGCGTTCTTTGACCGGCCCGGAAGAGAACTCTGCCCCCCTGGCCATCTGCGCTTTCATGATTTTATCCGTTTCCTCCATCAGGGTCGGGATGAACCGTAACGAGATCGACATCATTAGCGCAAGTTCATGGACGGGGAACTTCACCTTGCGCAGCGGGTTCAATAATGTTTCCAACCCGTCGGTGATTGTGATTGGGGACGTCGTCAGCGTCAGCAAGGATGTGATCAGGATCAGGTAAAAGAAACGCAGGGATATGAATATCCCCTGACGCAGCCCTTCCTCATGAACCTTAAGGAATCCAAGATCCAGGATGACCCCGCCTTCCTTTGTAAAGAATACATGCAGAAAAAACGTAAACAAGATCAGCCATAGAATGGGCTTCAGCCCTCCGATGATGAACCGGATGGGAAGATTGGAAAAGATGAGTGCAGTAAGCGTAAAAGCTCCTAAAATGGCATAGGTGACCAAGTTGTCGGCTAAAAATACAACACATATAAAACCGAATATAAAGAGCAGCTTCGATCTTGGATCCATGCTGTGAAGAATCGAATTTGCCGGTACATAACGTCCGAATATCATCTTCTCCATCATAGGGGGTTACCTCCCTTATCAAGGGTACGGATGGCATCAGCGAGTTCTTCAATCGTCAAACAGGTGACCCCGAGCTTCCTGCCGATGCGCTCTTCCAGCTTAAACTGGAAGCGGACCACATCTGGTACATCCAGTCCCATTTCAAATAATTCCTCTGGATTAGAGAAAATCTCTTGTGGGGCACCCTTTCTCTTTAGGCGTCCCTTCTGCATGATGACAATCTCATCTGCATAATGAGCAGCGTCCTCCATGCTGTGCGTGACAAGAATGGTGGTCAAGCCTTTCTCTTTATGAAGATCATAGAACATATCCATGATCTCACGCTGCCCACGGGGATCAAGTCCTGCAGTGGGCTCGTCCAATACGATCACATCCGGATTCATTGCAAGTACCCCTGCAATGGCGACCCTTCTCATCTGCCCGCCTGAAAGGTCAAATGGAGACTTCTGAAGGATGTCCTCTGAAAGTCCAACCTTCACGATCAGTTCCTTCGCTCTTTCTTTAGCCTCTTCTTCAGATATGCCAAAATTCATCGGACCGTAGCAAATATCTTTCAGTACGGTTTCTTCAAACAATTGATGTTCCGGAAACTGAAAGACAATCCCGACGTTTTGTCTGATTGGTTTCAGGCTCTTCAACTTTTTATCAGGGCTGATTGTATATTCCCCTACATTCACTATTCCCGATGTCGGCTTTAACAAGGCATTCAGATGCTGAAGAAGGGTCGACTTGCCTGAACCAGTATGACCGATGACACCCAAAAACTGACCGGAAGGAATGGAGAGATTGATATCTTCAAGGGCCAGTTTTTCAAATGGGGTTTTATAAGAGTACCGATATTCTACTTGTTGAAATGAGATTTGCATAACTCGATCACCAGCTCTTCTTCTGTAAAATATGTGGCAGGTAATGGTATACCCGCATTCTTCAATGCTCCTGAAAGCTTTATGGTAAAAGGTGAATCAAGCCCCAATTTCTTTAATTCATCCTCCAGCAGGAAAATCTCTTGAGGGGTTCCTTCCTTAAAGACTTTTCCCTTGTTCAGTACAATGATCCGATCGGCCTTTGCTGCTTCTTCAAGGTCATGGGTAATCGAAATTACGGTCAAATTCTCTTTTTCCTTAAGAATCCTTACCGTCTCGAGTACTTCTTTCTTTCCCTTCGGATCAAGCATCGATGTGGATTCATCCAAGATGATGATATCCGGCTGAAGGGCCACCACTCCTGCAATTGCCACACGCTGCTTCTGTCCGCCTGATAAATGGTGCGGCTCTTGATCAAGAAAATCTTCCATATGGACACGCTTTAAAGCGTCACCTACTCTTTGCACCATCGTTTCATAGGGTACTCCATGGTTTTCTAACCCAAAAGCCACATCATCTTCGACTGTAGCACCGACAAACTGATTATCTGGATTTTGAAAGACCATTCCAATCTTGGAGCGGATATCCCAGATCGTCTCTTCTTCTAAGGCGATTCCATCTACTGTAACGTCACCCTTTTCAGGAAAGTGCAGGCCGTTCAGCATCTTGGCAAGCGTCGATTTACCAGAACCATTATGCCCGACAATCGCAAGCCACTCACCCTGCTCTACATGAAGATTGATTCCCTCCAGAGCATAAGCTTGCTGATCCGGATAACGAAAATACACATCATTCACACTAATCAACTCTCGCACAATACATACCTCCTCTATGCTCATCAATACTCAGCTGTATATATTAACTCTGCTCGGCTTTTTTCTTATAAGAACAGATTGTTTTTATTTTAGAACATTTTCTATATATTAAACTGTTTTCAGCTATTGATTGGAGTGGAAGGCGAAGACTCCTGCGGGAAAAGCGAGGCAGGTGAGATTTGTCCAGCTCCAAGGCTTAGAGGCACATGTCATAAGTCAACTCGTCCAAGAAGGCAAAGAACGCCTTCGTGGCCGAGTCGCCCTATGCCACCCGCCTCTGACCAAAGCCTTTTCGCTTTTCTAACCCGCAGGAGCGAATGCGACGAGAAGGCTCACCGGCCGCCCGCGGAAAGCGAAGCCTTCCACGGAAATCAATAGCGGTATAAAGAAGTGTTATATAATTCAATAAATAAATAATAGCAAAATTCCATATAAATAAAAAAAAGCCTGCACCCCGACCAAAGAAAAGATACCTTTTCTTGTTCATCCATGAACAGCTTCTATCGTTATAGAAGTTGGAAGGGGCGCACGAGCTAGACGAGTCAGCCGTGCTGCTCATCGTAACGCTCTGCTTTTCATCATCAATCATGCACTTATACAAAAAGGGCAAAGAAGCAGTTAAGGATTAACTGTCCCGCCCTTAATGTTAGTAGTCACGAATTATTAAACTAATTCGATGATTGCCATTGGAGCACCGTCACCACGGCGAGGACCAACCTTCATAATGCGAGTATATCCGCCTTGACGCTCGTTGTAACGAGGAGCGATGTCAGAGAATAACTTTTGAAGAGCATCTTGGTTGTTTTCAGCGTTTGCAATTTCTTTACGAATGAATGCAGCAGCTTGACGACGTGCGTGAACATCACCACGTTTACCTAATGTGATCATCTTTTCCACAACTGAACGAAGCTCTTTCGCGCGAGTTTCAGTCGTTTCGATACGCTCATTGATGATTAGGTCAGTAGCTAAATCACGTAGCATTGCTTTACGTTGGGCACTAGTACGTCCTAACTTTCTGTAAGCCATTAAGGGTTCCCTCCTTTGTTGAAACTATATATCTAAAATGATAATCAATCGTCTTTACGTAATCCTAATCCAAGGTCTTCAAGTTTAACTTTAACCTCTTCAAGTGATTTACGTCCTAGGTTACGCACTTTCATCATATCTTCTTCAGTCTTGTTAGCAAGCTCTTGAACAGTGTTGATTCCAGCACGCTTCAGGCAGTTGTAAGAACGAACAGAAAGATCTAATTCTTCGATCGTCATCTCAAGAACTTTTTCTTTTTGATCTTCTTCTTTTTCTACCATGATTTCAGCATTCTGCGCTTCATCTGTAAGGCCAACGAAAATATTTAAGTGTTCTGTCAGAATCTTAGCACCTAAAGAAATCGCTTCTTTCGGTCCAATACTTCCATCAGTCCATACATCAAGAGAAAGCTTATCATAGTTCGTCATTTGACCAACACGAGTATTTTCTACTTGATAATTAACGCGTGAAACTGGAGTGTAAATAGAATCGATTGGGATCACACCGATAGGAAGATCCTCACGTTTGTTTTGGTCAGCAGGTCTGTATCCACGTCCGCGGGATGCGCTTAAACGCACACGGAAGTGACCACTTTTAGATAATGTGGCAATGTGTAAATCAGGATTTAACACTTCCACATCACTATCATGAGTAATATCAGCAGCTGTAACGACCCCTTCACCCTGCACATCAATTTCAAGCGTCTTCTCTTCATCAGAGTAAATCTTTAACGCTAGCTTTTTGATATTCAAAATGATGGATGTGACATCCTCTACGACGCCTTCAATTGTTGAAAACTCATGCAGTACTCCATCTATTTGAATAGATGTGACAGCGGCACCTGGGAGTGACGATAATAGGATACGACGTAAGGAGTTACCCAAAGTTGTACCATATCCACGCTCAAGTGGTTCTACGACGAACTTTCCATATGTGGCATCATCGCTGATCTCAACCGTTTCAATTTTTGGTTTTTCAATTTCGATCATTAATATTTACCCTCCTTCAAAACGTCGAAACTCCGGGCTAAATAATATGAAGTCCGAAATTCCCCATGTTTACGTTCCCTATTGTGCACCAACAACTGGTTACCTTTTTCTGAATGAACGTATTTTGTATCATATCCCATTATAGACAACGATACAAAATTTATACAGAAAAATTAAACGCGGCGACGTTTTGGCGGACGGCATCCGTTATGAGGAACTGGAGTAACGTCTCTGATTGCAGTAACTTCAAGACCAGCAGCTTGAAGAGCACGGATAGCAGCTTCACGTCCAGCTCCAGGGCCTTTAACTGTTACTTCAAGAGTTTTTAAACCGTGTTCCTGGGAAGCTTTTGCAGCAGTTTCAGCAGCCATTTGTGCTGCGAAAGGAGTGGATTTACGAGAACCTCTGAATCCTAGTGAACCTGCACTTGACCATGCAACAGCGTTTCCGTGAACATCAGTGATAGTTACGATTGTATTATTGAATGTAGAACGAATGTGTGCAATACCAGCTTCGATATTCTTTTTCACACGACGTTTACGAGTGTTTGTTTTACGTGCCATACTAAGAAGTAACCTCCTTTACCTATTATTTTTTCTTGTTTGCTACAGTCTTACGAGGACCTTTACGTGTACGAGCGTTGTTCTTCGTATGTTGTCCACGAACAGGTAGTCCACGACGGTGACGAAGACCGCGGTATGAACCGATTTCCATAAGACGTTTGATGTTTAGAGAGATCTCACGACGAAGATCACCTTCAACCTTTAATTTATCAACGATATCACGAATCTTTCCTAGTTCGTCTTCAGTTAGATCGCGAACGCGAGTATCTTCAGAGACACCAGCTTCAGAAAGAATTTGTGACGCAGTATTTTTACCAATACCGTAGATGTATGTTAATGAAATGACAACACGTTTGTCACGTGGAATGTCTACACCAGCAATACGTGCCATAGTGATAGCGCACCTCCTTTTAGTTTAGCCTTGTTTTTGTTTGTGTTTAGGGTTTTCACAGATAACCATGACTTTACCTTTTCTGCGGATAACTTTACATTTTTCGCAGATTGGCTTAACAGATGGTCTAACTTTCATCTTATTCTAACCTCCTTAATAGTACGGAGTGCAATGAATTATTTATAACGATAAGTGATTCTACCACGAGTTAAGTCATACGGTGATAATTCAACTGTCACCTTGTCACCAGGTAGGATACGGATGAAGTGCATACGAATCTTTCCTGAAACATGTGCCAGAACTGTATGACCATTTTCTAATTCTACCTTAAACATTGCGTTAGGCAAAGTCTCAGCGACTTTCCCTTCCACTTCAATTACATCATCCTTAGCCATCGAACATGTCTCCCTTCTTCTCATCAATTAAAACTTCATTTACAAACTTTGAAACAGCATAGCGCAGTTTACCGTTCGTAACTTTTCCTGTTTCTATAATACTGTTATGAACTTCTGGAGAAACATAGTCAAACAGTTGAAGATGCCCGATATTCTTTCGCTTGGCGCGATCAAATTTACGTTTATCTCCGTCTGCTATGAGTACAAAACGTTCATCCAATTGCTGAACAACGACCGAATACGAACCAGCCTCCCTGCCTTTAAGAGGCAGAACAATCTGACCTATACTCGGAACCGCCGAATCTGACTCGATCAATCCAATCACCTTCACTTAGGCTTTCGTCAATATCTCATAGCCTTCTTCAGTAATTGCAATGGTGTGTTCAAAGTGCGCACACATTTTATCATCAACTGTCACGACTGTCCAGTTATCTGATAACGTTCTAACATATCGACTTCCTGCATTAACCATTGGTTCAATAGCCAGTACCATGCCAGGCTTTAAGCGAGGACCTTTGTTAGGCGGTCCATAATGAGGAATCTGAGGGTCCTCATGTAAGTCTTGACCAACTCCGTGTCCTACATACTCTCGAACGATAGAAAAGCCATTTGCTTCAACAAAAGTTTGAATACTATGAGAGATATTCGACAGACGTTCGCCTGGTTTAGCTTCCTTAAGCCCCAGATATAAAGATTCCTCTGTTACATCGAGAAGCTTCCGGGTTTCATCGTCAATCTTCCCAACTGGATAAGTCCAGGCCGAGTCGCCATGATAGCCGTTATATTTTGCACCGATATCGATACTGATAATGTCGCCGTCTTTTAACACCCGATCTCCCGGAATTCCATGAACCAGTTCGTTGTTGACTGAGGCACAGATGCTGCCACGAAACCCATTATACCCTTTAAAAGATGGAATTGCATCATGTTTACGAATGAATTTCTCAGCAATTGCATCCAATTCATTCGTCGTAATTCCTGGTGAAATATACTTTTGCAATTCCGCATGAGTCAGTGCCACAATCCTGCCGGCTTGGCGCATGATCTCAATCTCTCTCGGAGTTTTACAAATGATCATTATGAAAGGCCTCCAAGTAATACATCGATGTCAGCAAACACTTTATCGATGTCTTGTTGACCGTCAATGTTTTTGAGATAGCCTTTATCTTCGTAGTATGCCAAAAGTGGTTGGGTTTGTTTGATGTTTACGTCCAGACGATTTTGAACTGTTTCTTCATTATCATCAGCACGCTGATACAATTCTCCGCCGCAGCGGTCACAAACGCCCTCTTCTTTTGGTGGATTAAAGACAAGATGATAAGTAGCGCCGCACTCTTTACAGATTCTGCGACCTGTCAAACGCCCCATCAGGATGTCCTTATCTACATCTATATTGATGACATAATTCATCTTTTTACCAAGATCAGTAAGGATGTTTTCAAGTGCCTCTGCCTGAGCGACCGTTCTTGGGAAGCCATCAAGTAAGAAGCCTTTGCCACAATCCTCTTTGCTTAAACGTTCACGGACAATTCCGATTGTTACTTCATCAGGAACAAGATCGCCGTTATCCATGAATGATTTAGCTTTCAAGCCAAGCTCAGTGCCGTCTTTAATCGCAGCACGGAACATATCACCAGTCGAAATATGAGGGATACCATATTTTTCAACGATTTTCTCAGCTTGAGTGCCTTTTCCTGCGCCTGGTAAGCCCATAAGAACGATATTCACTCGAACTCCCCCTCAAATGTCTATAAAATGGCTTCAGGAACAGAACGTTCCCGAAAACCCTCTTATTTAATGAACCCTTTGTAGTGACGTTTCACCAGCTGTGCTTCCAATTGTTTCATCGTCTCAAGCGCAACACCAACGACGATCAAGAGACTTGTTCCGCCAATTTGTGCCGCAGGCGGCAGTCCAGCGAAGTTAATGAAGAACACTGGAAGAATGGAGATCACTGATAAGAAAATAGCCCCTACAAATGTTAGGCGGTACAGAACGCGAGTGAGATACTCCTGAGTGGTTTTACCTGGACGGATACCAGGAATATATCCACCTTGCTTCTTCAAGTTTTCCGCCATTTGTTCCGGATTCACTTGAATGAAAGCATAGAAGTAAGTAAAGGCAATGATCAATGCAACATAGATGATCATACCAACCGGCTTCGTGTAATCAAAAATGTACTGAATCGTACTGGTCACATCATTTTCTCCGAAGAAAGTAGAAATGGTCTGTGGAGTGATGATAAAAGAAATCGCGAAGATTACTGGAATAACACCCGCAGCATTTACTTTCAAAGGAAGATGCGTTGATTGTCCGCCAACCGGACTGCGTCCCACTAAACGTTTTGCATATTGAATCGGAATTTTACGAAGTGCTTGTTGAATAAACACTGTACCAACAACGATTGCAATAACTGCCAATACTAAAAGTGCAAGAACGACAATGCGAAGGAATAGTTGTTCACCTGCTCCTTCGATTTGTTGAGCATAAATTTGGTTTACAGTGTTAGGAATCGCAGCTACGATACCTGCAAAGATCAGGATCGAGATACCATTTCCAACACCTTTAGCTGTGATTTGTTCACCCAGCCACATAAGAAAAGCCGTACCGGCTGTTAATACCAATGCGATTAACAAGTACGTGCTTACTCCAGGACTTTGGATAAGCATTCCACCATAAATCCGGTTAAAGCCGTAGGACATACCCAGAGCTTGGATGAAACCAAGAATAATCGTGAAATAACGAGTGAACTGAGCTAATTTACGGCGGCCTACTTCACCTTGCTTCGACCATTCAGTGAACTTTGGAACTACATCCATTTGAAGCAGCTGAACGATGATCGAAGCTGTGATGTAAGGCATGATTCCCATCGCGAAGATGGAGAAGTTCTGCAGCGCACCACCGCCAAATGTATTCAGGAATCCGAGAATTCCTGCCTGGTCTTGCATCTTTAGTACATTTGCGTCAACGTTTGGCACCGGAATAAAGGTACCAAGACGGAAGACGACTAACATTAAAAGGGTGAAGATAATTTTATTTCTTATATCACCCACGCGCATAAAATTGGAGATAGTTTGAAACATTAGATCACCTCGGATGTACCGCCAGCAGCTTCAATAGCTTCTTTAGCAGTGGTTGAGAATTTGTGTGCTTTTACTGTAAGCTTTTTCTCGATTGAACCTTTACCAAGAATCTTAATTCCTGCTTTTTCGTTACTTACTAAACCAGTTTCAACTAGTAAAGTCGGAGTAACTTCTGTACCATCTTCGAAGCGATTTAATGCGTCAAGATTGACGATTGCATATTCTTTACGGTTGATATTAGTGAAACCACGCTTAGGTAAACGTTGGAATAAAGGAGTTTGACCACCTTCGAATCCAGGACGTACTCCTCCACCAGAACGAGCGTTTTGTCCTTTATGACCTTTACCAGCAGTTTTACCATTACCAGAACCAATTCCACGTCCTACACGGTTGCGGACTTTACGTGAACCTTCTGCAGGTTGTAACTCATGTAATTTCATGTCGGCACCTCCTTATTATCGAAACAACTCGATTATTTTTCTGTTACCGTTACAAGGTGAGCAACTTTGTTGATCATACCGCGGATAGCAGCATTATCTTGTTGCTCAACTGTTTGGTGCATTTTGCGAAGTCCTAAAGCTTCAACCGTTTTACGTTGATCTTGCGGACGACCAATAACACTTCGAGTGAGGGTAATTTCTAGTTTGTTAGCCATCGTTATCCCTCCCTTATCCTAATAGTTCTTCTACTGATTTACCACGTAATTTAGCTACGTCTTCAGCACGCTTTAGTTGTTTTAAACCTTCGATTGTTGCACGAACCATGTTAATTGGAGTGTTGGATCCTAGTGATTTAGAAAGGATATCTTGTACCCCAGCTAATTCTAGTACCGCACGAACAGGTCCACCAGCAATAATTCCTGTACCCGCAGAAGCAGGCTTGATAAGAATTTGACCAGCACCAAATCGTCCAGTTACTACGTGTGGAGTTGTACCTCCAACCATAGGAACTTCAATTAGATTTTTCTTCGCATCTTCAATCGCTTTACGGATTGCATCAGGAACCTCTTGAGCTTTACCAGTTCCGAAACCAACGTGACCGTTTTTATCGCCTACTACTACAAGAGCAGCGAAACGGAAACGACGTCCACCTTTAACAACTTTCGCAACACGATTGATTGTAACTACGCGTTCTTCAAATTCTAGTTTGCTTGGATCAATACGACGCATCTGGATTGTCCCTCCTTTTTATTAAAATTCTAAGCCGTTTTCACGAGCTGATTCAGCTAAAGCTTTGATACGGCCATGATATAAATATCCACCACGGTCAAATACTACAGATTTTAAACCTTTATCTGCTGCACGTTTCGCAACTAGTTCTCCAACTTTCTCTGCTGCTTCAACAGTGTTAGTGGATTCTAATCCGAAATCTTTATCTTTAGAAGATGCACTTGCAAGAGTAACACCGTTCATATCATCGATAATTTGAGCATAGATGTTTTTGTTAGAACGGAAAACGTTCAGACGAGGACGAGTTTCAGTTCCAGTAATTTTAGAACGTACACGAGCATGTCTCTTCTTACGCGTTTTGTTCTTATCTGGCTTAGTAATCACCTACGGTCACTCCTTTCTTATTGCCTACGCGGCATTATTTACCTGTTTTACCTTCTTTACGACGAACATATTCACCTTCGTAGCGAATACCTTTTCCTTTGTAAGGCTCAGGAGAGCGTACTGCACGAATGTTAGCTGCTAATGCACCAACACGTTCTTTATCGATACCTTTGATTGAGATCTTAGTGTTTGATGGTACTTCGATCTCGATGCCTTTTTCAGCTTCGATCTCAACTGGGTGAGAGTACCCTACGTTAAGGACAAGCTTAGCACCTTGTTTTTGAGCACGGTAACCTACACCGACAAGCTCAAGATTTCTTTCGAATCCTTTAGATACACCTTCAACCATGTTCGCGATAAGGGCACGAGTTGTACCGTGTAACGCGCGGTGTTCTTTTGCATCAGAAGGACGAGTGATTGTTACTGTGTTACCTTCTAATTCTACTTTAATATCAGAACTGAATGTACGAGAAAGTTCACCTTTAGGTCCTTTTACAGTTACTAGGTTATCTTCACCTACTGTAAGAGTAACGTCAGATGGCATTTCGATAGGCTGTTTTCCTACACGTGACATCCTGTTGCACCTCCATTCATTTAAAAACTATTACCAAACGTAAGCTAATACTTCTCCGCCCACTTGTTGTGCACGAGCTTCTTTATCAGTTAAAACACCTTGAGAAGTGGAAACAAGTGCGATACCTAATCCGTTTAATACTTTAGGTACTTCTGTAGATTTTGCATATACACGCAAACCTGGTTTAGAGATACGCTTTAATCCAGTGATTACGCGCTCATTGTTTGCTCCATATTTTAAGAAAATGCGGATAACACCTTGTTTGTTATCTTCAACATATTCTACGTCACGTACGAAACCTTCACGTTTGAGGATTTCAGCGATTTCTTTCTTGATGTTAGAAGCAGGAACTTCCAGTCTTTCGTGACGAACCATGTTCGCATTACGGATGCGAGTAAGCAAATCTGCAATTGGATCTGTCATTGTCATAATAATTTACCTCCTTCCCAATATAGGGTATTACCAACTAGCTTTCTTAACGCCAGGAATCTGACCCTTGTATGCAAGTTCACGGAAACAAATACGGCAAAGCTTGAATTTACGGATTACTGAATGAGGACGTCCGCAACGTTCACAACGTGTGTACGCTTGAACATTATGCTTTGGCGTGCGTTTTTGTTTCGCAATCATTGATTTTTTAGCCACATTTTCGCCTCCCTTATATAGCGATTACTTTTGAAATGGCATTCCGATTTGAGTCAATAACTCACGTGCTTCTTCATCTGAATTAGCAGTAGTTACGATAACAATATCCATACCACGTACTTTAGATACTTTATCATAGTCAATCTCAGGGAAAATCAATTGCTCTTTTACTCCAAGAGTGTAGTTACCGCGACCGTCGAATGCTTTCTTAGAAACACCGCGGAAGTCACGTACACGTGGAAGAGAAACAGAAATTAATTTATCTAAGAATTGGTACATACGCTCTCCGCGAAGAGTAACTTTTGCACCGATTGGCATACCTTCACGAAGGCGGAAGCCAGCGATAGATTTCTTTGCTTTCGTTACAACTGGTTTTTGACCAGTGATTTGTGTCAATTCATCAACTGCTACATCAAGAGCCTTTGAGTTTTGAACAGCATCACCGATACCCATGTTTACAACGATCTTTTCAACTTTAGGTACTTCCATTACTGATTTGTAATTGAATTTGCTCACTAGAGCTGGACTGATTTCACTTTGGAATTTTTCTTTTAGGCGGTTCATCCAGAATACCTCCCTTCTTTATAGAACTATTTATCTAGAACTTCACCTGATTTTTTTGCTACACGTACTTTTTTGCCGTCTTCCGTTTTATAACCTACACGAGTTGCCTCGTTAGATTTCGGATCTAATAGCATTACGTTTGATACGTGGATAGATGCTTCTTGGCTGATGATACCGCCTTGTGGGTTCATCTGTGAAGGCTTGGCGTGTTTTTTCACAACGTTGATTCCTTCAACCAGCACTCGGTCTTTCTTAGGGAACGCAGCAAGAACTTCACCAGTTTTGCCTTTGTCTTTCCCAGTAATGACCACTACTTTATCGCCTTTTTTTACATGCATTTCATCGCACCTCCTTGAATGGCCCAATGCTAATCTATTAAAGAACTTCTGGAGCTAAAGATACAATTTTCATAAAGTTGCTGTCACGTAATTCACGAGCGACAGGTCCGAAGATACGAGTTCCACGTGGTCCTTTGTCGTCACGGATGATTACACATGCGTTCTCATCGAATTTGATGTAAGTACCGTCTTGACGGCGTACACCAGACTTAGTACGAACGACAACTGCTCTAACTACGTCACCTTTTTTAACAACGCCACCTGGTGTTGCTTGTTTTACTGTACATACGATTACATCACCGATGTTAGCGGTCTTACGTCCAGAACCACCAAGAACTTTAATCGTTAATACTTCACGAGCACCAGAGTTGTCAGCAACTTTTAAACGTGATTCTTGTTGAATCATGTAGGTTACCTCCCTTCGGAATAAAAAATTATCCGAGCAAATATATTAGATAATAACTGCTTTTTCAACAACTTCTACTAAACGGAAACGTTTCGTAGCAGATAGTGGACGAGTCTCCATGATACGTACGATATCGCCTACTTTTGCTTCGTTGTTCTCATCATGAGTTTTAAACTTCTTAGAGTACTTTACGCGCTTGCCGTATAGAGAATGCTTTTTATAAGTTTCTACCATAACCGTTACTGTTTTATCCATTTTGTCGGAAACAACACGGCCAGTGTAAACCTTACGTTGGTTGCGGTCACTCATTTAAGCAAACCTCCTCTCATTTATCGATTGTTAACCCCGATCTCTCTTTCACGGATTACAGTTTTCATACGAGCGATCCCTTTGCGGACTTCACGGATGCGGGCTGTGTTTTCAAGTTGGCCAGTCGCAAGTTGGAAGCGAAGGTTAAATAACTCTTCTTTCAGAGTTTTTACTTTTTGTTCTATTTCAGCAGTGGTTAGGTCACGAATCTCATTAGTTTTCATTTGATTCACCACCAATTTCTTCTCGTTTTACAAACTTGCATTTTACAGGAAGTTTGTGTGCTGCAAGACGAAGAGCTTCACGAGCAACCTCTTCAGAAACACCAGCTACTTCAAACATGATTTTTCCAGGCTTAACTACTGCTACCCAACCTTCAGGAGCCCCTTTACCAGAACCCATACGTACTTCTAAAGGCTTAGCAGTGTAAGGTTTGTGAGGGAAGATTTTAATCCATACTTTACCGCCACGTTTCATGTAACGAGTCATAGCGATACGAGCAGATTCGATTTGACGGTTAGTGATCCAAGAAGCTTCTGTAGCTTGTAAACCGTATTCACCGAATGCAACTTCTTGACCGCCTTTAGCACGACCACGCATTTTACCACGGTGTTCGCGACGATGTTTAACGCGTTTAGGTAATAACATAATTATTTGCCTCCTTCCTCAGATTTCTTTCTTGTAGGAAGAACTTCTCCACGGTAGATCCATACTTTAACACCAAGCTTACCGTAAGTAGTGTCCGCTTCTTCATGAGCATAGTCAATGTCAGCGCGTAGAGTATGAAGTGGAACAGTACCTTCACTGTAATGTTCAGCACGAGCGATGTCAGCTCCGCCTAGACGACCAGATACTTGTGTTTTGATTCCTTTTGCACCAGCACGCATCGCACGTTGGATCGCTTGCTTTTGAGCACGACGGAATGAAACACGGTTTTCTAATTGACGAGCAATGTTTTCTGCTACCAATTTAGCATCAACGTCAGCTCTTTTGATTTCAACGATATTGATGTGTACACGTTTTGAAGTCAGTTCGTTAAGAGCTTTACGAAGAGCTTCAACTTCAGTACCACCTTTACCGATAACCATACCAGGTTTAGCTGTATGAACAGTAATGTTGATACGGTTCGCAGCGCGTTCGATTTCTACTTTAGAAACAGATGCGTCTGCTAAACGTTTTGCAATATATTCACGTACTTTTAAGTCTTCGTGTAAAAGTGTAGCGTAATCTTTGTCTGCGTACCATTTAGACTCCCAATCACGAATTATACCGACACGAAGTCCGACCGGATGTACTTTTTGACCCACGGATTATCCCTCCTTCTTTTCTGATACTACAAGTGTAATGTGACTTGTACGTTTGTTGATTTGACTTGCACGACCCATCGCACGTGGACGGAAACGTTTAAGTGTTGGTCCTTCATTTACATAAGCCTCAGTAACGATAAGGCTGTTAATATCCATGTCATAGTTATGCTCTGCGTTTGCGATAGCAGATTTAAGTACTTTTTCAACGACTGGTGAAGCTGCCTTAGGCGTGTGCTTAAGAATCGCAACTGCTTCCCCAACTTGCTTACCTCGGATTAGATCGATGACTAAACGTACTTTACGAGGAGCAATACGTACTGTTCTAGCAACAGCTTTTGCTTGCATTAGGATACCCTCCTCTCAATTAGCGTCTTGTTTTCTTATCATCACTTGCATGACCTTTGTAAGTACGAGATGGTGCGAATTCACCAAGCTTGTGTCCTACCATGTCTTCAGTGACGTATACAGGTACATGTTTACGACCATCGTAAACTGCGATAGTGTGACCGATGAATGCTGGGAAGATCGTTGAACGACGAGACCAAGTTTTTACAACTTTCTTGCCTTCGGTTTCGTTCAATTTTTCTACCTTGCTCATTAAATGATCATCAACAAAAGGTCCCTTTTTTAAGCTACGACCCATGTTTGAACCTCCCTTCGTGATTGGTCTACGGCTCTAGATGCGAACCGTAGTTCAACCCCGTTATTTTTTGCGACGACGCACAATAAATTTATCTGATTTGTTGTTCTTCTTACGAGTCTTGTATCCAAGAGTCGGTTTGCCCCAAGGAGACATTGGTGATTTACGTCCGATTGGCGCACGTCCTTCACCACCACCGTGTGGGTGATCGTTAGGGTTCATGACAGAACCACGAACAGTTGGGCGCTTGCCTAACCAGCGGGAACGTCCAGCTTTACCGATGTTGATAAGTTCGTGCTGTTCATTTCCAACTTGACCTACAGTTGCGCGGCAAGCAGAAAGGATCATACGAGTTTCACCAGAGTTAAGACGAACAAGAACGTATTTACCTTCTTTACCAAGTACTTGTGCAGATGTTCCAGCAGAACGTACAAGCTGTCCACCTTTACCTGGTTTAAGTTCGATATTGTGTACTACTGTACCAACAGGGATGTTGATAAGTGGTAACGCATTACCTGTTTTGATATCTGCTTCAGGTCCAGACATTACTTCCATACCTACTTCGATTGACTTAGGTGCAAGGATGTAACGCTTTTCTCCATCAGCGTAGTTGATTAGTGCAATATTTGCAGAGCGGTTCGGATCGTATTCGATCGTAGCAACGCGTCCAGGTATACCATCTTTATCACGCTTGAAATCGATGATACGGTATTGACGCTTATGACCGCCGCCTTGATGACGAACTGTTAACTTACCTTGGTTGTTACGGCCACCCTTTTTGTGCAGGGGTGCTAAAAGTGACTTTTCCGGAGAATCCGTAGTGATTTCAGCGAAATCAGATGAAGTCATGCCGCGACGACCATTAGAGGTAGGTTTGTACTTTTTAATCGCCATGTTTTTCCCTCCTCTTCTTAATTAAGTGAATTATACTTCAAAGAATTCGATTTCTTTACTGTCAGCAGTAAGTTTAACGATTGCTTTACGACGCTTGTTAGTGTAACCAGCGTGTTTACCCATACGCTTGAACTTACCTTTGTAGTTCATGATGTTAACTTTTTCAACTTTTACGTCAAAGATTTCTTGAACAGCGTCTTTAACTTGAGTTTTGTTCGCTCTAGTATCTACTTCGAACGTATACTTTTTCTCAGACATTAGGTCTGTAGAAGCTTCTGTAATTACGGGGCGCTTAATGATTTCACGTACATCCATTATGCAAGCACCTCCTCTACTTTTTCAACAGCTGATTTAGTCATCACTAGTTTGTCATGTCCTAATACATCAAGAACGCTGATTCCATCTGCAGGAACGACTGTTACACCAGGGATGTTACGAGCTGAAAGTGCTACGTTTTCGTCAAGACCATCAGTAACGACTAATGTTTTAGCGTTAACAGAAAGACCTTTAAGAACGTTAGCAAATTCTTTTGTTTTTGGAGCATCAAATGATAATGCTTCTAATACTAAGATGTTTTCTTCTACTACTTTAGAAGAAAGCGCAGATTTGATCGCTAAGCGACGAACCTTCTTAGGTAATTTATAGCTGTAGCTGCGTGGAACTGGTCCAAATACAACTCCGCCGCCGCGCCATTGTGGAGAACGGATTGACCCTTGACGAGCACGACCTGTTCCTTTTTGACGCCATGGTTTACGTCCACCGCCACGTACTTCAGAACGATTTTTCACTTTATGATTTCCTTGACGTAATGAAGCTCTTTGCATTAATACTGCTTCAAAGAGTACATGTTTGTTTGGTTCGATACCAAATACAGAATCACTAAGTTCGATATCACCGACTTTAGAACCTGTTTGGTTAAATAATGCTACTTTCGGCATTCTTATTTCCTCCTTTCCTGGAAAGTTCTATTATTTAGCTGCTTTGATAGCTGTTTTAACTTTGATCAGTTGTTTCTTAGGTCCAGGTACATTACCTTTAACTAAGATAAGGTTGCGTTCTGCATCCACTTTTACGATCTCAAGGTTTTGAATCGTAATTTGTTCTCCGCCCATACGTCCAGGTAGTAATTTACCTTTGAATACACGGTTCGGATCGACAGGACCCATTGAACCAGGACGACGATGATAACGGGAACCGTGGGACATAGGTCCGCGAGATTGGTTATGACGCTTGATAGCACCTTGGAAACCTTTCCCTTTCGATACTCCTGTTACATCTACTACATCGCCTGCAGCGAAAATATCAACTTTGACTTCTTGACCAACTTCGTACTCTTCTACGTTTACACCGCGGATTTCACGGATGAAGCGCTTAGGAGCAGTTTCAGCTTTAGCAACATGGCCTTTCGCCGGTTTGTTAGAAAGCTTTTCGCGTTTGTTTTCGAAACCTACTTGGATCGCTTCATAGCCATCAACTTCAGTAGTTTTCTTTTGAAGAACAACGTTTTGAGCAGCTTCGATAACTGTTACCGGGATAAGATCACCGTTTTCAGCAAAAACTTGAGTCATACCGATCTTTCTTCCTAAGATTCCTTTGGTCATAAGTCACACCTCCTGTTAATTTGTTTTTATAAGATTAAAGTTTGATTTCGATATCTACACCAGATGGTAAGTCTAAACGCATAAGCGCATCAACTGTCTGTGGTGTCGGGTTCACAATGTCGATTAAGCGTTTGTGTGTACGCATCTCGAATTGCTCACGAGAATCTTTGTATTTGTGCACAGCACGTAAGATTGTGTAAACAGACTTTTCTGTCGGTAGTGGGATCGGTCCAGAAACCGCCGCACCAGAACGTTTTGCTGTTTCAACAATTTTCTCAGCTGATTGATCAAGAATTCTGTGATCATAAGCCTTTAAACGAATACGAATCTTTTGTTTTGCCATTATTTTCCCTCCTTTTTCGCCTATTTTTGAATAGACATTCTCCATGGAAATTTCCCACACACTCGCCATGGCAAAGCGGCCGGGTGTGTCAGCAACCTTCCATTTCATCGCAGTCAAAGACCAACATTGTCTATTATAACTAAAACACCTAGAAGATGCAAGAGTTTCTTGCAAAATCTATATGTTTCGCACACTTTCTCTATTATACAAACTGAGTGGCTGAAATTCAAGTGGATGGGGAGTTTTCATAATATTTAATAATGAAGTATGGGAGAAGATTTGCGGTGGATCGAGATGGTTTTTTTGTTGGTACTATTTATATAGAAGAAAGTCGTCTTTTAGATGGGAAGTTTTATTTTGCATTTGGGGTTTGGGGCTTGGGGTTTGCGGTTTAATGATGAAGAGGCGGCGGCAGGTGTTGGGGGTTTTTTATGATTGATTGTTATCCAGTTAAAGGTTGATTTAGAATAATTCTTAAAAGATCATAAAAAAGGAAGTAAGATCATAAATTCATAAAAAAGATCATAAAATCGGATTCAGGATCATAAAACGCAGAACTGGATCGTAAATCGATGAACACTTAGATTTACAGCACAGTATGAACAGTAATTATCAGCTCCAGATATAAAATTGTCTTCATTCCCTTCTTTAACTGTGCATTACTACTATTATTCCTTACCATATTCTCTACCTAATCATATTCACAACCAGCTAAAATACATAAAAAAACAGATGGACAAAAAGTCCATCTGTTTTATATCATCAAAGATTACTCAGTGATAGTTGCTACTACTCCAGCACCTACAGTACGTCCACCCTCACGGATAGAGAACTTAGTACCTTCTTCGATAGCGATTGGAGCGATAAGCTCAACAGTCATTTCGATGTTATCGCCAGGCATAACCATTTCTACACCTTCAGGAAGGTTACAGATACCAGTTACGTCAGTTGTACGGAAGTAGAACTGAGGGCGGTAGTTAGTGAAGAATGGAGTGTGACGTCCACCTTCTTCTTTAGAAAGAACATAAACTTCTGCTTTGAACTTTGTGTGTGGAGTGATTGTACCTGGCTTAGCAAGTACTTGTCCACGTTGGATATCTTCACGAGCTACCCCACGAAGTAGAGCACCGATGTTGTCTCCAGCTTCAGCATAGTCAAGAAGCTTACGGAACATTTCTACACCTGTTACAGTAGTAGATTTAGGCTCTTCAGAAAGACCGATGATGTCGATAGTGTCTCCAACTTTAACTTGTCCACGCTCAACACGACCAGTAGCAACTGTACCACGACCTGTGATTGAGAATACATCCTCAACAGGCATCATGAATGGCTTTTCAGTGTCACGCTCTGGAGTTGGGATGTAGCTATCTACAGCTTCCATAAGTTCGTAGATTTTTTCTTCCCACGCAGGATCTCCTTCAAGAGCTTTAAGAGCAGAACCTTTGATTACTGGTACGTCATCACCAGGGAAATCGTACTCAGAAAGAAGGTCACGTACTTCCATTTCTACTAATTCAAGTAGCTCTTCGTCGTCTACCATGTCACATTTGTTCATGAATACAACTAGGTAAGGTACACCTACTTGACGAGAAAGAAGGATGTGCTCACGAGTTTGTGGCATTGGACCATCAGCAGCAGATACTACTAGGATACCACCGTCCATTTGCGCAGCACCAGTGATCATGTTTTTAACATAGTCAGCGTGTCCTGGGCAGTCTACGTGTGCATAGTGACGAGTGTCAGTTTCGTACTCAACGTGTGCAGTAGAGATTGTGATTCCACGCTCTCTTTCTTCTGGTGCACCATCGATTTGGTCATAAGCCATTGCAGTTCCACGGCCATACTTCTTGTGAAGTGTAGTTGTGATTGCAGCAGTTAAAGTTGTTTTACCATGGTCAACGTGACCGATTGTACCGATATTCGCATGTTGCTTGGAACGATCAAATTTTTCCTTACCCATTTGAAAATCCTCCTTTAATTTTAAAAGAAATAAGTATATTGTTAGGTCATTTTCAGAAGTGGATTTCTCCACTCCTGAAAAAATTAAAGCTTACAATAGTATTTATACTTTATAAAAATGAATAAATCAATTATTCACCTTTATTTTTTTTGATGATTTCTTCAGAAATCGACTTAGGTACTTCTTCGTAATGGTCGAAGTGCATGGAGTATGTTCCGCGCCCTTGTGTGTTAGAACGAAGGGAAGTTGCATATCCAAACATTTCTGATAGTGGTACGAACGCTTTAACGACTTGTGCGTTACCGCGTGCTTCCATACCTTCTACACGTCCACGACGGGAAGTTACGTCACCCATGATATCTCCAAGGTATTCCTCAGGGATAACAACCTCTACCTTCATCATTGGCTCAAGGATTACCGGCTTACATTTAGAAGCGGCATTCTTAAGTGCCATTGAAGCAGCGATCTTAAACGCCATTTCAGAGGAGTCAACATCATGGTATGAACCATCGAATAATTTTGCTTTAACATCAACAAGTGGGAAACCGGCAAGCACACCATTTTCAAGTGCATCTTGAAGACCGGCTTGTACTGCAGGGATGTATTCACGTGGAACTACACCACCAACGATACCGTTCTCGAATTCGAATCCTTTACCTTCTTCGTTAGGCGCGAATTCGATCCAAACGTGTCCGAATTGTCCACGTCCACCAGATTGACGAGCAAACTTACCTTCAACTCTAGCCGTATCACGGAAAGTCTCACGGTAAGATACTTGAGGAGCACCTACGTTTGCTTCTACTTTGAATTCACGTTTCATACGGTCAACGATGATATCTAAGTGAAGCTCACCCATACCTGCGATGATAACTTGTCCAGTTTCCTGGTCAGTATGCGCACGGAATGTCGGATCTTCCTCTTGAAGTTTTTGCAGGGCAGTAGTCATTTTATCTTGGTCAGCCTTTGATTTAGGCTCAACAGATAAAGAGATAACCGGCTCTGGGAATACCATTGACTCAAGAATAACAAGATTCTTTTCATCGCATAGTGTATCACCAGTACTTGTATCTTTAAGACCAACTGCTGCTGCGATATCCCCAGCGTGAACGCTTGAGATCTCTTCACGGGAGTTAGCGTGCATTTGCAGGATACGTCCTACACGCTCACGCTTGCCTTTAGAAGAGTTTCTTACGTATGAACCTGATTCTAAGATACCAGAGTAAACACGGAAGAATGTTAATTTACCAACATAAGGGTCAGTTGCAACTTTGAACGCCAATGCAGAGAATGGAGCATCGTCTGAAGATGGACGAGTTACTTCTTCTTCTGTTTCAGGAACAAAGCCTTTGATATCTTCAACGTCTGTCGGCGCTGGAAGATAGTCGATAACTGAGTCAATTAGTAATTGAACCCCTTTGTTTTTGAAGGCAGATCCACAGACTACAGGATAGAACTCTACAGTTAGAGTTGCAGTACGGATAGCTGCTTTAAGCTCATCATTTGTAAGCTCTTCGCCTTCTAGGTATTTCATCATTAACTCTTCATCAAGTTCAGAAACTGCTTCAATTAATTTTCCGCGGTATTCTTCAGCTTGATCTTTGTACTCTTCAGGAATGTCACGAGCTTCTGCACGTGTTCCAAGGTCATCTTCATAGTAGTAAGCTTTCATTTCTACTAAGTCGATGATACCTTCGAAATCATCCTCAGCACCGATTGGCAGCTGGATTGGATGTGCATTCGCTTGTAAACGTTCATGAAGCGTCCCAACAGAGTAAAGGAAGTCAGCACCGATTTTGTCCATTTTGTTAACGAACACAACACGGGGAACCCCGTAAGTTGTTGCTTGGCGCCAAACCGTTTCAGTTTGAGGCTCAACACCTGATTGAGCATCAAGAACTGCTACTGCACCATCAAGTACACGCAGGGAACGTTCAACTTCAACAGTGAAGTCTACGTGTCCAGGTGTATCGATGATGTTGATACGATGGCCTTTCCATTGAGCTGTTGTCGCAGCAGATGTGATCGTGATACCACGCTCTTGCTCCTGCTCCATCCAGTCCATTTGAGAAGCACCTTCGTGAGTTTCTCCAATTTTATGGATACGACCAGTGTAAAATAGGATACGCTCAGTTGCAGTTGTTTTACCGGCATCGATGTGTGCCATGATACCGATATTACGAGTGTTTTCTAAGGAGAACTCTCTTGGCATGTGGTCTTTCTCCTTCCTTATATGAGTGTGATTTGTTGTTAATTAAAGATTACCAGCGATAGTGAGCAAACGCTTTGTTCGCTTCAGCCATCTTGTGAGTATCTTCACGCTTCTTAACAGAAGCACCAGTGTTATTAGCTGCATCAAGGATTTCGTTAGCTAAACGCTCTTCCATAGTCTTCTCACCGCGAAGACGAGAGTAGTTTACTAACCAACGAAGACCTAAAGTCGTACGACGCTCAGGGCGAACCTCAACAGGTACTTGGTAGTTTGAACCACCAACACGACGGGCTTTAACTTCCAATACCGGCATGATATTTTTCAAAGCTGCATCGAATACTTCCATTGCATCTTTCCCAGAACGCTCGCTGATAAGATCAAACGCAGCGTATAATTTCTTTTGAGCTTTACCTCTTTTACCGTCAATCATGATTTTGTTGATTAAACGGGTAACTAATTTAGAATTGTACATTGGATCAGGTAAAACGTCTCTTTTTGCTACAGGACCTTTACGTGGCATGTGATTTCCTCCTTTCAATGAGAAATGAATCTATTATTGTTTTATTATTTTTTAGCTGCTTTAGGGCGCTTAGTTCCGTATTTAGAACGTCCTTGCATACGGCCTTCAACTCCAGCTGTATCAAGCGCACCACGTACGATATGATAACGTACTCCCGGTAAATCCTTTACACGTCCTCCACGGATAAGCACGACACTGTGCTCTTGAAGGTTGTGCCCGATACCAGGAATGTAAGCAGTAACCTCGATTCCATTTGTCAAACGAACACGTGCATATTTACGTAAAGCCGAGTTCGGTTTCTTTGGAGTCATCGTACCTACACGAGTACATACACCACGTTTTTGTGGAGAAGACAAGTTCGTGTGCACTTTCTTAAAGCTGTTATAACCTTTGTTAAGTGCTGGTGACTTAGACTTTGTAGATTTTGACTGACGAGGCTTGCGAACTAATTGGTTAATAGTTGGCATTTTGTTTTCCTCCCTTCTAACTTGGTAAGCCCACACATCCAGGTGGTTCATTTTTGGGTAAAAGTAAAGTCTTTGCAGATATCGTCTACAAAAACTATTTTACTGTATAATCGCAACAGCTGCCGCTCCAACATCTATTCCGCACGATTTGCCAAGCTTCTTCATAGAATCCACTTTGTTCACCGTCACTTCAAGATCATTAGCAGCCTGCACTACTTTCGCTATTACCTTGGGATCAGCATCTTCCGCAATAACAACTTCCAGTACATGACCATTCTTCAGAGCTTTCACTGCTTGCTTTGTCCCTACAATAATTTCTTTCGCCTGTGATACTTTTTCATAAGACATTTGATATCCTCCAAAGCAGCAGGTTATTAATAGGAGCAACCTTGAATATATTATCATCTTAAAATTACTATGTCAACACAGAATTAAAAGATTTATAAAAGCTAACTCTTAGAATGTTTCCACAATCTAAGAGTTAGCCGTATTAGATTACTCTACTGTAACTGTTTCTTCGCTTGTTTCTTCAGCTAAAACAGGTTCTGCCTTACGGTAGCGCTGCATGCCTGTACCAGCAGGTACCAGTTTACCGATGATGACATTTTCTTTCAATCCTAGAAGCTCATCGCGTTTTCCTTTAATTGCAGCATCCGTCAACACGCGGGTTGTTTCCTGGAATGAAGCTGCAGATAAGAAGGAATCCGTCTCAAGGGAAGCTTTCGTGATTCCGAGCAATACAGGTCTTCCTGTTGCCGGAATGCTTCCATCAAGCAATGCTTTTTCATTCGCATCTCTGAACTGGTGAATGTCCATAAGAGTACCTGGAAGTACTTCAGTTTCACCAGCGTCGATCACGCGAACTTTTCGAAGCATTTGACGAACCATCACTTCTACGTGCTTATCGCCGATCTCAACCCCTTGCATACGGTATACTTTTTGTACTTCGCGCAGCAAGTATTCTTGAACGGCTGATACGTCACGCACTTTAAGAAGTTCTTTCGGATCGATCGAACCTTCTGTAAGTTCTTGTCCACGGGCCACTTTATCGTTGACTGCGAACTTAAGACGTGCTGTATAAGGAGCTGTGTAACTTCTTGTTTCCACATCACCTTGAACAGTGATTTCGTATTGACGGTCTTTTCCTTCACTGATGGAAGTAATGACACCATCCATTTCAGAGATGACAGCCTGACCCTTAGGATTACGCGCTTCGAAGATCTCTTGGATACGCGGTAAACCTTGAGTGATATCGTCTCCTGCAACCCCACCGGTATGGAACGTACGCATCGTTAACTGTGTACCAGGCTCCCCGATTGATTGCGCAGCGATGATACCGACTGCTTCTCCTACCTCTACCTTCTGACCAGTAGCTAAGTTTGTACCATAACATTTTTCACATACGCCGTGGCGTGTGTTACATGTAAATGCAGAACGGATTGAAACGTGTTCAACACCCGCATCTACGATGGCCTTCGCTAAGTCTTCATTAATCAACTGATTTTCATCGACAAGAATTTCATCTGTTTCCGGATGACGCAATGTCTTACGTGAGTAACGGCCAAGCAGACGCTCTTCAAGAGGCTCGATGATTTCTGTTCCTTCTTTGATGGAACCAACCAATAGCCCTCTATCCGTTCCGCAGTCCTCTTCACGTACAATGACATCTTGAGCCACATCAACAAGACGACGAGTCAAGTAACCTGAGTCAGCTGTCTTCAGTGCTGTATCGGCAAGACCTTTACGGGCACCGTGTGTAGAGATAAAGTATTCAAGAACCGTAAGTCCTTCACGGAAACTTGATTTGATCGGTAATTCAATGATACGACCAGCCGGGTTGGCCATCAGACCACGCATACCGGCAAGCTGAGTGAAGTTAGATGCGTTACCACGGGCACCTGAGTCACTCATCATGAAGATCGGGTTGCGCTTATCAAGCGTCGCCATTAATTTACCTTGAATTGTATCTTTCGCAGCACTCCAGATAGAGATGACACGATCATATCTCTCATCTTCTGTAATCAGACCGCGTTTGAATTGCTTCAACACGTTATCCACTTTACTTTGTGCTTCTACAAGGATTTGTTCTTTTTCAGCTAATACTACGATGTCGGCGATACCAACTGTAATACCTGCTTTCGAAGAATACTTGAATCCTAAATCTTTCATTTTATCGAGCATTCGGGAAGTTTCAGTGATTGCGAACTTCTTGAATACTTCAGCAATGATGTTTCCTAAGAAACCTTTTTTGAATGGGTTGATTAACTCACGGTTTTTAATCTCTTCTTTGATATCAGTTCCTGGATCAACAAAGTACTTTTCAGGTGTAGCTTCTTCCAAGTTCGTCTTTGTCGGTTCATTAATGAATGGGAAGGAGTCCGGTAAAATCTCGTTAAAGATTACTTTACCAACCGTTGTTAATAACATTTGTTTGTTTTGTTTTTCAGTGAACGTTTTGTTATCGAGTGTTCCTGCATGTATTCCAATACGGGTATGCAAGTGTACATAACCATTTTGATAAGCAAGCAGTACTTCGTTTGCGTTAGAGAAGACCATGCCTTCGCCAACAGCATTTTCACGTTCAAGTGTCAGGTAATAGTTACCTAATACCATATCCTGTGATGGTGTAACGACTGGCTTACCATCTTTAGGATTCAAGATGTTTTGAGCAGCAAGCATCAACATGCGCGCTTCAGCTTGAGCTTCAGAAGATAAAGGTACGTGAACCGCCATTTGGTCACCGTCAAAGTCGGCGTTGTATGCAGTACATACGAGCGGGTGAAGACGGATCGCTCTACCTTCTACAAGAGTTGGTTCAAATGCTTGAATACCAAGTCTGTGAAGGGTTGGTGCACGGTTTAAAAGAACAGGGTGTTCTTTGATTACCTCTTCCAATACATCCCAAACTTCCGGCTGTACGCGTTCAATCTTTCGTTTTGCACTCTTGATGTTGTGGGCCAATCCTTTTTCAACGAGCTCTTTCATAACAAATGGCTTGAATAATTCAAGTGCCATTTCTTTCGGAAGTCCACATTGATACATTTTCAGATTAGGTCCAACAACGATTACAGAACGACCAGAATAGTCAACACGCTTACCAAGAAGGTTTTGACGGAAACGACCTTGCTTCCCTTTAAGCATGTGAGAAAGAGATTTCAATGGACGGTTACCTGGTCCTGTTACCGGACGTCCGCGGCGGCCATTGTCAATCAATGCGTCGACAGCTTCTTGGAGCATACGCTTTTCATTCTGTACGATAATGCTTGGGGCACCAAGATCCAATAATCGCTTTAAACGGTTGTTACGGTTGATGACCCGACGATATAAATCGTTCAAGTCAGATGTTGCAAAACGTCCTCCATCCAACTGAACCATAGGACGAAGCTCAGGAGGGATGACAGGCAGTACGTCAAGGATCATCCAATCAGGATCATTTCCAGAGTTTCTGAATGACTCGACAACTTCAAGACGTTTGATTGCACGGGTACGGCGTTGACCTTGAGCTGTTTTCAGTTCTTCTTTTAAGAAATCAGCTTCTTTATCGAGATCAATATCCTGCAGAAGCTTTTTGATGGCTTCGGCACCCATTGCAGCCTGGAATTTCACTCCGTATTTTTCACGGTATGCACGGTATTCTTTTTCAGAAAGAAGCTGCTTTCTTTCAAGAGCCGTATCACCTGGTTCTGTTACAACGTAGGAAGCGAAGTAAATGACTTCTTCCAATGCACGCGGGGACATGTCTAATACTAATCCCATACGGCTTGGAATTCCTTTGAAGTACCAGATGTGAGATACAGGAGCAGCAAGTTCGATGTGACCCATACGTTCACGGCGAACCTTCGCTTTTGTTACTTCAACTCCACAACGGTCACAAACTACGCCTTTATAGCGTACACGTTTGTATTTACCGCAGTGACATTCCCAGTCCTTCGTAGGACCAAAAATACGTTCACAGAATAAGCCGTCTTTTTCTGGCTTTAATGTACGATAGTTAATGGTTTCCGGTTTTTTGACTTCCCCGAAAGACCACGAACGGATCTTATCGGGGGAAGCTAAACCAATTTTCATATACTCAAAGTTATTTACATCTAGCAAGGGGCCTACCTCCCTTTTAATCTACAGGCTCTAACCCTAATTGCTCTAAATTTATTCCTTTGACCCAACTGTCTCGGATTGTTGCTCATTAGACTCAGATATATTTAGCGTATCGGCTTGTTGTACTTCTTCTTCGTCCTCTAAGTCACGCATTTCAATTTCTTCTTCGGTGCTTGAGAGGATCTTGACATCCATACCTAAACTTTGAAGCTCTTTGATCAGAACCTTGAATGATTCTGGAACCCCAGGCTCAGGTACGTTTTCTCCTTTGACGATTGCTTCGTATGTTTTCACACGGCCGACAACGTCATCGGATTTAACTGTAAGGATTTCTTGGAGTGTATAAGCAGCACCATATGCTTCAAGTGCCCATACTTCCATCTCACCGAAACGCTGACCACCGAATTGAGCTTTACCACCCAACGGCTGCTGCGTAACAAGTGAGTAAGGACCAGTAGAACGAGCGTGAAGCTTGTCATCGACCATGTGGGCCAGCTTGATCATGTACATGATTCCAACTGATACACGGTTGTCAAACGGTTCACCTGTTCTACCATCGTAAAGAACGGTTTTGGCATCGCGTGCCATTCCAGCTTCTTCGATTGTAGACCAAACATCTTCCTCACGGGCTCCATCAAATACAGGTGAAGCAACATGAATGCCAAGATATCTTGCGGCCATACCCAAGTGAAGCTCAAGCACCTGACCGATGTTCATACGTGATGGTACCCCTAATGGGTTAAGCATGATATCGATTGGTGTACCGTCTGGTAAATACGGCATGTCTTCCTCAGGTAAGATCTTCGAGATAACACCCTTGTTACCATGTCGGCCGGCCATCTTGTCACCTTCAGAAATCTTACGCTTCTGAACGATGTAGACGCGGACCAGCTGGTTGACACCCGGTGGCAGTTCATCGCCGTCTTCACGGTTGAAGACTTTCACATCAAGGATAATTCCGCCGCCGCCATGAGGTACGCGAAGGGATGTATCTCTTACTTCACGAGCTTTCTCCCCGAAGATTGCATGTAATAAGCGTTCTTCAGCTGTCAGCTCTGTTACACCTTTAGGCGTTACTTTACCTACAAGCAAGTCGCCATCTTTTACTTCTGCACCGATGCGGATGATTCCACGTTCGTCAAGATTGCGCAGGGCATCTTCACCGACATTCGGAATATCGCGAGTGATTTCTTCAGGCCCAAGCTTTGTATCACGGGACTCAGACTCATATTCTTCAATATGAATAGAAGTATAAACATCGTCTTTTACAAGACGCTCACTCATGATGATCGCATCTTCATAGTTGTAACCGTCCCACGTCATGAAACCAACCATAACGTTACGTCCCAAGGCTAACTCGCCTTTTTCCATTGAAGGACCATCAGCAAGGATTTCTCCAGTTACTACACGGTCGCCTTCACTTACGATCGGACGCTGGTTGTAACAAGTTCCCTGGTTGGAACGGATGAATTTTTGCATACGATACTTATCGAGGTCACCCTTCACTTCCTGACCATCGATTTCTTTCACGCGGCGAACCCAAACTTGTTTCGCTTCAACTTTTTCCACAACACCTTCATGCTTACAGATGACTGCAGCTCCGGAGTCTTTTGCTGATACGTGTTCCATACCAGTTCCCACAATCGGAGACTCAGGATTCATAAGAGGTACTGCTTGTCGCTGCATGTTCGCTCCCATCAGGGCACGGTTGGAGTCATCGTTCTCTAAGAAAGGAATACATGCTGTCGCAGCTGATACTACTTGTTTAGGCGATACATCCATGTAGTCAAGACGCTCACGCTTGATTACCGTGTTTTCACCACGGAAGCGCGCGATTACTTCTTCATCCAGGAATGAACCATCATCTCCAAGACGTGCATTCGCCTGTGCCACTACATAGTTGTCTTCTTCGTCTGCTGTCAAGTAATCGATACGGTCAGTTACTTTACCGCTATCAGGGTCAACACGACGATAAGGTGTTTCAATAAATCCAAATTTATTCACTTTCGCAAAAGAAGAAAGTGAGTTGATCAGTCCGATGTTCGGCCCCTCAGGTGTTTCAATCGGACACATACGGCCATAGTGGGAGTAGTGAACGTCACGTACTTCGAAGCCGGCACGTTCACGCGTCAGACCACCAGGTCCTAATGCAGATAGACGGCGTTTATGCGTCAATTCTGCTAATGGATTCGTTTGGTCCATGAATTGAGACAGCTGTGAGCTTCCAAAGAACTCTTTAATGGAAGCGATAACCGGACGAATGTTGATCAGCTGCTGCGGAGTGATCGTGTTTGTGTCCTGGATGGACATTCTTTCACGAACTACTCGCTCCATACGGGAAAGACCGATACGGAACTGATTTTGCAGCAATTCGCCAACCGAGCGTAAACGACGGTTACCTAAATGGTCGATATCATCTGTAAATCCTACCCCATGCAATAAATTGAAGAAATAAGAGATGGAAGAAATGATGTCAGCAGGTGTGATGTATTTTACTTCTTCCTCTACATACGCGTTGCTGATCACATTAATCTCTTGTTCTCCTTCTTCATTAGGAGAGTAAATCTTAATAGATTGCAGAAGAACATCTTCTTCCAATACCCCGCCGGACTGCTGGTAAGTCTTGAATCCGATTCCTTCTTCCAAATAAGGAATGACTTTATCAAGAGTACGACGATCAAGAACCGTGCCTTTCTCTGCAAGAATCTCGCCCGTTTCAGGGTCTGCTAGAGTTTCTGCTAGAGTCTGACCGAATAAACGGTTCTTAATATGAAGCTTTTTATTCATCTTATAACGTCCAACGTTTGCCAAGTCATAACGCTTTGGATCAAAGAAACGTGAAACGAGTAAACTTTTAGCATTTTCTACTGTAGGAGGCTCTCCCGGACGCAGACGCTCATAGATTTCGAGCAATGCTTTGTCGATACCTTCCGTGTTGTCTTTCTCGAGCGTGTTACGAATGTACTCATTATCACCGACTAAATCGATGATTTCTTGATCAGAGCCAAACCCAAGGGCACGTAAAAGAACCGTTACCGGCAGTTTGCGAGTTCGATCAATTCGCACATATACAACATCTTTAGCATCTGTTTCATACTCAAGCCAAGCTCCGCGGTTTGGTATAACGGTAGCAGTAAACCCTTTCTTTCCGTTCTTATCTACTTTTCCGCTAAAGTAAACACTAGGTGAACGTACAAGCTGAGATACGATAACACGCTCAGCTCCATTAATGACAAAAGTACCTGTATCCGTCATCAATGGGAAATCACCCATAAATACGTCTTGATCTTTCACTTCTCCAGTTTCCTTATTCACAAGACGGACTTTCACCCTAAGCGGCGCAGAGTAAGTTACATCTCTTTCCTTTGATTCTTCCACCGAGTACTTTGGCTCTCCCAGACTATAATCAATAAATTCTAAAGAGAGATTACCAGTGAAGTCCTCAATCGGAGAAATGTCACGGAACATTTCTCTTAACCCCTCATCAAGAAACCATTGATACGAGGAAGTTTGAATTTCGATTAAATTCGGCAATTCTAAAACTTCACTGATACGCGCAAAACTTCTGCGTTGGCGGTGTCGTCCATACTGAACTAGTTGACCTGTCAACTGATTCACCCCTCAAATCAAGCGTTTTGGTTGTGTCTATATTGTCTAGGGCAGATATGCACACTACACAAGACAAAAAGAAAAAGGGTTTTAATGATAAAACCTCATTTTCATATGACGAACTATTATTTTATAATCTTTTCCAATTTATCCAATATGTATACATATGGACACAATACCGGAAAATAATATTTTTGCATTTTATAATGTTATCATAGCGCATTAGCTACGTCAACGGATTTATTTGACCGACCTCAAAATGTAGTAACCTTTTTTTCTTGCTGCGATTTCTACATTTGAAAATAACTCTTCCATTTTATCCATGGCAGATGGAGCACCTTGCTTCTTCTGAATAACGACCCACAACTCACCTTTATCAGCCAAGTAGTCATAACTCTCGGAAAGTATTGAATGGACGGTTTCTTTACCTGCTCTGATAGGAGGATTTGTAAGAATTGCCGCAAACCTCTTCTCTTTCACATTTTGATAACGGTCACTTTGATAGATGCTGATATTCTGGACGCCGTTCGCTTTCGCGTTTTCACTTGCCAACGAGAGTGCCCTTTCGTTTACATCGATCATATGAACCATCCGGTCTTCAAAATCTTTCGCCAAAGTCAAACCGATCGGCCCATAACCGCAGCCAACATCCAACAAGTCACCTTCTGTTTCAGGCAGTTCGAAGCTCTCAATTAATGTGCGCGAACCGAAATCCACTTCTCTTTTTGAAAAAACTCCCTGATCCGTTTTGAAACGCAAGGAATGCCCCTTGAGTTCAAATTGAATGCTTTGCGGGTTGCTTTCTACCTCTGGTTTATTGGAATAGTAGTGATTAGTCATTATTACACCTCCATCATTAAAGAGCTTCTAAGTAGAATCAAAAGAAGAAAAAAGCCCGCTTATAAAGCGAGCTTTTCTTCTATGCGATTATTACTTAACTTCTACGCCAGCGCCAACTTCTTCAAGTTTAGCTTTAAGCTCTTCAGCATCTTCTTTAGAAACGCCTTCTTTAAGAGCTTTTGGAGTGTTGTCAACAAGTTCTTTCGCTTCTTTAAGTCCAAGACCTGTGATTTCACGAACAACTTTGATAACTTTGATCTTTTGAGAACCAGCGCTCTCAAGAACAACGTCAAATTCAGTTTTTTCAGCAGCAGCTTCTGCTCCGCCACCAGCTACAGCTACAGGTGCTGCAGCAGTTACTCCAAATTCTTCTTCGATTGCTTTTACTAGATCGTTTAATTCAAGAACTGACATTTCTTTAATCGCGTCAATGATTTGCTCTTTACTCATTTTAAATTTCCTCCTTAGTGTGTTTGTTCATTTTATTATTCAAGCGACTCTGTTTAACTTACGCGCCTTGTTCTTCTTTTTGGTCTGCAACGGCTTTTGTAGCCAATGCGAAGTTGCGCATTGGAGCTTGAAGCACGCTGAGTAGCATAGAAAGAAGTCCTTCGCGGCTTGGAAGTTCAGCGATAGCTTTAACATCTTCAACAGATGTGATTGTTCCTTCGATAACACCAGCTTTGATTTCAAGTGCTTCGTGTTCTTTAGCGAAGTTATTAAGGATCTTGGCAGGAGCTACAACTTCTTCTGAACTGAACGCGATTGCGTTTGGACCAGTTAAGAATTCGTTCAACCCTTCAAGACCAGCTTCTGCTGCAGCACGACGAGTCATAGTGTTTTTGTACACTTTGAAGTCGATGCCAGCTTCACGAAGTTGTTTACGAAGCTCAGTTACTTCAGAAACATCTAGGCCACGGTAATCTACGATGATTGTAGATACACTGTTCTTTAGCTTGTCAGAGATTTCTCCAACGATGTGTTGCTTTTGTTCTAGAATGCTGCTCATCATTACACCTCCTGTAGATTGACTGATGAACATTTATACCGTCATCCAATAAAAAATGCCCTTATATCATTGTAGACATAAGGGCATCGCTAACACGCATCACATGCGTATTTTTTATCGCAATTACCTCGGCGGGAAATTAAGCTCAGAGTGAGCACCTGCTGTCTACGGTACAAATGTATTCGTTTTTTAACAACAGAACTAATTATAATGACTAGTTCTCAGTAAGTCAATACCAAATTATGCCTTAACTGCAAAAGTTGATGGATCAACTTTAACGCCAGGACCCATTGTTGAAGTAACAGCAACGTTCTTCATGTAAGTTCCTTTAGCTGCAGAAGGTTTAGCTTTAAGCATTGTTTCATACATAGTTGTGAAGTTCTCAACTAATTTTTCGCTGTCGAAAGAGATCTTCCCAACAGGAACGTGTACGTTACCAGCTTTGTCAGCACGGTATTCTACTTTACCAGCTTTGATTTCGTTAACAGCTTTTTCAACATCGAATGTCACTGTTCCCGTTTTAGGGTTTGGCATTAAACCTTTAGGTCCTAATACACGACCAAGTTTACCAACTTCACCCATCATGTCCGGAGTCGCAACGATTACGTCGAACTCGAACCAACCTTGAGTGATCTTGTTGATAAGGTCTGCATCACCAACGAAGTCAGCGCCAGCAGCTTCTGCTTCTTTTGCTTTTTCGCCTTTAGCGAATACAAGAACCTTTTGAGTTTTACCAGTACCGTGAGGAAGCACAACTGCTCCACGGATCTGCTGGTCATTCTTACGAGTATCTACACCTAAGCGGAACGCCACTTCAACAGTTGCGTCAAACTTAGCGATGTTTGTTTTCTTTACTAATTCGATTGCTTCTTCAACTGAATAAGCTGTAGTACGATCTACAAGCTTTTGAGCTTCAAGAAACTTTTTACCTTTTTTAGCCATTTTATAATTTCCTCCTTGATGTGGTTTTAGCGGAATAACCTCCCACGAAATAAGGTTGCGAGAGTGAAACAATACATTTCATCATCGCAACCTCGTTCAACAGGAACATTCAAATAAGCGAAGCTGGATTAGTCTTCGATGACGATACCCATGCTGCGCGCAGTTCCTTCTACCATGCGCATAGCTGATTCAACGCTAGCTGCATTTAAGTCAGGCATTTTTGTTTCAGCAATTTCACGTACTTTATCGCGTTTAAGTGTTGCCACTTTTTTGCTGTTAGGTTCGCCTGAACCAGACTCGATACCAGCCGCTTTCTTAAGTAGAACAGCTGCAGGTGGAGTTTTTGTGATGAATGTAAATGAACGGTCTTCAAATACCGTAATTTCAACAGGAATGATTAAGCCAGCTTGATCTGCTGTACGTGCATTGAATTCCTTACAGAATCCCATGATGTTAACACCTGCTTGACCTAATGCAGGACCAACCGGTGGAGCTGGATTAGCTTTACCTGCAGGAATCTGCAATTTAACCATTTTGATAACTTTTTTAGCCACGAGACACACCTCCTTAAGTCCGTGATGTGGTTATTGGGCTTTTCACCCTCCCACTCAAATGTAAAAAATGTCTTTATCAACATAAAGAACGTTTATTAGTTTCAGTATCTCTTGTCGAGACGCACTGACTTATGAAATATTATCACTTTTTTCGAGTGATTTCAAGTTCTTTTCCATTATAATTTATCAATTTGAGAGAAATCAAGTTCTACCGGGGTATCTCTGCCGAACATATTCACATGAACTTTGACTTTTGATTTGGCAGAATCGATTTCTTCAATCGTACCTGTGAAGTTAGCAAACGGTCCTTCGTTCACTTTCACTGTCTCGCCCAATTCGAAATCTATCTCTATCTTCTTCTCGGACATGCCCATTTGTTTCAGAAGATACGTCACTTCTTCAGGAAGCAGCGGTGTAGGCTTTGATCCCGAACCAGTCGAACCGACGAAGCCTGTTACTCCAGGGGTGTTACGAACAACATACCAGGAATCATCTGTCATGACGATTTCCACGATCACGTAACCTGGGAATACTTTCTTCTTAACTACTTTCTTTTTACCGTTCTTAATATCTGTTTCTTCTTCTTCAGGTACGAGAACGCGGAAGATCTTATCTTGCATCCCCATTGATTCAACACGTTTTTCAAGGTTCGCTTTGACCTTGTTCTCATATCCTGAATAAGTATGAACTACATACCAATTCTTCTCCATTTGATAGGACTTAGCGTCCGTCCCTCCTCGCTATTTAAAGAATACTATTTGACTTTTTTCTCCAAATGAAAAAACCCGTAAAAATGAACGGGCTTCAAGGTCATGTACTCTATTAATGTTCATTATACCATGCTTTGACATGTTATATACAACAAAATCTATCTTTCTATTTAGAACCGATAATTAAACGCATTAATTCAGAAATTCCTAAATCGATCACTGCAAAGAAAACAGCAACGAACACAACTGTCGTGATAACAGTGATTGTGTAGCGTGTTAATTCTTTACGTTTTGGCCAGCTGACCTTTCTCATCTCTGATGCAACATTGCGAAAGAAATTAACCATCCTTTTGTAACCTCCAACTTGTATCAATACGCAAGACTTCTCACTCAGGCTATTTTGTTTCTTTATGCAGGGTGTGAGCATTGCACTTATTACAGAACTTCTTTATTTCCAGCCTCGCCGATTGATTGCGGTTACTCGGAACACTGTAATTTCTTGAACCGCACACCGAACAGGCCAATACTAATTTAGCAGTCATATCATTCACCTAAAATATACATAGTAAGTCCTATCAAAAATAACACGGGCACCAATTTGTGTCAATCATACAATTACATCGTTATTTCCCGTACCTCAAGATATCTCTCGAGCTTACGCTTCACCCGCTGTAAAGCGTTATCAATTGATTTGACATGACGGTTCAATTCTTCCGAAATTTCCTGATAGGATTGTCCATCCAGATAAAGCGCCAGGACTTTCCTCTCAAGGTCGCTGAGAAGCTGGGCCATCTTATCTTCCATATTATCGAATTCTTCGCGATTGATAATCAACTCTTCAGGATCCATCACCTTCGCACCTGAAATAACATCTAACAGAGTCCTGTCAGATTCATCATCATAAATGGGCTTATCCAACGAAACATATGAATTAAGCGGTATATGCTTCTGTCTGGTGGCTGTCTTGATGGCCGTGATGATCTGCCTCGTAATACAAAGTTCGGCAAATGCTTTAAAAGAGGTAAGCTTGTCCTCCTTATAATCACGGATTGCTTTATAAAGGCCAATCATACCTTCCTGCACGATGTCCTCTTTATCTGCTCCGATTAAAAAATATGAGCGTGCTTTTGCTCTCACAAAATTCCGATACTTTTTGATAAGGAAATCGAGCGCTTCGCTATTCCCATGTTGGACGGCAGCCTCTATTATCGCTTCATCATCCATTTCCTCAAACTGACTGGTAAATGTATCCTTCTTGGTGATATTGCTCATACACATCCCCCCGAGCAAAACAATAGATAGAAATATTATACATTACAGAAAATTCAATCGTCAACCGCTCATCGTTCTCCCCGGCGCCATTTTTCGAAGATTTCAGCAACTTCATCCGATAGCTGAATCTTGGAAGGCGGCTTATTGTCAGAGGATTTCCGGACTTTTCTCTCAATCTTTTTTTCAATCACTTTTATTTCTGTCAGGAGCTCCCTTGCGGATTTACGGAGAGCTCCCTGACCGAAAATCGCCCACTGTTCAGTGAAATCGGATGTGGCAACATGGATCTGGGTCTTAATATTGCCGAGCTCGATGGCGAGCTTCTCGATTCGTTCATCCGCTGTTTCATTTTCTCTTGTGAATAATACTTCCACCTTATAATTATTGTATTTACGCGCAATTCCCTGGACGTAGTATGCATCAAATACCACGATGACCCGGTAACCGGTATACCCCTGATATTCGGCCATTTGCTCGACCAGCCGGTCCCGGGCTGCAGCTAAATCCTTTTTCTTTAGGTCATTCAGTTCCGGCCAGGCACCTATGATGTTGTATCCATCCACAAGGAGAATATCCATTATCCTCTATTCTCCCAGCGGGTGGCGATTCCGGTAAACCTCATACATTAAGATACTGGCTGCCACCGAAGCATTCAAAGATGTGACATGGCCTGCCATCGGAAGCTGAACAAGGAAATCACACTTATCACGAAGGATACGGCTCATACCCTTTCCTTCACTTCCAATAATGAGTCCGATCGGCAGCGTCCCATCAAGCTGGCGGTAATCCTGCTTCCCTTTCGCATCCGTCCCGGCAACCCACACACCGCGTTCTTTCAGCTCATCCACCGCTCTCGAGAGGTTGGTGACACGTGCAACTGGAATATGTTCAATAGCCCCTGTTGAAGCTTTCGCTACTGTTGAGGTCAAGCCCACCGCTCTCCGTTTAGGAATGATGATCCCGTGAGCGCCTGTTGCATCTGCTGTTCTCATGATGGATCCAAGATTGTGAGGGTCCTCAAGCTCGTCCAGAATAAGAACGAATGGATCCTCCCCTTTCTGTGCTGCTTTATCGAAAATATCATCGATTTCTGCATATTTATAAGCAGCAACCGAAGCCACCACCCCCTGATGGTTCTCTGCTACCATTTGCTCGATTTTTTTCTTGGGAACATATTGAATCATCACATGTGCTTCCTTGGCAAGACCCAGGATCTGCTGGATCGAACCCTTCTGAGAGCCTTCCGCTATCCATATTTTATTAATTTCCCGCCCTGCTTTCAGTGCTTCAATGACGGGGTTTCTTCCACCAATAAAGTCTTTGCTCATTTCTTATTCCTCCTTTCCATGACTGTCAAAAATGATCTTTATCAATTCTTCTAATCGTTCTGTTCTGTTCAGTAAAAATAAGTATCCGATCAGCGCTTCAAAAGCCGTGCTGTGGTTATACGTCTGCACATCAGTATTCTTGGGAACACTTCCTGATTTCGCATTGCGCCCGCGCTTGACGATACTGATTTCTTCTTCTGTCAGGCGTTCTTCATCAAAAAGCTTTTTCAGAATCGCGGCCTGCGCTTTTGCTGATACATAGTTTGTTGCCGCTCTATGAAGCTGGTTTGGTTTGATTTTACCCTTTGTCAGGAGGAGCTGCCGTACATACGTTTCATAGACGGCATCCCCCATATATGCAAGGGCAAGTGCATTTATTTGTTTGGCATCGATACGTTCATTTGTTTCGTATATCATCAGGACCCTCTTTTCCAGCGGGTACCCTGCGGTGTGTCCTCTAAAATGATATTCATTTCTTTCAATGTGTCACGAATTTCATCCGCCAGCTTGAAGTCCCGGTCTTTACGGGCTTGTATACGCTTTTCAATTAACGCCTCAACTTCTTCATCCAGTAGTTCTGTTTCCGCTTGCAGGCTGAGACCCAGTACCTCAAAGAAATCTTCAAATTGATGAAGGAAAGAATCAATGACCTCCACAGCCGTATTCTTCTCCATCAAATAATAGTTCGCTTGCTTGGAAAGCTCAAACAGGACGGATATACCATTTGCAGTATTGAAGTCATCATCCATTTCAGAGATGAATTGTTCTTTTAACCCCGCTACCTTGTCAAGCCATTCCTGGTTGTGATCCGTAAGGTCTGAACTCGATTCCTTGCGGTGTTTAAGATTCTCATATGCCGTCTTGATACGGTCAAGGGCTGTTCCGGCATTTTCCAGGAGTTCAAGGTTGTAGTTAATTGGATGGCGATAATGAACCGACAGCATGAAGAACCGGAGAACCTGCGGGTCCTGTTCTTTAATAATGTCATGAACCAATACGAAATTACCAAGGGACTTAGACATCTTTTCATTATCAATATTGATGTAGCCATTATGCATCCAGTACTTGGCGAACGGCTTGCCTGTCATAGCTTCTGACTGTGCAATTTCGTTTTCATGGTGAGGGAAAGCGAGATCCTGTCCCCCTGCATGGATATCGATGCTATCACCCAAATACCGTTTTGCCATTGCGGAGCACTCGATGTGCCAGCCCGGACGTCCTTCTCCCCATGGACTATCCCATGAAATTTCGCCTTCCTTGGCCGCTTTCCATAGAACAAAATCAAGTGCATCCTCTTTTTTATCACCTACATCGATACGCGCCCCTGCTTTTAGATCATCGATTGGCTGATGAGACAGCTTACCGTATCCTTCGAATTTTCTCGTGCGGTAATACACATCACCCTTGGACTCATATGCATAGCCTTTTTCAACAAGGGCGGAAATGAAGTCGATAATCGTGTCGATATTCTCAGTAACGGTTGGATGAATATCCGCTTTTTTGCACCCGAGCGCTCCTGTGTCCTCGAAATACGCTTCGATAAAACGCTTGGCGATGGTTGGAACTTCCTCACCCAATTCATTCGCCGCTTTGATCAGCTTATCATCGACATCTGTAAAATTGGATACATATTGAACATCATATCCTCTGTATTCCAGATAACGTCTAACTGTATCGAACACAATCGGAGGACGTGCATTTCCGATATGAATATAGTTATATACGGTAGGCCCGCACACATACATTTTCACTTTACCCTCTTCAAGCGGATGAAATTCCTCTTTCTTTCTTGTTAACGTGTTATATAAACGAATCGTCATATTGATCGACTCCTTCCCTCATAATCCTTCAGTAATGTTTTCAATTCATCGATTTCTTCCTGCATCTGTTTCATTCGATCGTATACGGGATCGGGCAGGTTGCTGTGATTCAGGTCTTTCTGGACCTTTACTCCATCCCTTATTACAATTCGGCCGGGAATGCCGACAACCGTTGAATTGGGAGGTACATCCTTCAGTACCACTGATCCGGCACCCACTTTAGAATTTTCTCCAACTACGATCGAACCTAATACCTTGGCGCCCGTCGCAATCAGTGCGTTATCATGAATCGTCGGATGACGCTTCCCTTTCTCCTTGCCGGTACCACCTAAGGTGACTCCTTGAAAGATCGTCACGTTATCCCCTATTTCACATGTCTCACCAATCACCACACCCATACCGTGGTCAATGAAGAAGCGGCGTCCGATCTTTGCCCCGGGATGAATTTCAATCCCAGTGAAGAAGCGGCCTATTTGCGATATCACGCGTGCCAGAAAGAAGAACTTTCGTTTAAAAAACGCATGAGCGATCCGATGAGACCAGATTGCATGCAGGCCCGAGTATGTCAGAATCACTTCAATATAACTTCTGGCAGCCGGATCCTGTTCAAATACAACATCTATGTCTTCTTTGAAAGTCTTAAACATTGTCTCCCCTCCTATCTAGAAAAGCGCAAGCGCCTTGTTCAGCCCCACCAACGCTCTTGGGCCGACCAGTGAAGTCGTTCTTTGACTCCACCCGGCGGACCGAAACGTCTCGAGGGGCTAGGCGCTGGAGCTGGCCATTTCTCAAATTCAAGTTATACTTTCTTAGAAAAATAAAAAAACGCCCCTGTCATCATAATGACAGAGACGCATAGGCAGCGCGGTTCCACTCTGATTGAGAAGGATTTCCCTTCTCCACCTTGACCTGTTAACGGCAGGGAAACCGCCATTACCTACTTATTTCAGTAACGGGCTCTGAGGTGCATTTCAGGAAAGGAGAGGCCTAAACCACTTTCAGCCGGTGATGGTTCTCTCTAATAAGCGTCCTTTTCTTACTTCTCCTCATCAACGCGATTCGTATAAATTAAATGGTACTCTTACTATATTACATTTATTCGAAAATGTTAACCTAAAAGACTTTGAAGACGATGCTTTACTTTATCTTTCCCTAAAAGTTCGATCGCATTCGGCAATTCTGGGCCATGTGTCTGTCCGGTCACGGCCACGCGGATCGGCATGAACAGCTTTTTCCCTTTATGGCCAGTCGATTTTTGAACGGCTTTGATTGATTTTTTGATTTCAGCCGCTTCGTAGTTTTCAAGCGCATCGATTTCTTCCAAGAAAGCCTGAAGTACTTCCGGCACCTGCTCTTCATCCAATACCGCTTTTGCATCCGAATCATATTCAAGATCAGTCTTGAAGAACATGTCAGACAGTTCAACGATTTCTGCACCAAAGCTCATTTGCTCCTGATAAAGGGAAATGACACCTTTTGCCCATTCACGTTTTTCATCTGTCATTGGTTCATCAAGCTTCCCAGCCTTGATCAAGTGAGGAAGCGAAAGCTCAACAACTTGATCAAGTTCAAGATTCTTCATGTATTGATTGTTCATCCATGTCAGCTTCTGGTTATCGAAAAGAGCAGAAGAAGTGGATAAACGTTCCGGATCAAAGATTTCAATAAACTGGTCTTTTGAGAACAATTCTTCTTCTCCTTTAGGTGACCAGCCTAATAGTGCGATGAAGTTGAATAACGCTTCCGGCAGATAACCGAGGGCTTCATATTGCTCGATGAATTGGATGATGCTTTCATCACGCTTGCTAAGCTTCTTACGGCTTTCATTCACGATCAGCGTCATATGCCCGTATACAGGCGCTTCCCAGCCAAATGCTTCAAAGATCATTAACTGTTTAGGCGTATTCGAGATATGATCTTCCCCGCGAAGGACGTGAGAGATCTTCATCAAGTAATCATCCACCGCTACGGCGAAGTTATACGTAGGTGTTCCATCCTTCTTCGCAATAACGAAATCACCGATTCCATCCGATTCGAAGGAAACATCTTCTTTCACGATGTCGTTGAAAGAGTATACCTTGCCTGCAGGCACTCTGAAACGGATGCTTGGCTGGCGTCCTTCTGCAGCCAGGCGTTCCTGGTCTTCTTTCGTCAAATTGCGGCATTTGCCCGAATAGCGGGGCATCTGACCAGCAGCCGTCTGCGCTTCACGTTCAGCTTCAAGCTCTTCTTCTGTGCAATAACACTTATAAGCCTGTCCGCTTTCTAACAGCTCGTTCAGATACTGCTCATAGATATGGTTACGTTCAGATTGGCGGTAAGGACCATATTCACCCGGCTTATCGACGCTTTCGTCCCAATCAATGCCAAGCCATTGCAGGTATTTCAACTGGCTTTCTTCGCCGCCTTCAATGTTTCTCTTTTTATCTGTATCTTCAATTCTGATGATGAATTTGCCGTTTACACTGCGGGCATATAGATAGTTGAATAATGCTGTTCTTGCGTTACCGATATGTAAATGTCCCGTTGGACTCGGGGCATAACGTACACGAACTTCATTTGTCATGATTGTTTCCTCCTTAAAATGAACGAGCTTTCAATTCCTCTGACCTATTTTAACACCGTTGTGACAGGGAATAAAGCGAATTTCAATGGTTATTTCTTTTTGAAAACATCTAACTGAGTCCGTTAATTTCCGCGGCAGGCGCTCGCTTTCCGCGGGCGGTCCGGGAGCCTCCTCGGCGCTCTGCGCCTGTGGGATAGAAAAGCGGAGGCGGCTCGTTCAGAGGCGACAAGCATAAGGCGAACAAGCCGGAAAGGCGCTCTTTGCCTTTTTGGCTTGTTTGACTTATGACCTCGAGCCTCTAGCCGCCGGAGCTGGACAAGTCTCGACTTTTTCTCTATTTCCCGCAGGAGTCGAGTGCCTTCCGCTCCAATCAACTCAGTGGTGAGATCATTAATTCAAAAGCATTTCAACCTGAGTTAAACGCCTTTCTTTTGTATTAATACCGTCGTCTGGGCGGCGATTCCTTCTCCCCGGCCGGTGAAGCCCAGCTTTTCCGAGGTGGTTGCCTTGACGTTGACTTGGGTGATGTCAGCTTCGAGTAGTTCTGCGATACGCGCTCTCATTTCATCGATGTATGGAGCCATTTTCGGCTTTTGGGCGATGATGGTGCAATCGATGTTTCCAAGCTCATAGCCTTCGTCTTTTACAAGCATCCAGACATGCTGGAGAAGCTTAGCGGAATCGGCATCCTTGAATTCAGGGTCTGTGTCGGGGAAGTGTTTGCCGATATCCCCTGCCGCAATCGCCCCTAAGCATCCATCCGCTACCGCGTGAAGCAATACGTCCGCATCAGAGTGACCCAATAATCCTTTTTCATAAGGAATGGTAATCCCCCCCATGATGAGAGGTCTGCCTTCTGTTAATTGATGTACATCAAAACCTTGTCCGATTCTAAACATGTTAGTTCCCTCCACTCATTTCCTCTTGCTTCTTTACAATCGCTTCTGCAAAGTACAAATCTTCTGGTGTCGTCAGTTTAATATTATCGTAATCACTCTCAACGACCGAAACACCGAAGTTCATCCTCTCTACCAGGGAAGCATCATCGGTACCCAGGAACCCACCTTCAGCCGCTTCCGAATGCGCCCGTCTCAACAATGAAACACGAAAAGCCTGCGGAGTCTGCACCATCCACAAGCTTGAGCGTTCGATCGTTTGTTCGACCGCTCCATCGATTACTTTCTTGATGGTATCCTTGACCGGCACAGCAGCAATCGCGGCTCCCGACGATTTCGCCTCTTCCACAAGATGATGGATCGTCGTCGATTTAATGAATGGTCTTGCCCCATCGTGAACAAGAACGATCTCGTGGGAAACCTCAAGCAATGCATTATATACTGAGTGCTGTCTTTCCTCCCCGCCCTCGACCAGTTTAACAACCTTTTGGATGTTGAAGCGCTTGATCAATCTTTGGAACGCTTCCCGATCGCCGGGATGGATGGCTAAATAGATGCCTTTGCAGTATGGGTCATGATCAAACACACGCAGTGTATGGATAATGACAGGGCAGCTATTCAATTCAAGCAGCAATTTATTTTTACCTGCTTTCATTCTCTTTCCTTGTCCGGCAGCAGGAATGACAACTTGATACTCCATACCTTAACTCCTTTAATTCTGTCGTTTCTCAATTCTTATTATAGCTTACAGTATCAAAGGAGTCAGGGCAAAGTTGTTTGTAACACCGATATGAAAAAGGCAGCGGAAATACAGACCGTTCCTTTCCGCTGCAGGCACTTGCTTTCCGCGGGGAGGAAGTCGAGCCTCCTCGTCGCTCCTGCGGGGTCTCGACCTTTCCTCTAAATCCCGTCGGAGTCAAGTGCCTTCCGCTCCAATCCACTCTGGTTTAGAAAATATAGTGGCCATATCCAACAGCGACTTTACCGTCCAATTGGCTATGTTGAAAAACGAAAATAAATTTCAGGACTTTCTAGCAGTTGATTGGAGTGCAAGACGAAGACTCCTGCGGGAGAAGTGGCCAATGTGAGACCCCGCAGGGAGGTACGACCGAGGAGGCTCACGGGTCACCCGCGGAAAGCGAAGTC
>NZ_JBBYAF010000027.1:0-57900 GCF_038405515.1 Rossellomorea oryzaecorticis | reverse complement strand
ATAAGTCAAACCGACCAAGAAGGCAAAGAACGCCTTCGTGGCCGATTCGCCTTATGCCACCCGCCTCTGAGCAAAGCCCCTCCGCTTTTCTTCCCACAGGAGCGCAGCGACGAGGAGGCTCACGGGTCACCCGCGGAAAGCGAAGTCTTGCACGGAAATCAACAGCGGTATTAGCAGAGATTCTTAAGTTTATTCTCACTTAAATAGTTAAACTATTCAAAAAATGATTCACTATTCATTTTTAATGAGTTATTCTAGAAATAAGGGGAGGGATTACATTGACAGTGTCAAACCATTACGAAACGGTCAAGTTACATAAAGAAGGAAGGGTCGCCAGGCTTCAATTGAACCGGCCAAAGTCTCTGAACGCTTTGGATGCAGGACTTATGAAGGATCTCCTTGGCGCCTTAAAGGAAGTCAAAGCAGATCCTGAGATTGCCCTTTTAGTATTGACTGGAGAAGGAAAGGGGTTTTCCTCAGGCGGCGATATTAAATCAATGCTAACGCTGAGCGGGGAAGAACAATTCTCTGGGATCATGGATACAATCAGTGAACTTGTCATGACGCTGTATACCATGCCAAAAGTGGTGATCACCGGTATTCATGGGGCTGCCGCCGGTCTTGGCTTCAGCCTTGCACTCGCATCAGATTATATTTTATGTGAAGAAGACAGTAAACTTGCCATGAACTTTATCGGAATCGGATTGATTCCGGACGGAGGCAGTCATTTTCTTCTGCAAGAAAGACTCGGTACTCATAAAGCGAAGAGGCTGATCTGGAATGGGAAAGTATTCGAAGGTCAGGAAGCGTTAATGAAAGGGCTTGTGGATGAAGCTCTTCCTTCAGGCAAGTTGAAGGATGGGATTCAACGATATATCGATCAATGTTTAGCAGCACCTGTCAAAGCCATGCTCAAGACAAAGGAAATCTATGTTTCCCTTAATAAAGAAAGATTGCAGCATGCCTTGGAGCTTGAGAAGGAAGGCCAGTGGCTGATGAGACAAACGGGTGATCATCAAGAGGGAATCCGGGCTTTCGCAGAGAAAAGAAAACCGGAATTTAAAGGAATTTAAATTGACTGTAATAGACGAAAGCCCGTCCCGCATTTAAAGTACTGCGGCACGGGCTTTTCAGATGGTTTAGGGATGAAATAGAATCATTTTCCCAAGCGGTGATGTACAGCGGTGTGTATGGTCCAGATACCCCTTTTCTTCCAGTAAGGCTTCACCGGTTTCCTTAGCTTCATTGTCTGAAGATGCTTCGAAAGTGTCATCGAGAATTTTCTTTCCGTCTTTTTCGAATACTGTTAACTTATACGTTTTCATCGTTTATACCCCTTTGTCTATTAAACTTTCATTCTTTATTATTTTTCCATAATTTTTAAAAAATTTAAAGTCTTAATAGAAATAAAAATTAAAGCAGGAAAATGAAACCTTTCTTCGTTAGAATCGTAGAGTACTTTATGAGTAGGAAAAGGATGAGAGGGGAAACTTCAAATGAGCTTATCAATTCACCAGGTGACCAAGAAGTTCGGCAGCTTCACCGCGGTTGACAGATTGTCTCTTACAATAAATCCTGGAGAGATGTTCGGTTTCCTTGGAGCAAATGGAGCGGGGAAGACCACCACATTCAGGATGGTGTTGGGATTGTTGGATCCAACAGCGGGAGAGATCAAGTGGAATGGCAGCAGCATCGACTATGCCGCAAGCGGGGAAATCGGATATCTTCCTGAAGAACGCGGACTTTATCCCAAGATGAAGGTCAAGGATCAGATCGTTTATCTGGCACGCCTCCGAGGGATGGATAAAAATGACGTATTAAAGGAACTTTCCTATTGGCTGGAAAGGTTTAATATACCGCAATATTTAGATAAAAAAGTAGAAGAGCTCTCAAAAGGGAATCAGCAAAAGATACAATTCATCTCTTCTGTCATTCATAAACCGAAGCTGCTGATCCTTGACGAGCCATTCAGCGGACTTGACCCTGTAAATGTTGAATTGCTAAAAGATGCTGTCAGGGAAATAAAAAAGAAAGGCACGACCATTGTGTTTTCAAGTCATCGGATGGAGCATGTGGAAGAATTATGTGAAAGTCTATGTATCATGCATCATGGGCATCCGGTCGTACATGGTTCACTAAAAGACATAAAGCGTTCCTTTGGCAAAAAGAATGTCGTTATTTATGCAGATTTTGATTTAACCTATTTACAGAATTTTAATGGTGTTGCCAAGTTCAGAGAAATAACGGAAGGCGTCCTGCTGCAAGTAGACTCGGAAGAAACGGCAGAAAAAGTTTTTCGGGATGCAGCTCAAAAAGGGTTCCTTCGTAAATTCGAGTTGGAAGATCCATCATTGAATGACATTTTCATAGAAAAGGTGGGGACTTCCTATGAATAAGTTTTTAATAATGCTCACCCATTCTTATTTCTCGAAACTAAAAGCCAAATCGTTTATCATTTCTACCATTATCATTGCAGGTGCGTTGGTATTATTGACGAATTTCGATCAAATCCTGTCCAATTTCGATGGTGGCGATGAAGAGAAGGTTGTGGTACAGGATGAAACCGGATATCTTTATTCAATGCTTAAAGCTCAGGTAACTGTTTTGAATAATGATATTAAGTTGACAGACTCAACTGATCCGCTTGCAGAAATCGAGAAGAAAATAGAAGAGGAAGAGATCAAAGGGCTGCTTGTATTAACGGAGGGGGAAGAAGGTCTTCCCGAAGCCCATTATAAATCAGCCTCGTTATCTGATTCGGCTTTGACGGCTGATTTACAGCTAGCCCTGCAGAATATTAAATCTTCACTGGCCGCAAATAAACTTGAACTTTCAAGTGAAGAGCTGGCAGCATTAAGCGGTCCCGTTACATTTGAAAAAGAAGCCTTGTCTGAGGGTGCTAAATCAGAAGAGGAGCTGAGTCAGGCGAGAGGTATTGTGTATGTTCTATTGTTCTTCATCTACTTCTCCGTAATCGCTTATGCCAATATGACGGCCATGGAAGTTGCGACCGAGAAGAGTTCAAGGGTAATGGAAATATTGATTTCGAGTGTCTCTCCAGTACAGCAAATGTTTGCTAAGATCATTGGGATCGGTCTCGTCGGGTTAACTCAATTAGCGATCATCCTGGCGGTAGGTTATTTTACATTAATCAACCGCAAAGATGAGCTTGCAGGAAGTTTTTTTGAATCGTTTGGATTTGAATCCCTGTCGGTAAGTGTCATTCTGTATGCAGTCGTATATTTCTTGCTGGGATACTTCCTGTATGCGACTCTTGCAGCTCTGCTTGGTTCTCTTGTCAGCAGGATTGAAGATGTACAGCAGATGATCATGCCGATGACGTTCGTCATCATGATTGGCTTCTTTATCTCCATGTTCGGTCTTGGCAATCCCGAATCAAGCTTTATCACGATCACATCCTATATTCCGTTTTTCACTCCAATGGTTATGTTCCTTAGAGTAGGGATGCTGAATCTGCCCGTTTATGAACCGATTATCGGAATCGTCGTATTGCTTGTCACCATTATTCTTCTTGGTGTGTTTGGAGCACGGGTCTACCGTGGAGGTGTCCTGCTTTACGGGAAGTCAAATTCCTATAAGGATATCAAGAAAGCGATGGATCTTACGAATAATAAATAGTTTCCAGGCTGTCTCCGTAATAAGGAGGCAGCTTTTTATATGGTTTCCTTATACTTTTCCTGATAATAGCTGAAATAATAGGCTATTTTAGGATATAATGAGAATACAGAACGTACATTCGTAACGGAGAGGGGATTACATGGAGAAGATACGATTTATTCATTGTGCCGATTTGCACCTGGACAGTCCGTTTGTCGGTTTGAAGCACGTTCCTCCCGAACTATTCGACCGCATCCAGAACAGCACGTTTGCAGCTTTTGAAAACCTTGTAAAGGAAGCGATACAGAAAAAGATAGACTTTATGATCATAAGCGGGGATCTGTTTGATGAGGAGGACAGGAGTATCAGGGCTCAGGCGCGGCTATTGAATCAGTTCAACCTTTTAAATGACTTTGGGATTCCTGTATATGTCATCCACGGAAATCATGACCATCTAGGAAGTTTCCGATTAGAGCTCGATATGCCAAGGAATGTCCATGTTTTTAATAAAGAAACCGAAGTGAAGGAGCTCGTGACGAAAAGCGGCTCAGTGGTTAAACTAGCTGGTTTCAGCTACGGCACCAGGCATATTCGCGAGCGAAGGATTTCAGACTATCCAAAGCAGCTTGAGGCAGATTATGTCATTGGATTGCTGCATGGAAGTGAAGGGAGCGTACATTCCTCCCACGAAAGTTATGCACCTTTTACCATCAATGAACTGAAAGAGAAAAACTATCATTATTGGGCACTCGGACACATCCATCAACGACAGGTCCTCCATCATGAGCCCCCGATTGTCTATCCGGGCAATATTCAAGGCCGCCACCGCAAAGAGACAGGGGAAAAGGGCTGTTATCTTGTAGAACTATTGGATCACGATGCGGTTCTTGAATTCATATCGACCCAGGATCTACTGTGGGAAAAAATAGAGGTGTCACTTGAAGGAGTCGAGCGGTTCGGCGAAATCTTTCAGCGAATCAGCAGGACTGCAGAGGAATATGAAGGAATAGATGATTGTTTGCTTCAGGTGGTGCTGGAGGATTATCAAAGTTTATCCCCGGAAATGATAGAGGCAATTGAAGGCGGGGATCTTCTTCAGGCTCTGCAAACAGATTTGCAGACAGGTGAACGAATTAAATGGATTCATTCTATTAAATTGAGCCGGATTGAAAATGTTGATATAGATGTAAAGGATCCTTTTATCAGTGATGTAATAGCTGCACTGACAGACATTGACGTTGAAGAAGGGGTAAAGGCATTAGCGGAAATATATGAACACCCTTCGCTCTACCGATATATTGACCCTTTAAGCGAAGAAGAATTATCTCATTTGGTAGAGGAAGCGGTAGATCTAATTCTCCATCCAGCACGTAATCAGTGAGAAAAGAGGTGAACACGATGAGAATCATTCAAATGCACATATATGGATATGGGAAATTGATTAATAAAGTATATGCCCTTGAAGACCTTCAATTATTCTATGGTGAGAATGAGGCGGGGAAATCCACCATCATGTCATTCATACATAGTATTTTATTCGGGTTTCCGACCAGACAGCAAAATCAGCTTCGCTATGAACCGAAAAGCTCCTCTGAGTATGGAGGGAAACTCATTTGTGAAGTGAATGAACTTGGCAGAGTCAGCATCGAACGTGTAAAAGGGAAAGCTGCAGGCGATGTGACAGTTCAGTTCCCTGATGGAAGAACAGGCGGGGAAGAAGCACTGCAGGAATTGATGGGGAAAATGGATAAGTCAACCTATCAGAACATCTTTTCTTTTAACCTGGAAGGCCTGCAAGACATACATAAATTGAAAAAAGACGAGTTAAATCGTTATTTATTCAGCGCAGGCTCTACGGGGACTGACCTCCTTTTGCAAATGGAGCAGCAGTGGCAGAAGGAAAGAGAACAGCTATTTAAGAAGTCTGGCAGAAAGCCGGTCATAAACACCAAACTGAATGAACTTAAGGCTCTGGAAAAGAAGGTTAATGAAGCGAAGGAACAAAACAAGCAATATGGGCCTCTGCTTGAGGAGAAGCAAACATTAGAAACTGCCATCGGTTCCCTGGAAGAAGAAAAAAAATCCCTCGCACAAGAAAGGGATGGCCTGCACGTAATCGAAGAGCATTGGGATATTCTTGCTGAATATGTATCCACTTCGGTAAAACTGTCAGAACTCGAGGAAATCTCTTATCCTGCTAAAGGGGCAGAGCGGCTCAATGAATTGAAAACGGAATGGAGACAAGCATCCTCCTATCTGGAAACACTGGATTCAAAAGAAAAAAATCTGGAAGAAAAGCTTGAAGCTATAGAGCTGCCGCCTCAATTTTTAGAGGAGATCCCCCAAGTTGAGTCCTTAGTATCCCAACAATCTATTTTTATGAAGTGGATGGATAATTTAGGTGAAATCAGCCGGGAAACAAAGATTGTAAAAACCAGAGTTAATGAAACGATGAGAGAACTTGATCTGGACGTAGCTGAAAACAATATACCTTCCATTAACACAAGCATGTTATTAAATGAACGAATAGAAGATGCTCTTCAGGAAACAAATAAGCTGCAAAATGAACAAGAAAATATAAAAAAACAATTAGAAGCTGAATCTGAAGCGATGAAAACAATTGAGGGGAAATGTGAAGAGCTTGAAGAACTTCTCTTGAAAGAAGAAGAGTATCAAGCATTGCAAAGAAAAGTTAAACAGCAATCTTCAAATCAGGCATCACTTCAACAGAAAATGTGGGTTAAAAACCAACTGGATGAAATGGAAAAAGAAGTCCAGGCAAGGCGTAAATCCTTTTCTAAACAAACTCTTTACAGTGGAATGGCATCTTTCATTTTTGCTGGCTTCAGCATATGGACATTGTTAAATGATAATATCATGGGAACTTTTCTCGGCTTCCTCATCATTGCCCTTCTGGTCTTTAATAGATGGAAGTCCAGACAAGATCTGAATGGGAAAATAAATCATCTTTATAATCTAAGAGAAAAAGCCCGGGAAATGTCTGAAGGAATCAATGATTTAATAGATGGATCCACTTCATCCGATACTTTAGAGCGGCAATTAAGGGAGCAGATGGAGTATAGGAGTGAATGGAAACAGCGGATCCTCCAGCTGGAGGAACAAGAAGCCAAATTAGAAAGGCTGAGAAAACAACAGGAAGTTGTCCTCTCCAAACTGAACGTGGAGCATCATAAGCTTGAAGCCATAAAAGAGGAGTTATATCTGCCGGCTGAATTCCCTTTAAAGTGGTTGAAGGATGCATTCGCAAAAATGAAGGAGCTAGTGCTGGCGTATGAAAAATTACAGCAGTTAATGGAAGATGAAAAATTCCTGCAAGAAAAGATCGATGCGTTCTCAAACGAGTGTAAAGAGTGGTTTATCCGCCATTCATTTGCGTATACAACCATGCAGGAAGCATTCATTAAAATAAAAAGCATCTTGCATGATGTAGAGAAAAAGAAACTCGCCTTCGAACAGATTCAATCAGATTTAGAGCCTTTGCGCTTAGAAAAAGAACAATCGGTTCTTCACTTGAAAAAAATAAACAATGAGATTCATTCCTTGATTGGAGAGGCAGGTTGCAAGGACGAAGAAGAATTCCGTGAGCTTGCCGTGAGGGTGGAAGAGCGAAATGAGCTTCTGGCAAGGTATGAGGGAATGAAAACTAGAGTAAACCAAACGACTTTGTCCTTATTCTCTTCATTCGATTTCAAAGAAGAGGTAACCAAAAGGCTGAAAGTGATTGTATTACGGATAAATGAACTGAATCAAGACATATCCGATCATCAAAAGAGGCTTGCTTCCGTTGAATATAAAATCAGGCTATTAGAGGAAGGCACGAGCTACTCACAGCTGCTTCAACAATTTCAGGAAAAAAAGGCCGAACTTCAGGAAATCATCAAGAAGTGGTCTAAATATACTCTTGCACAGGAAAGTCTCAATAAAACGATTCATCATTATCAGCAAACCAAAATGCCGAATGTAATAAAACTGGCAGCTGAGAATTTTACTGTTTTGACCAAAGGTATTTATCATTCCCTCTATGTGACAGAAAATGAAATGATGGAAGTTGAACGGAAAGACGGGGTGCGTTTCCAGGCAGTCGAGCTGAGCCAGGGTACGAAGGAACAGTTATATATTGCCATAAGATTCGCACTCGTCCAATCCTTTAAAGATATTTATAATCTTCCTCTATTAGTCGATGATGGAGCAGTGAACTTTGATTGGGAAAGAACAGGAGCTTTTGTAGAATTGCTGAGAAAGATGGGAAGAGACCATCAAATCATCTTATTTACGTGTCATCCTCATATAAAAAATTATTTTGATGAGAAAGAAACGATTCTATTAGAAAAAGCGGTGCTTGTATAACGATTTTGTAAAGAAAGGGATAGAAGGCATAGGGGTTGCGTTTCCTTGCAGATGAATCGAGACCGTCTGTTTGGCAGTCGGTTTCGAGTTCGTTAGTTCGGAGGCTGCAACCTATTAAGGGGCTTCTAAATCAAAGAATCTATTAAAATATGTTATACTGAGACTAATTAAAATGAGGACGGAGGATTATGATGACTGGAATCATGACATTTAACGTAGGGGAAACGGTTGATTTGCATCTTCTCATCAAACAGATGACAAAAGGAACGACGAATACCGGAAAACCCTTTCTAACTCTTATTCTGCAGGATAAAAGCGGAGAGATGGAAGCGAAGCTTTGGGATGCGTCTGAACAAGATGAAAAAGCATACCAGCCGGAAACCATTGTGAAAGTGACAGGGGATGTACATAGCTATCGAGGAAAAAACCAGCTGAAGATCAAGCAGATCCGTCCCGCATCACCTGCAGATGGGCACACGATTTCAGATTTTTTACAAACGGCACCACTGTCTATCGACGAAATGACAAGCAAGATCACTCAATATATCTTTGAAATGAGAAATCCGAATATCCAACGCATCACAAGGCACCTGATCAAGAAATATCAGAAGCCGTTTCTCGAGTATCCCGCTGCTACGAAAAATCATCATGAATTCGTATCCGGGCTGGCATATCATGTCGTATCGATGCTGGACCTTTCGAAAGCAATCGCGAGCCTGTATCCGTCTCTTGACACAGATCTTTTGTATGCAGGTGTGATACTCCACGACTTAGGGAAGGTAATTGAGTTATCAGGACCAACATCAACGACTTATACTATTGAAGGTAACCTTATCGGCCATATCTCCATCATGGTGAATGAGATTGGAAAAACAGCCGAGGAACTGGGAATCGAAGGGGAAGAGGTCATGATTCTCCAGCACCTGGTATTAAGCCATCACGGTAAAGCTGAATGGGGAAGTCCAAAACCACCTATGATCCGTGAAGCTGAAATCCTTCACTATATCGATAATGTCGATGCAAAAATGAATATGCTCGACCGTGCACTCGAACGCGTAAAACCGGGTGAATACACCGAAAGGATCTTTCCACTCGATAATCGCACATTCTACAAACCGACATTTCATAAATAATATGATTGAATAATACAATCAATCAGTTCAGTTGGGAGACGTCTGAATCCAAAGCTGAACTGCTTTTATTGGAATTGCCCCTAGTGTAATAGACTTAATTAGTTTTGAGAGGTTCTAGCTTTTGATTGGAGTGCAAGACGAAGACTCCTATCAGAAAAGCGGAAGGGCTTTGAAGAGAGGCTTATGACATGTGCCTCTAAGCCCTGCAGCTGGACAGATAACTCTCCTTACGAAGCCGAGGAGGCTCACGGGTCACCCGCGGAAAGCGAAGTCTTGCACGGAAATCAACAGCGGTGTTTAAGAGCATCTTCTATTAGATAGTAAAAGCTACCAGCATTTTATTATAAAACTCCATTAATAGGTTATGTTTCCTCTTAAGAACTCATATAGTGTCAATAAGAGAGGACAAACTATAAGGAGATGAAGTAAATGACTCTACCAATTTGGATGTACTTCGTTGTGGCAGGAATCTTTGCCAGCGCCTTTATGACCATTAAATCGGCTAAAGAAGAAAAACAAGTGGAAGATGAATGGATCGAGAAAGAAGGAGCGGTCTATATTTCTCGTATGGAAGAAGAAAAGGAACGGAGACGTCAATTCTCCTAGGTGAATAATATACGTATAATAAAAGGAAGCCTGAAGATGAACTCAATCTTCAGGCTTCCTTTTCCTTTTTTTACTATTACTCTTATTCTTCAGCAGCTGGTGTTTGTTCGCTCTCAGGAGCCGGTGTTTCTCCATTTTCCGGAGCAGCCGGCGGATTCAATACTTGGTCAAACGATTTTTTCAGATCTTTATCTTTAATATTCAAGTCAGCCTTTTCAATCTCACGCTTCATGGCTTCCTGTATTTTTTGCGGATCTACTTTTGTAAGCTTTAATTCTTTTTCAAGTTCCTTTTTCATTTCATCAAATGACTTCTTTTCTTTCTTGTCAGTGACTTCGATGATATGAAATCCGTATTCGGTTTTGATCGGTTCGCTGATCTTTCCTTTTTCTAATGTGTCAAGAGCTTTAGAGAATTCAGGTACAAAATTTTGGCGGCCGGCATAATCGACCCACCCAAGGCTTCCGCCATTTTCCGCAGAACCTGGATCTTTCGAGTATTCTTTAGCAAGCTCTTCGAATTTACCGCCATCAGCTAATTTTTGTTTAACCTCTTTAGCTGTTTTCTCGTCATCAACAAGGATGTGACGGACTTGAATGTCAGGCTTCCATTTTTCGTAATACTCTTTAAGTTCTTTATCAGTTACTTTTACATCTGAAATCGCTGCTTTTTCCTGAAGCAATTGCAGCTTCAGATATTCTTTAAATGATTTTTCATCAAGGTTGTACTGCTGTAAGAACATTTCGAATTGTGGTCCCAATTGGTCTTTCGCTTCATTTAATTTTTGATCCACTTCTTTATCGCTGACTTCATATTTATCAGAAAGAACTTTTGTGTAAACAAGTTCTTGAAGAGCTTGTTCCATTTGAGGAGTAAACTTCTGTTTCATTGACTTATAAAGTTCTTCTTTTGTAACATCCCCTGCTTTAGTGGTTGCTACGACTTCACTGTTTTCTTCCCCGTCTCCGCTGCAGCCGGCAAGTCCTAACATTCCGGTGGCAAGTGTCACTGATATAATCCATTTTTTCATGCTGAACATCTCCTAAAAATATATATTCGTTTAATGGCTTGTCAAATTTCTACAATCCATACTATATCACACTTTTTCCATGAAAAAAAATATTTTCCAAGTTTAACTTGAGAAAAATAGGCATTTTACACACCCATTTCCCAGGTTCCTTCATATGATAAAAGCGAATAGAAAAAAGGAGGTAATAAATATGAGCTGTGGATACAATTCTGGATTCGCGTTAATCGTAGTGCTGTTCATCTTATTAATCATCGTTGGTGCCGCGTATCTTTACTAAAAAAAATTAGAAATATGACAAATGCCTAAACAAAAGGCGACTTACTTGAATAAGATACATTAGCGCTTCAAAGGAGGTGGAAAGTTATGGGTAACGCATACGGCGGAGGTTTCGCGTTAATTGTTGTACTGTTCATCTTGTTAATCATTGTAGGTGCAGCTTGGCTATAATTTAGCCTCAGGATAGTGTAGTGTTTCACCGGATAAGGACTAAAAGAGGGGGCGATACCTTTAGAAAGGCAGCCCCTTTTGCCTATTCTTATTCCGGTGGCTTTTCATAAATGAAAGGAGGAGCACATTATGTCTGGTGCTTACGGCGGAGGATTTGCGTTAATCGTTGTGTTATTTATTTTGTTAATTATCATCGGTGCAGCGTACGTTTGCTAATTGATGTAGATTAAAAAACCAGTCCCGATTTGAATCGGGACTGGTTTTTTATTGGATTAGGTAAACAATATTTCTATGTACGAAGATACCAAAAGAATTGTGATTAGAATGTTGATGGTTCTAAATACCTTCGGTTGGCGTTCTTCAGGTATTTCTTTTTGTAAGCATAGTGCGTTAGTCATTTTGTTTATATAAAATAAAATAAATACTGCAAATACTAAAAACATGGAGATCATTCTAACCCCTCCCCGTTATCTCCTATAAGCTATACGATACCAAAATATGAAAGAGAATGGTAGAGCCAGTATTGCCGAAATATTGGTAATAAATCAGAAGGATGATAGTAAGCCACAGCTTTTATGGAGCCTATGGATTTTATCATCCTTACTGATAAATGAGGATTTCATATCCTTCTTCATTCTCTTCGATTAATGCATTCTTAGGTGAATTCATCAACTGTTTTGCATAAATGAAATCAATTGCACAAATTCCTGAGTGGAACGCTAATAATATAGCGAAATAATGAGAGTAATGCGGGAACAGTATGCATCCGTAAAGTAAAATGCTGTTGATGACCAGGAAAGGTGCCAATAGGGCAATCATATACAGATACTTTGAAATCGGACGATCGACCCTCAGTGAAACGATAGGAAGGATCAAGAGCTTCCTGTCCCATCTCCATCTCATCTTCTTCACATAAGGAAAGATCGGTAACAAATGAATAAGCTTATGCAAAGGATAGATACTTAGCAGTCCAAAAACGAACCCGAGTGAGTGATTGTCGTAGAACGAATTGGAATACACTAAATTTATTGGTACGTATATAAAAGAGAATACCATCATCATGATAATAGATGAAAGTAAAAAGACTCGATAAAAACCAAATTGTCTTTCAAGATTGATTGTTTTCCAACAGTGCATAAAAAAATCGCCTCCATAGACGATAGTGTGTTAAATGAGCGCTTTACATACTTTATTACGATTGAAGGAAAAAATCAATACATAATTTAAGATTTTTTTCAGGTAAATTAGAACAACCGAAGTGAGGGGAGAGGATAATCCTTTGTGATATGATGCACAAGGAAGGAGGAAAGCAAAAAAAGCGGAAAAGTTTCTATATGTACTCCGCTTTTTAAAGATGGATTATTCTCTGTGATGAATGCTGCTTAGGCAGTGATTGATAGCTGCATGGTCCAAAACGTCTTTTGGTGACTGATTATCGTAGGTGACTTGCAGGCTCAACTGATCCCGATACGGTAAACGGAATCAGGCGAGTTCTTCTTCGTTTTCAAATAATTCATTGAGCTTTGAATTGTCTTCAGCAAATTCACTATCGATGTTATGGAAGGATTTCTCGAAGATCTCCATGAAGTCATTACCATAAATATTCCGAACGACTGACATCATTTCAATCATTTCAGGGAATTTTCCATATAGCTCTTTTAATGGGGCAACACCTTGAAAGATTGAATGTGTTTCCGGTTTATAATTTTTCATCAGCTCAAGCAGAATCTTCTCACCTTTATCAGTAAGCTGGATATACGTATTCCTTTTGTCATTATCGCGTTTTGAGAACTCCAGTAATTCCCGCTCTTCAAGCTTTTTTGAAAAGTTGAATGCTGTTGAAACGTGCATGACCCCGAACTTTGCGACATCAGAGATTGATGCTCCTTTAAGATGATAAGCAATCCAAAGGATATGATGTTCGTTGATATTTAAATCATAAGGCTTGATCCATTGCTGCCAGTCTTTTTCGATGGCCTTCCACAACGCTTTACTCAGCTGAGCCATACGTTGACTGAAGATGATCGCCTCTTTCAATGAATATTCTCTTTCTTCCATCCCTTACACCCACTTTGTTAGAAAATCTTTTCTTGCTATGCGCCTGTCCAGTATTCTCACTTAAACAGCTATCGATAAAAAGAAAGCGCTTTTATATTATTATGCCAATAAAATAAAAATTAATAAAGGATAAATTGACAAAATTTTTTGAAGTATGTGTTTTTATTTGTTTTCGTTTCTCTATGCCGCTTTTGATTTCCGTGCAAGACTTCGCTTTCCGCGGGTAGCCCGTGAGCCTCCTCGGCTTCGCCTGCGGGGTCTCACATAAGCTACTTTTCCCGCAGGAGTCTTCGTCTTGCACTCCAATCAAATGCTTGATCCGATAAAACGTAAGCACTTTTAAGAGTTAATGTTTCAGTTGCCAATTTAAACTTTAAATTTTTTTGTAATGAGAAAGAAGACCCGGTCTGCATTGTTTTAATAATGCAATGTAGGTCCTCTTTTCTCTGATTGGCAGATTGTGATTAATTTGCTTGATTATTGTGGTTCAATGAGCTTTCGAGTTCTTCGATTTTGGATTGGATCAATTGGATTTCCTGTTGAAGTTTCTGGTTGTTTGGTTCGGTTGATGCCTGCCATTGTTTTACGGATGCCTGGAGATCCTTTGAAATTTGCTGGACGGTTTCTTTTCCTTCTTGTGAAAGGGTGCTGATTGAATCCTTCAGTTCTCCCAGGTGCACTTTCATTTCTTCAAAGGTCTGGCTCCAATCTTCTTTCTTACTCTTGATTTGGTTTCTGAGTTCTTTTCCGGATGATGGGGTTGAAAGAAGTGAACTGATACTTCCGATCACACCGCCAATAATTAATCCGTAAGTAAGAGATTTTGCTTTCATATAAATCACCTCGTTATTCTATAATACTTACTTCTACAAAAAACATGTATATTCCTTTTTCCCTATTGAGAGGGAATGGAAACAAGTAAGTTCATATCAGCATTACTTTCCGCATAAAAATAAACGTAAGAGGCGGGGCAGAGGAGGGAAAAGAAGATGGACGGGATTATTTTCGGTTTTTTTGCTCTGAGCGGTGTGCTGTTTTTGTGTATGGTTTATAATTTCATCAGTATTAGAAGGCCCGGTATGTATCCTCCTAAAAATTTATTGAAAAGAAGAGCGTCGATTCTGGGATCAGGCGGGGTGATCACTTTCTTGATAGGGTTTTTATTCTGGATTGCTGCCTGAAGAAAAGAGCTTACAAAAAGGACTGTATTGCACCTGCAATACAGTCCTTAAATGATTAAGAAAGTTGTTCAGTTGTTACTATCTCTTTCATGCTTGAACGTTTTAAAATGGAGTGAACGATTGGATAAACGACGAACATTGCTCCGGCATTAACAATTGTTGCAGGCAGTACGACTGCCGCAAATAGTGCAAAGAATGCTCCTGGCAGTCCGACGATTAAGTATGCGGAAAGCAGGAATATGCTTCCTGATACAAGAGTACCTGCCGCTGTAAGTACGGAAGCCCCTATGACCGTACGCGTCACCTTTTGTGCAGTCAGGAATAATCCGTAAAACACAAAGGCTGTAATTGGTTTGTCAATTAAGTTGGGTAAAAAACCGCCTGGGAATTGTGTCGTTAAACCAGAAATGACTCCAGTCAGTACGCCAAGTAGCAAAACGTTCTTCTTGGCTGGAAACAGGATAATGCCCAAGAACATCATCGTAAGCATCATATCAGGTTTCATTCCTAAAAAGAATCCCGGAATCACCGTATGCAGAACGGCTCCGATCCCTACTAATAATGATAGGGATACAAGTGTTTTTGTATTCATTTCTCATCTCTCCTCAACTATTCTAACTTTTGTCCCCTCCTGATGTGCACTCGTTGCCATCAGCGAAAAGATAGGTACATTATAACACAGGGAAAAACAGTGTCAAAGATTTAATTTTCAAAAAAATACATCCGCCAACTGAATGTGACGGATGTGGTCTGCTTTATGAAATATGCTTAGAGATGGCGTTTGCGATTTCTTTCAGATCATCTCCGCTGTAGTCGTCGTTGTGTGTCTTCCAGACTGCTCCAAAGCCGTCTCCAGAGCCGTAGCGGGGGATGAAGTGCATGTGGAAGTGGAAGACAGACTGCCCGGCTTCTTCACCAGTATTGTTCAATAAATTGAATCCGATCGGCTCGAATTCAGATTTAAGTGCATTCGCGATTTTTGGGGCGACAGAGAATAGGTGACTTGCTGTTTCAGGCGTGAGTTCGTAGATGTTTTCTTTATGTACTTTCGGGATCAGCAAGGTATGTCCCTTTGTTACTTGGCTGATATCCAAAAATGCTAATACATGCTCGTCTTCGTATACCTTCATAGACGGAATATCGCCATTGATGATTTTACAAAAAATACAATCGCTCACATTGTTTCCACCTTTCAGTAATGGGGTTATGCCGTATATTTTACCACGAATAGAAATAGAAAGAAAAGGAAAGAAGAGACAGGAACGGTTTTCCTGCCTCTCTTTGAAGGGGTATTCATAAAGGTTTATCCGCCAAGTTTTCTTTCTTTGATAAACACCTCATTTGCTTTGTAGCTTAATCAGAGATCCCATTCTTGAATAGAATGAATACTTTGCAATGCGACCATCCCCTTATCTTTTAGCTGTATGCTTTAAGACAATAGAAACTATATGTGGTCTGCGACAAACACCTCATTTGGCTATAAGCATGATTTGTGTAATCTTGGAAAATGAATGACTTTGTTCAAAGTGACCATCCCCTTATCTTTTAAAGCTGTGAAGCTGTATAAGATAACTGATTCAGTCAAAATGTTCTTTAACAAACACCTCATTTATCAAATTTGTGATGAATGAATCGGTGAGTGTGTCATTCACTATGAAAGACGACTATCCTTTAAGCCGTAAACAATAGTGAAATCGGTTAACTGGTCTTTAACAACCACCCCGTTTTCTTATTGCTGGCCCCTTCAACAATAGAATGTGCAGATTTACGAGGGTTATGAATACTAATAATTGGAATGTGATTTGATTGTACGATGCCTTTAGTGAGAAATTTTGCTAGAATAGAGTAAACCGTAGAAGAGAAAGGACGTTGCTGCCCATGGCATTATTAGAGATCAATCACCTTGTAGGAGGCTATACACGTAAGCCTGTTTTAAAGGATATCAGCTTTTCAATCAATTCGAAGGAAATCGTCGGTTTGATTGGTTTGAATGGAGCAGGGAAAAGCACGACGATTAAACATATCATCGGCTTGATGGAACCGAAACAGGGCGAGGTTTCAATCAACGGGCATACATTGAAGAACCGCCCAGATCACTATCGCAAGCAATTCTCTTACATACCTGAAACACCTATTCTTTATGATGAATTGACTCTTGAAGAGCACTTGAAGCTCACAGCTATGGCTTATGGGTTGACTGAAGCTGAGTACAAAGGAAGAGTTGGGAAGCTTTTGAAGGCATTTCGGATGGAAAAGAAGCTTGGGTGGTTTCCGGCTCACTTTTCCAAAGGAATGAAGCAGAAGGTGATGATTATGTGCGCCTTTTTAATTCAACCAAGCCTGTATATTATCGATGAACCATTTGTCGGCTTGGACCCTCTTGGCATCCAGTCATTATTGGACTGGATGGAAGAAATGAAGGAGAGTGGGGCCGGTATCCTGATGTCCACCCATATCCTTGCGACAGCAGAGAGATATTGTGATTCCTTCATCATTCTTCATGAGGGGAAAATCAGGGCGAAAGGAACCTTGAAGGAGCTGCGATCGGAGTTTGCCATGCCCGATGCAACCCTTGACGACATCTATATTCAACTTACAAAGGAAGAGTCCGATAATGAATAATGTTGATAACATTTGGAAGAAACGGATTATAGACTACAATCAGGAACTGCAGAAGTATCTTAAATATATGTTCAATGATCATCTTCTTTTTGTTCTGATTTTTGCAGTGGGTGGTGCTGCTTTTACATACAATCAATGGGTTAAGACGCTTGAACCATCTTTTCCGGCAGCGTATATAATGGCATTCATATTGGGGCTGATTCTAGCATGGAGTCCAGTATATACGTTTCTTAAAGAAGCCGACGCTGTCTTTCTGCTTCCTCTTGAAAATAGGCTATCCGGGTATTTCAGGAAAAGTATCTGGATCAGCTTCATGTTCCAGTCTTATATCCAGCTTATTGTGTTGGCGGCACTGATGCCAATGTATGTGGCTGTGTCAGGTGATGGATTTAACAGCTTCTTTCCATTGCTTGCGCTTGTGCTTACTTTAAAAGTGTGGAATCTGTATGTCAGGTGGTTCATGCTCCGTTATCAGGAAAAAGAAGCCCACTGGATCGACAGTATCATCCGATTCTTATTATCCGGGTCCTTCCTGCTGCTGGTATTATCAGATGCTCCCACCCTAACGACTATTGCTGTCGGAGTCATCATGGCAGGATACTTATTTTATTTTTATCAGTCAACGAAAAAAAAGAATCTGAAATGGGATTTGCTGATACATCTCGAACAGCAAAGAATGCTGATGTTTTACCGTATTGCCAATATGTTTACGGATGTTCCTAAACTAAAGGGGAAGGTACATAGAAGAAGGTGGCTTGATTTCATTGTAAAAACCGATTTCTCCCAAGGGGATTCATATCGTCACTTATATCTTCGCTCCTTAGTCAGAACAAGTGAATACTCAGGATTGTATATTCGCCTGACCCTGATCGGCGCCGTATTGATTTATACGAATCAGTCGATTATCGTCAACATCCTTACTGCTCTATTATTCCTTTATTTAACGGGTTTTCAGCTTGTTCCTTTGTATAAGCGATTTGATTACAAAATCTGGGTGCTCATTTATCCGCTTTCCAAAGAATTGAAAACAACATCTTTTAAGAAGGTTTTGACTCAGTCCATGATGATACAATCAATTATCTTCACACTTCCTCTTGTTATGAAAGGTTTATGGTTGGAAGGAGTAATCATCCTGCTGGCAGGATTCTTTTTTTCATTACTGTTCAGTTCATACTATTTAGCTCAGCGATTGAAAAAAATGGATAGCAGCTTTTATTTGTGAAAAAATGGTCAGTCCATTTGCCTATAAGGTTTGATAAGACCAAAAGGTGGGGTTGATAATGAATGAAAGAGAAGAACTTGAAGCATGGAAACGGAAATTCAATAAGAAATCGTCGGTATTTCAACGTGTTTCTAAGCAGGCACAAAAGAAAGTGAATCAATATATTCCAGAAAAAGCCCACCGTTTGATTACAGATAGCATAAAGAAAATGGTGGAAGTCACTTTAAAGGGGAATGAATGGGTCAAGCTTTCAAAGGTGGCAGCCCTTCCTTCATTACAACAAAGAGAAGAGAGGATGAAAGAAAGACTCGATTTCCATCGGAAAGCAGCGGTCATCGAGGGGGCAGGTACGGGTGCAGGGGGCATTTTTCTCGGTCTGGCGGATTTCCCTTTACTGCTTTCCATCAAGATGAAATTTTTAAGCGAGTGCTCCGCCTTACATGGATATGATGTAAAAGAATATGAAGAGAGATTATTTCTACTCTACGTATTTCAACTGGCTTTCTCCAGTGATGATCATAAAAAAGAAACATTGAAAGTCATAGAGAACTGGAATGAGGAGAAAGAACAATTGAAGGAACTGGACTGGCGTGTCTTTCAACAGGAATATCGGGATTATATTGATTTTGTAAAAATGCTGCAGCTTGTCCCGGGAGTCGGGGCAGTTGTGGGGGCATATGCCAATTATCAGCTTCTTGATCAGCTTGGTGAAGTAGCAAAATTTGCTTATCGGATCCGCTTTTTTAGCGAAAATGATTAATCCCAATAGTAAAAGATCGGCCTCGGCCGATCTTTTACTATTTCTTTTGAACAGACCTGCCTGAATCTGCATGTTTTCTTTGGTAGTGAAAAGCAGCGGATGCCAATGTCTTGGCAGCGATCAACAGTGCTTTTTCATTGATGTCGAATTTAGGGTGATGATGTGGATAAAGCGTTTCTGCGTTTTCAGGGGCAGCCCCGGTAAAGAAGAAGGTTCCTTTTACTTTTTCCAAGTAGTAGGCAAAATCTTCTCCACCCATTTGCAGTTCGATTTCATCGACGTTATGAACTTCATCTATATCAGCTGCACATTGAATAAGAAGCTGGGTCTCCTCAGAGTGGTTTACAACTGCTGGATATCCACGTTCAAAACGATACTCATACTCACAGTTGAAGGACAAAGAGACTCCTTTGACGATTTGTTCGATTTCGGATTCGATGAAATCCCTGACTTCTGGATTGAAGGTGCGGACAGTACCGATGAGCTTAGCTTGATCTGCAATAACATTGAAGGCATTATCTGCAACAAAGGAGCCTACAGTGACGACGGCTGGATCTATCGGGTTCACCCGTCTGCTCACGATTTGCTGCAGGTCAGTTATAAGCTGAGCACCAGCAACAATTGCATCCTTTGTTTTGTGAGGCTGGGCACCGTGTCCGCCCGAACCTTTGATCACGATTTCAAAACGGTCTGCAGCTGCCATTATCGGTCCAGTTTTGAACAGGATTTTCCCAAGCTTCTCTGTTGCCCATAAATGAGTACCGAAGATTACATTCACACCATCCAGACAGCCATCCTCTATCATCGGCTTCGCACCGCCAGGAGCATATTCTTCGGCATGCTGATGGATGAGTTTGACTGTACCGGGAAGCTGGTCTTTAAGCTCATGCAGGGTCTTTCCCAAGACCAGCAGGGTGGCAGTATGGCCGTCGTGTCCGCAGGCGTGCATCACTCCAGGTACCGTGGAGCGGTATTCCACATCTTTCTCATCCTGGATGGGAAGAGCGTCAAAGTCCGCTCGCAAACCGACCGTCTTCCCGGGGAGCCTTCCATTAATTGTTGCCACTACACCATTACCACCTACGTTTTCACGGACATCGATTCCCAATCTGCGGTAATAATCAGCAATATATTTTGCTGTGTTTTTTTCCTGGAAAGATAATTCTGGATGTTGGTGGAGATGCCGTCTGATTTCTACCATTTCTGACCATCGTTCCTCTAATTTCTGATATAATTCTTTCAGCAAGATGAAACCTCCTTATAAATGGTGAAGATTTAGAATATTATAACATTAAACTAGAGGAACAAATAGCATAGTGAATGATAATAATAGTTGAAAGGAGGGTTGAAATGAAAAAAACATTTTACATTTCCGGCATTCTTTCATTTGTTCTTTTTATGACAATCGCCCACTTTGTGTATCATGAACTTTCTATGCCGTGGGACCCCTATTTAGTAGAAAGGTTGGACCATCTGCACTTTTTTGAAATCTTTTCTGTTGTCGGGACTGAACTCGTCATCGGCGGAGGTTCTATAGTACTGATTCTATATCTGTGGTGGATGAAAAAAGATTTCGCCGGTATCCTTACTGTCGTAGTCGCAGTTGCAGGAAGCAATGTGCTGAATAAAGTGATCAAGAATCTGATGGAAAGGGACAGACCGCCATTTCCGCACGGGGAAGATGGCTTCAGTTTTCCAAGCGGTCATGCAATGGTCGGCATTGTATTTTTGCTGACATCTGCCTATTTCATCAGCAAGGAAGTCTCTTCCATTCAATTGAAATGGGGCATATATATATCGACACTGCTGATTGGTTTTCTTACAGGACTGAGCAGAGTGGTGGAACAAGCCCATTACCCGTCAGATGTACTGGCTGGCTTCCTTGCAGGATTCTCCATCTTCACCCTGACCACTTTCCTATATGAAAAAAGGCCAACTTAAAAGGTCCGTCCCCATGCGTAACTGCAACGGGGACGGACCTTTGTTTTCTCAATTTGGGTATACGCCCGAATCTGTCCTATAGATTATGAAATTCGAAGAAAGGTGTGAAACGACAAATTTCGGTCTGGAGACGGAGTTTGAATCAGGCGGATGCTGCTCATCAAGGTGCTTAATTCCATTTATAATGAAAACAGAAACAGGAAACCAGAAGCTTTTCCCGAATCTATATAGAATGAAGGTGGTGTGGCAGTGAAGTACAGAGGAAAGAAGCAGTGGTTCTTCTCATTACTATTATTGATGGCTGGGGTCATGCTATTGCTGTTGAATATCGGTGTAATTTCCTTGGAAATAAAGAGGATATTTGTCAATATAATCCCTATTTTGTTGATACTAATCGGATTGAAATGGGTGGTTGACAGTTTTCTGAGGGAAAGATTTGGAAAATTATTCTTCGGTCTGTTCAGTCTTGTGTACGGTTCACTTATCCTTCTGGATGAATGGAATAAAGTCGATTTTAATTATGGAAGCTGGTGGAAACTGTGGCCATTATTTATTATTGCCATTGCGATTTACAGAGTAGCAATGAACAAATCGATTAAAGTGACCTATACCCATGAAGATATAAATAAGGAAAGAACAAAAGTTGAAGTCGATATTGGAGAGGAGCATGAGCCAAAGCCTAAAAAGCACAATATAAACAGAGGCTTCATTGTAGGCGAAATCAAATTAGCTGAGCCCAATTGGCCGTTGGAACCGATGAAGTTCCATAATGTGGTTGGAGACTATTATTTTGATTTAAGTAAAGCGTTTATCCCTGAAGGTGAGACACCGGTTGAAATAAAGGGGTGGGTAGGGGATGTGAAAGTGATCATCCCGGAAAATGTACCGGTAGAAATTACGATCAAGGTCAAGGTCGGTGAAGTGAAGTTATTTGAACAAAAATCTTCCGAAATCAGGTCTGACTTTTACTATCAATCACCGGGTTATGAGCAATCCAGCAAAAAAATTAAACTCTTGGTAAACGTAAAAGTAGCCTCGATCAGGATCAGTGAAGTATAAACTTGTTTGTCATTCACTTTAGAAGGGAGGGAAAGTAGTGGAACGTTCGCCTACAATCAGGAACTGGATTTTTAAAAGCTTTTTTATGATGGCAGTCATGGCGACCCTGATCTCTTTTGTAGTCCTTCAAATCTATTTGTTTATTTCTGATAATGAGGGTCTTTCACTCAGTCTTTCCATTTACCTGACAATTGCACTCTTTCTTATCTTACTATTATTAAGTGTATATTTTGGATTCCGGACCAGCTACACTTTCAAAGGGCGTATTGATGATATATCCACGTTTGTGACCTTATTAAGAAGCGGCAAGTTCTCGGCAAGGGTAGAAGGGGATGAGCAGGACGAGCTTGGGATTCTGGCTGATGAATTGAATCAGCTTGCAATCTACATTCAAGAACAGGTGAAATCATTGCAGCGTTTGGCTGATGAGAAATCAGAACTTGCCGAGCAGGCTCACGGTGCTGCCGTCATGGAGGAACGCCAGAGACTTGCAAGGGATCTGCATGACTCAGTCAGTCAGCAGCTGTTTGCACTGAATATGCTTTCATCAGCAGCCCATAAAAGCATTGGGAAAAATCCTGATAAAGTCGAAGAGATGATTAAACAGGTTGCCGAAATAGCTGCTAAGGCTCAAGGAGAAATGAGGGCGCTGCTTCTGCATTTAAGACCCATTGACCTAAAGGGTGAGAGCCTGTGTGAAGCTTTGACGATTCTTATTGAAGAAATAAAAGAGAAGACAAAACTTGAAATAGAAGCCACCCTTTATGGAATGGAGAATCTTTCAAAAGGGACGGAAACCCATATGTTCAGAATCATACAGGAGAGTCTTTCGAATATCCTCCGTCATTCCGGAGCAACGAAAGTAAAGATAATGACTGAGAAAAAAGAAGGGTTCGTGACCTTGTATATTAGTGACAACGGGAAAGGATTTAATTTAAAAGAAAGCAAGATGACGTCTTATGGACTGCAAACGATGAGAGAACGTGCCGAAGAAATCGGCGGATACTTTCAAATACGTTCGAAAGAAAAAGAAGGGACGTACATCGATTTGAGAATTCCGGTTTGAATGGAGTGGAGGGTACTATGCAGAAAGTCAAAGTGATGATTGTTGACGATCATGAGATGGTCAGGTTAGGGATTAAATCCTATCTGCTGACTGAAGATGGAATTGAGTTTCTTGGGGAAGCAAAGAGTGGAAATGAAGCCGTTCAGCTTGCAAAGATCTATAAACCGGACGTAATATTGATGGATCTTTTGATGGATGACGGCAACGGATTTGACGCTACTGAAAAGATACTATCCTTTCATGGCAGCTGTAAAATCATCATTCTCACAAGCTACTACGATGATGAAAAAGTATTTCCTGCCATTGAAGCAGGTGCTCATAGTTATCTTTTGAAAACTGCAAGTGCCGAAGAAGTCACTTCAGCGATTTATAAAGCGGCAAAAGGGGAGGCAGTGATTGCCTCCAAGGTCGCCGATAAAATGATGACACGGTTCAGACCACAAGAGAGAAAACCGCATGAAGATCTAACAACGCGGGAATTTGAAGTGTTAACATGTCTGGGGGAGGGAATGACCAATCAGGAAATTTCCGAAGTATTATATATAGGAATAAAGACGGTGAAAACACATGTGAGCAATATCTTAAGTAAACTGGGAGTAGCCGACCGGACGCAGGCGGCGATCTATGCCAATAGGAACGGGATCTTATATAAAAAAGAATAACGACTTCAAAAGGCTGACAGGAATCCCTGACAGCCTTTTGAAGTCGCGTTTCATACTTGGTTGCAGCCTGAGTGCTCAGGGAGCTCACTCTTCGCTGACCTGGTATTCCGTTACATAAGACGCACGGGGGAAAATATCTTTCTTGGCGTCGATTCCTTCCTCGGTTCCCCGTTTTTCATGTGCTTTCTGATATTGCTTTGAATCCTGCCACCCAAGGAAGCTTTGGCGGTCTTCCCAAAGAGTCATGATCACATATGTATCACTTTCCAATGGGCGAAGTACACGAATGGCGATAAAGCCTGGAACTTCTTCAATCAGACCTGCACGGTTCTTAAATCGGTATTCAAACAAGGGACGCCCTTCATCCGTAACAGGAATATTATTGAAGACAGCATATCCCTTTTTCTCCAATGAGCCGGATTGATCGACAATTTCATATCTCCTTGGTGACTCAAATACAGTTTCACCGTTTGTCTCATGAATCAGAAGAGCATCGGATTCCTGCATGAGGATCATATTTTCATCAGGGTGCTTTTTTGAGATCTTGCTTAGAAACTCGTGAGTTCCTGTCGTCATATACATCTTCATCGTCATTCACCTCTTTACTATACTTTCTTTGTTAATCTTCCCTTTTCCTTCCCATCTTTAACCTGATATCATCATTTTTTATGGTCTCAAAAATAAAATCGGCAAATTTATGACATTTTCTGTTGATAACTATACATTTTCCTTGTAAAAGTCTATAGTTTATAAGGGTTACAGTTTGTACGGTTAAACAATTTTAGAATTTTATTCATTTATAATACAATAGAACTAATGGATGATGGAAAGGTGGCCGACAGGTATGAAACAGATAAATGACACATTTTTAAGAGCTGCAAAAGGTGAAAAAACAGACTATACACCAGTATGGTATATGAGACAAGCGGGCCGTTCTCAGCCTGAGTATAGAAAAATAAAGGAAAAATATTCTCTTTTTGAGATTACGCATCAGCCTGAACTTTGTGCGTATGTGACGAGACTTCCGGTCGAACAATATGACGTGGATGCTGCTATTTTATATAAGGATATCATGTCGCCGCTTCCGGCAATCGGAGTGGATGTAGAGATCAAGTCTGGAATCGGCCCTGTTATCGACAATCCGATCCGTTCTGTGGCAGATGTTGAAAAACTGGGGGAAATCAATCCTGAAAGTGATGTTCCTTATGTACTGGATACAATTAAGCTTCTGACCCGCGAACAATTATCTGTTCCGTTGATCGGGTTTGCCGGAGCACCATTTACAATGGCAAGCTACATGATTGAAGGCGGGCCTTCGAAGAACTACAATAAGACGAAATCATTCATGTACTCTGAACCGAAAGCCTGGTTTGCCTTGATGGACAAGCTCGCTGATATGACGATTACGTACGGAAAAGCCCAAATTAAAGCAGGAGCATCGGCCTTCCAGATCTTTGATTCATGGGTAGGGGCTTTAAATGTACAGGACTACAGAACATTCATTAAGCCGATCATGGAAAAGATCTTTACTGCATTAAAAGAAGAAAATGTTCCGTTGATCATGTTTGGTGTGGGTGCCAGTCACTTGGCAAAAGAATGGCACGACCTTCCCATCGATGTAGTGGGGCTTGACTGGCGTCTGCCGATAACGGAAGCAAGGGAAATGGGTATTTCTAAAACCGTTCAAGGAAATCTTGACCCGGCTATCCTTCTCGCTCCTTGGGAAGTAATCGAGGAAAGAGCGAAGGCCATACTGGATCAAGGAATGGAACTGCCGGGCTACATCTTTAATTTGGGACATGGTGTATTCCCGTCCGTCAATCCTGACACGTTGAAACGTCTAACAGCATTTGTACATGAATACAGTGCGAAATGATGAAACCCTGTTACATCGATTCAATCAGACACTAAACATGAGGTGAAAATGAATGGCTAAAAAGAAGATGGGTCTCTTGGTTATGGCCTATGGAACCCCATATAAAGAAGAAGATATAGAACGCTATTACACTCATATCCGTCATGGCAGAACACCTTCTGAAGAAATGCTTGAAGACTTGCGAGGAAGATATGAAGCAATCGGCGGTATCTCGCCGCTCGCCAAGATCACGATGGATCAGGCTAAGGGTCTTGAGGAGTATTTGAATGCAATGCAGGATAAAATTGAATTTAAAATGTACCTTGGTTTGAAGCATATTGAACCATTTGTTGAAGATGCAGTAGAACAGATGCATAAAGACGGCATCGAGGAAGCTGTTTCCATTGTTCTTGCTCCACATTTTTCTACCTTCAGTGTTAAATCTTACAATGGAAGAGCGAAAGAAACAGCAGAGAAATTGGGCGGCCCTTCTATCACATCAGTAGAAAGCTGGTATGATGAGCCGAAATTCATAAGCTATTGGGTGGAGAAGGTCAAAGGAACGTTCAAGAGCATGAGTGAAGACGAGCGCCATAATGCCGTTCTTATTGTTTCTGCACACAGCCTTCCAGAGCGCATCCTTCAGTCTGGAGATCCTTATCCCCAGCAGCTGGAGGAAACGGCAAAAATGATAGCTGAAGGTGCGGGAGTAGAGAATTATGCCGTTGGATGGCAGAGTGAAGGGAATACCCCGGACCCATGGCTGGGCCCTGACGTTCAGGACTTAACACGCGAGCTTCACAAGGAAAAAGGATATAAAACCTTTGTCTATACTCCAGTAGGCTTTGTTGCCGATCATTTAGAAGTATTATATGATAATGACTATGAATGTAAAGTAGTTACGGATGAGATAGGTGCAAGCTACTATCGACCTGAGATGCCGAACGCTAAACCTGAGTTCGTTGACGCTATGGCAGATGTTGTATTAAAGCACTTGAATAAGTAAGTCATCTCTCATACCGGAATGATGAGGATGTGAAGGACTGTAGCTGATGAGTTCACTCTCAGGAGCTCAGTCCTTCTCTTTATTGAAAAGGAAGCTCCGCATGCTTCACATTTCATTTTCAGAATAATGAGCCAACTATGACCGTGAATCAGAAGAGGATAATAAATAGATAAAGAAGGCGATGTTTATGAGGGGACAACAAGTAAAAAAGGTTGTGGTCATTGGCGGAGGTATAACTGGTCTCGCAACCGCTTATTATTTGCAGAAGGAAATCAAAGAAGAGAACCTTCCCATCCAACTGAAATTAGTTGAGGCCTCACACCGGTTAGGGGGCAAAATCCAAACACTCATTAAAGACGGCTATGTCATTGAAAAAGGACCGGATTCCTTTGTACCTCAAAATTCAAGCCCGATCACTCTGGCTAAAGAAATCGGGATCCATGATACGCTTGTCAGCAGCGCGTGGGGAAAATCATTCGTTATTGCGGGCGGTGAACTATATCCTATGCCTGGCGGATCCATTATTGGAATTCCTACTCAAATAGCCCCGTTTATCACCACGAATTTATTCTCACTCACGGGTAAAATGAGAGCGGCGGCTGACTTTATCCTTCCGCGTTCACCCGTCACCGATGATCAATCACTGGGCAAATTCTTCAGAAGACGAATGGGGGATGAAGTAGTTGATAATCTGATCGAGCCATTACTGACAGGTATCTATGCAGGAGACATCGATCAACTAAGTCTTATGTCAACTTTTCCTGAGCTTCATCATATCGAACAAAAGCATCGCAGTCTGATCGCAGGTATTAAAAAAGCTGCTTCTCAGACTGAGAATGAGCAGAAGGATGGCAGATTCCTGACTTTCTCAAATGGACTTCAATCACTCGTAGACGGAGTGGAAGTCGCATTGGGACCTCAGACGATTAATAAAGGAATGAAGGTTTCTCACATCTACAAAGAAGCAGAGCAAGGCTACACGATCGAGTTTACAAACGGTCACACTCTGGATGCAGACAGTGTAGTGATCACGACCCCTCATCATTCCCTGCAGTCCATGTTTCCTTCCTGTCCATTCATGAATTATCTGAAAGAAATGCCGGCAACTTCAGTAGCCACTGTTGCAATGGGCTTCGATCAGTCTGCGATCAGAAAGAATATGGATGGGAACGAATTCATTGTATCAAGGAATAGTGACTATTCAATAACGGCATGCACATGGACTCATAAAAAATGGCCGCATAGCGCTCCTGATGGGAAGGTATTGCTGCGTTGCTATCTGGGGAAATCTGGGGATGAAACCATTGTGGACTTATCAGATGATCAGATTGAGCAAATCGTGCTCGAAGATTTAGGGAAAATCGTGGATTTGGAAGGAAAACCTGATTTTACAGTCGTCACCCGCTACAAGGATTCAATGCCGCAGTACACGGTAGGTCATAAAGAGCGGACGAAAGCCCTGTATCAGAACTTGGAGGAGAAGCTGCCGGGTGTTTTTATTGCCGGCAGTTCATTTGAAGGTCTGGGTATTCCTGAGTGCATCGAGCAGGGAGAAAAAGTGGTTCGGAAAGTAATGCAATATATGCAATAACAAGAGGACCTCCAGAACGGGGGTCCTCTTCCTGTAGCATCAGTCATTTTACTTTACGACTCTATATCCCGCATGCTGCATCACCCAGTTTTGGGGAAAAGCACTTCCAAGCACCCAATAGCTCAATCCCCTCAGTTTATACTCATCCAATGTACTATGCTTGGCTAATATGCTTCGGGCGTCTTCAAACCAGACTTCATGCTGCTGACCGGTTTCATCCCAATATTTAAAATAGGGTGCCTCATATTCATTGTCATATTCGATCCGAACCCCGTATTTACCGGCTAAATCAACAGCAGCAAGCGGCGATACGGTTTTGGCGAAGGTTCCGTCTACCCAAGGGACCTTCCAATCCCGCCCATATAGAGGCACGCCCATCATGATTTTATTACGTGGAATGACAGTTACCGCGTAATCCAATACTTTTCTTACTTCGTTGATGGGAGCAATCGCCCAGGGCCTTCCACCTGCCCATCCCCACTCGTAAGTCATGATCACGACAAAGTCGACGATTTCTCCATGTGCTTTATAATCATGAGCCTCATATAACAGCCCTTTTTGATCTTCCTTGATTTTAGGAGCCAGGGCAGTGGATACTGAGTATCCTTTCGGCTTAAGTGCCGCTGTAACCTTTCGAAGGAACCGGTTATAATTTTCACGGTCTTCGGGATAGACGTATTCGAAGTCAAAATTCACACCCTTATACCCCTTGGTTTCCATGGTTTTTATCAGACTTGAAATAAGAGTAGTTTGAAGTGTTTCGCTTCGAATAAGGGCAGCTGCTAGATCCGAGTCAAACATGGTACCGGAATAATTAGTCAATACAAGCAGCGGATTAACATTCGTGTCATAAGCTGCGGAAATTAACCCCTCATCATTTAAAGCAGTGAGGGTCCCATCTTCTTCAAATGAATAAGTGAAAGGAGATAAATACGTAAAGTAATTTCCTAATCCCCTTACCTCACCCACCCCTTCAGTGCCGGTACGTGTGATATATGCATTTACTTCAGTTGTTTTTCTTTTATTGGGAATTCTGATTTTCTGGTCGGGGTAGATGAGTGAAGGGTTAGAAATTTGATTTGCATTTAGAATGTCCTGCAAACTAACTTTATAGTTGTAAGAGATGGTATAAAGAGTGTCCCCTGATTTGACGGTATGGATGAAGTATGGAAGCACGATCAGCTGTCCGATATAAAGCTGAGAAGGATTTGCAATTTGGTTGAAATCGATCAGTTCCTGCAGGCCGATGTTGACTTTTTGGCTGATTCTATTTAGAGTATCGCTCGGCTGTACGATATATTCTTTATAGGGTTCGGGGATGATGAGACTTTGTCCAATAATAAGTACGTTTATATTTCTTAATTGATTTCCATGGGAAATCTGGGACATGTCAACGTTGAATTTCCGGGCAATGGACCAAAGCGTATCACCGCTTTTTACAACATAGATATTCATATGGCACCTCCTAGCCTGAGTGTTCTATATAGCTTATTCATGAAGGCTTATGTAATATGTACAATAATAAGAGTTGTATATTTGTTTAAGATATGATAAATTATTGATTGTGAAAAATGACTGAATTTCATTTTCGGTCATGAAGTCATAAAGAGGTGAGGGAATGGCAGTTAATAGGAAACAACAAATTTTAGAGGCAGCTTCCAAGTCCTTTTCTTTATTTGGTTATAAAGCAACGACCATGGATCAGGTCGCTAAGCTTGCGAACGTTGGTAAAGGCACCATTTATACGTTTTTTAAAAATAAGGAAGAATTGTTTGATGAGATAGTCACATCATTAATCAATGAAATGAAAAAGGAAGCAGAGGAAGTGATTGACCCTCAAGAATCTTTTTCAGTGAATGTTCATCGTGGACTGTTTCGCCTGCTGGAATTCCGTAAAGAGCACAAGCTGACGATTAAGCTGTATCAGGAAGCAAGAGAAATCGGCACCCCTGCGGTATCAGAAGTGATTGATCGGATGGAGAAAGTGGTCATTGAGTTTTTGAGTCATCGAATTGAAAAAGCAATTGCCTCAGGAGCGATTAAGCCATGTAATCCAGAAATGACCGCATTTATTATGTTGAAGCTATATGTCTCATTGATCTTTGATTGGGAACGTGCCCATGGTCCGCTCGATAAGGACGAAATTTCCAATCTGTTTGAACTGTATCTTATTAAAGGGTTATCTGCCGGATAGTCCTTCATTTTTGACCGGAAATGACTAATCGAACAAAATAGTCAATTATTTTTTTCGCGGAATGACTATTTGAATTAATTGGTCAATTGTTCTAATTTATAAATATAGGAGGAAATATGAAGAATTCATTTACAATTTCAGAATTTAAAGCGATTTTTCGCAACAAAAAACTGCTTATTCCGATTCTCGCTGTATTATTCATCCCTGTTTTATACAGCGGTATGTTTCTTTGGGCGTTTTGGGACCCTTATGAGCAGTTGAATGATTTACCCGTAGCTGTTGTAAACAGTGACCGCGGGGCGGAATTCGATGGGGAGGCTCTTCACATCGGGTCGGATCTCGTGGAGAAACTGAAGGATAGCGATCAATTTGATTTTCATTTTGTCGATAAAGAAGAAGGTTATAGGAAACTTGAGAAACAGGACTATTATATGCTTGTAGAAATCCCAGAAGACTTCTCTGAAAATGGCACTACACTTCTGGATGATGATCCTAAAAAGCTTTCCCTGAAGTATGTACCGAATGAAAGCTTCAACTTCTTGTCTGCTCAAATCGGTGATACAGCGATGAAAGAAATCAAGGCGAGCCTTTCTAAGTCTGTTTCCGAAACGTATGCGGAAACGATGTTTGTTAAGATCCAGGAAATGGGTGACGGTTTCCAGACAGCGAGTGATAAAGCAGGCGAGATTAACAACGGAGCCATTGATTTATCACAAGGGGCCAAAAAGTTGAAGGATAACTTAGCCGTGCTGGCTGAGAAAAATATTGAAATGACAGACGGCGTTGCGAAAACGAGGGCGGGTGCTGCTGCACTGGCATCCGGTTCTAAGGAACTTTCTGACGGGGTCGGAGTCATGGCGGATAAAACAAATCAATTGTATAAAGGCACACAGGATGTTCAATCAGGCGTGGACGCCCTTGCCGGCGGGATCGACAAGAGCAGGGCTGGCCTTGAAAAAGTCGATGCAGGCCTTGACAGTGCTGTAGACAATACAGCTAAACTATACGCCGGTTCTCAAACTCTTGCAGAGAAAATCGGAGAGCTTCAGGCTGGGGCCGATCGTACCCAGGCCGGAGCTAAAGCGATTGGAACAGGGGCCGCAGAACTCGAAGAACAACTGACGCCATTCATTGGCAGTCTTCCTGAAGAAAAGCAAGCACAGTTACAGGCTGCCATCAATCAGATTAAACAAGGTGCATCAGGCCTTGAGACCGGCACAGGTTCTCTAAGCGCCGGTGCAGGAGAACTGCAGAAAGGCGCGGGCACCCTGGCCGGAGGTCTTGGACAATTGAATGAAGGCCAAAAAAAACTGCAGGGCGGTGTCGACCAGCTCGTTGACGGCTCAATCCAGCTTGACGAGGGTTCTAATCAGCTTCAGGCAGGCCAGGCTGAAGTTGTCAAAAACTTCGGGCTGTTAACTGACAAGTTGGGGAATGTCCATCAAGGAACTATCCGCCTTGCATCCGGGGCCGGTGAATTAAATTCAGGCCTCAACAAAGTGTATGACGGTTCGACTCAACTTGCGGACGGATCCAAGAAGCTTGCAGACGGTTCAGTCAAATTAGCAGACGGTTCCACAAAACTGTCTGATGGAACAACAGAATACGATAAGAAATTAAAAGATGCTGCCAATGAAGCAAACAATGTTGAAGCTAATGGGGATACGTATGAAATGGTGGCAGCACCAGTCGATGTGAAAAACGAGAAAATCAATCATGTACCGAACTATGGAACAGGATTTGCACCATATTTCTTATCCCTCGGATTGTTTGTGGGGGCACTATTGATTTCGATTGTTTATCCACTGAAAGAACCTGCAAATCGCCCTGCAAGCGGAATGGGTTGGTTCTTAGGTAAATTCACAGTCCTTACGACAGTGGGTATCATTCAATCTCTGATTGCTGCTGGAATATTATTGTTCGGGTTAGGTCTTGAAGTAGAAAGTGTACCTTTGTTCCTGCTTTCAACGATCATCACAAGTCTTACGTTCCTTGCATTGATTCAAATGCTAGTGACGATCCTTGGTGATCCCGGCCGGTTCGTAGCGATCATCATACTGATCCTGCAGTTAACAACAAGTGCCGGAACATTCCCCTTAGAGTTGATTCCAAGTACACTGCAGCCAATCAGTGCATTGCTGCCGATGACATACTCAGTAGCAGCTTTCAAAGCTGTCATCTCAAGCGGGGATTTTGGTTTCATGTGGCAGAACCTTTTCATCCAGCTGGGGTATTTACTTGTGTTCATCGTCCTTACTTCTATTTTCTTTATGGGATTATTCAAGAAACAGTATGGAAAAACCGCCGAAGCTTAATATTCTAAAAAGGAGATGTCCCGGGCATCTTCTTTTTACATTGTCCAGCTCCGGCGGCTAACCCCTCGAGGTCATAAGCTAAATGAACCAAGAAGGCAAAGAACGCCTTTTCATCTTATGCTTGTCGGGGCTGAACAAGCCGCCTCCGCTTTTCATTCATAAAATGGACAAACCTATATTGAGTGTGAAGGTGTATACTATGTTGTGAGAAGTTCATAATGGTGATGAGCCATAAGATTGATTTTAAGGAGAGTTTCGGATGAAGAAGTCATTGCTATTTTTACTAGTAGGATTACTCGCATTATTTGTCTCGGCATGCGGGAACTCGAATGAAGATAACTCAGCATCAGAGGAAAAAAAGCTGGAACCGATTTCTGCGAATCTGGATGTTCCCGAAAAAGGTGACAAAGGAGAAGCAGTTTCCCTATCTACCAAGGTCACTCAAGGTGATGAGAATGTTGAAGATGCACATGAAGTAAAATATGAGGTATGGAAAAATGGACATAAACAAGAAAGTGAAATGATCGAGGCGAAGCACGACGAGGGCGGTGTATATAAAGCTGAAACAACATTTGAGGAAGATGGCATATATACGGTGCAGGTCCATGTAACAGCCCGTGATATGCACACCATGCCTAAAGCTGAAATAATGATCGGTGAAGTGGAGAAAAATGAACAAGCAGAAGAAAGCGAAGAAGAACATCAGGAACACTCAGCTGAATAATAATAAAAAGGATGCTCTCGAAAATAAGGGAGCATCCTTTTTATTGTCCATTTCCGGCCGTCATATTTCTTAAGAAGCCAAAGAACGTCATTTCAATAAGATAAACTTCATACCGTGATTTAATGCATTCGATTCACATAGATTCTTAGTATTCGTGATCAGTCGTACATTTTTCACAGTAGATACCGTAGCATTCATGCTGTTCTTCAATTACTTCCCCACACTGTGCACAAGACTTAGGCGGCAAATTTCGAAAGAATTCCATAATGTTTTTTACCATGTTAATCACCCTCCGTAATTTTAATTTCACCCGTCATTTTGTTCGTGTTATATAACTGGTGTGTTAATTTATTATATTGTATTATAACAGAGTGAAACTCGTCAATGATTTATTCAAAAATAGGTGAAAAAAATGATAAAATAGGTAAAATGAAGTATAGTAGGGGTGTGTGATAAATTCCGTCCGGGGAGGTTCAACATGAAACTGACCATCATTGGTCATTGGGGTGGATATCCAAAGGCAGGCGAAGCCAGCACAGGGTATTTGCTTGAACACAATGGCTTTACATTACTAGTCGATTGCGGGAGCGGAGTGCTCTCTCACTTGCAAAAACATATAGATCCAACAGAGCTCGACGCCGTACTAATTTCCCATTATCATCCCGATCATATTGCGGACATCGGTGTACTGCAGCACGCTTTATTAATACAGTATTTCTTAGGGAAATCGAAAGGTACATTGCCGGTTTATGCACATAATGAAGATACACAAGGTTTCCGGTCACTTACATATAAGGATTTCATGAAAGCCCATGCTTACAGTGAACAGTCCAGGTTAACAATCGGTCCATTCTTGGTTACATTTGTGAAGACCAAACATCCGGTTCCATGTTACGGAATGAGAATCGAAGCCGATGGGAAATCCATTTTTTACACAGCGGATTCAGCCTTCAAAGAATCTTTTGTGCCGTTTGGAAAGGATGCTGACCTGCTGCTTTGTGAGTGTAATTTCTATGGGAATATGGATGCTTCGGGTGCCGGCCATATGACAAGCTTGGACGCAGGAAAGCTTGCCCATGAAACAGGAGTGAAGAAACTGGTTCTCACTCACCTTCCTCACTTCGGTGATCTGGAACAATTAGTCGCTGAAGCGAAAACGATCTATAAGGGTGACGTCAAGTTAGCCGGACAGGATATGGAAATCATCATTTAGGAGGATGACAATGTTATTTATTGATAATAAAGGGATCACAGACCCAAGAATCAACTTGGCAATTGAAGAGTATGCATTGAAGAACCTGGATGTAAACGAAAGTTACTTACTGTTCTATATCAATGAACCTTCAATCATCATCGGAAAAAACCAAAATACAATAGAGGAAATTAATACAGACTATGTGGAAAAGGAAGGTCTGTACGTAGTGAGACGCCTTTCAGGTGGCGGAGCGGTTTACCATGACCTCGGCAACTTGAATTTCAGTTTCATCACGAAAGACGACGGAGAAAGCTTTCATAACTTCCAAAAATTCACTGAGCCGGTTGTAAAAGCTTTAAACAAACTTGGAGTCAATGCTGAGCTGAGTGGACGAAATGATCTGCTCGCAGAAGGAAGAAAAATATCAGGGAATGCCCAGTTCTCCACAAAAGGACGCATGTTCAGCCATGGAACGTTATTATTCGATTCGGAGATGGAAAACGTTGTGTCTGCCCTGAAAGTGAAGAAGGATAAAATAGAATCAAAAGGAATCAAATCGATTCGAAGCCGGGTGGCAAACATCTCTGAATTCCTTCCAGAAAAAATGACGATAGAAGAGTTTCGTTCCACGCTCCTTGACTATATTTTTGATGGCAGCCATGTAGAAGAATACGTTCTGACAGAAGAAGATTGGGCGAACATACATGAACTTTCCAAAGAACGCTATCAAAACTGGGAATGGAATTATGGGAAATCCCCGAAATTCAACCTTCAGCACTCACACCGTTTCCCGGTAGGGCAGATCGATGTCCGTCTGGAAGTGAACAAAGGCTCCATTGAAAATTGTAAAATATACGGAGACTTTTTCGGAGTGGGCAACGTAGAAGACGTTGAAAATAAGTTGACTGGCACACGCTATGAGTGCAAGGAAATTGCACAAGCATTGGAAAGTGTAGATATACAACACTATTTTGGCAATATAACAAAAGAAGAATTTGTTGATTTGGTGTATTGATATAGAATGATCAAAAGTGCTCTTGGATTTTGGGAGCACTTTTTTCGTGTTTGGTTATCTTAATTTGATTTCGGGCAGTTCCAGCTGTTGCACGGAAATCAACAGCGGCGTTTAACAAAGTCTTATGTTTTGGACGCCTATCCATTCTTAAATTAAAAATCAACACTGTTATCAAAGAAATATGGTAGGATTCTACCACTAAAAATATAGAACTAAATATTTATGTACCATATTGAATTATTATTCTATCATTATAGTATTACATAATTTGGAGGTACATACATGAAAAACAAGATTATTGCAGGAATTGCTAGTTTTACACTGCTGGCTTCCACCCCCTTTAACGTCCTGGCCGAATCTCCCCAAACGGTCATCCAAAACACTCAATTAGAAGAAAAAGAGAAAAGTTTATTCAACAGCGAACACTATGACTTTGTGAAGTACTCACAAATAGAAGGGAAATTGAATGCCCTTGGCGAGGAGAGTAATCGGATCACAATTGAAAAAAGTGAAACAAAATCCGCTCTTGGACAAGACATGTACGTGGTAACCGTTTCTGATCCCAGTGCAAAAGGAAAGTTTGGTTATTATAAAGGTCTTCGTAAAAAGATGATCCAATCCCCAGAAAAAGCGCAGGACTTTATCGATAAGCATCCTGATTTAAAAGTACCGGTCATGATAAATGGTTCGATTCACGGTACCGAATTTGTAGGTACGGACGCAGTTCTGCAATTAATAGAACGATTTGCAACCGACAATGACGAACAGACAAAAACGATACTAGAAGACCATATTTTAATTTTTAACGTTACAGCGAACCCGGATGGGCGCATTGGTGCAACCCGATTCAATGGGAACGGGATCGATCTGAATCGTGACTTCATCACTCAATCACAGCCTGAAACAGAACATATGGTAGATTTGATCACTGAATGGAATCCGATGGTGTTCCTTGATCTTCATGGATATGTGAAGGGATACGGCGGTCCTTCCAAACCTGGACTCATTGAACCATGCACACCTCCTCATAATCCAAACTATGAATATGATTTGTATTCCAAGTGGGCGATGAGTCAAGCAGAGGCAATGGAAGCAAGCATTGTTGGCAATAAGGCTGATTATGAAAATACGAATACGGAAACTTCCAAAGTGGATTATCAGAACATGGAGGGGACATATATCCCGCAGCGTGATGATTCTGCAGGATGGGACGATTATCCGCCGATCTTCACCCCGATGTATGCCATGTATCATGGGGCATACGGTTATACGCTTGAAGCACCGACAAATGATTGGGATGGCGTCCAGTGGACATATGATGCTGTAATGGGGGCGTTGAATTTTGCCAGTGAAAACAAAACTGAAATGGTAAAGGATCAAATTGAAGTGTTTAAGCGCGGCGTTCAATTCGATCATCCCTTCCATAAAGAAGGGCATTTCCCATCTGCGTATATTTTACCTAATGACGCACAAGATCAAACAGCCACCCAAAAAGCTGTCGCACACCTTCAAGATAATGATATAACCGTGGAAGAAGCTAAAAAAGACTTTACGCATAATGGGGTGACGTATCCGAAAGGCACCTATATTGTACCCATGGACCAAGCAAAAGCCGGGCTTGCCAATACGATGCTTTGGGATGGTGAAGACATAACGGAAGATACCCCGGGCATGTATGACATTTCCGCTTGGAATCTACCGGAATTATGGGGCTTTCAAGCAGTTGAGGTAACCAGTGAGGATCAGCTGGAAGTGAAGTCCAATGAAGTACGCGTACTGGATTCAAAAGGTGAGGTTATTGGAGCCGGACCTTATGCCATTCCAAATACTTCAGTAGAATCTGTATCCTTGGCAAATCAGTTATTAAATAATGGTCACACACTATACAGAGGCAGCGATGGCACCTTATATGCAGACAGTTCAGCTAAATCTGAACTTCAGACCCTTGTAAAAGATTCAGCTGTAACCATCTCCACTGAGGCCATCCCAGACGGAGCAAAAGAAGTATCCGCCAAGAAAGTGACAATCCTCAAAGATGGTGGAATCAATAAAGCTCAGTCTCATTCCGGAACAAAACTCGCATTGGAGCGTCTGGGATTCCAGGTTGTTGAAAAAAACCCGGTGCAGGTAGCAGAAGAAGGTGTGGGAGATAGTGATGTTTTCATCTATAACGGAAAATCAAATTTGATTTCATATGACAACAGTACGGCAAACCGGGAGTTTGGACTACAGGATGCTGCTCAATATGAGGCGTTTAAAGCAAACGTGGAAACGTTCATTGCTGAAGGAGGAAGTTATCTGGCAATAGGGGCAGGTGCTTCACATGCATCAATAAAACTCGGCCTGAGTGATGTGGAAGTGGAAACCGGCGGCTCGAACAGCAACGGCATCGTTCAGCTGACACACGGAGAATCAACCTATACAGCTGGGTATAATGCCGCGGATATCGGGTTTGTCTACCAGCCGACCTGGTACTCAAATACCGATGACATGGAAGTGTTATCAAGCTATAAAGATAGCGAAGATTTCTTTATGGCCGGCCACTGGAAAGACAGAGGGCAGGCTCAGGGGAAACCGGTCATGGTGAAAGACGGGAAGGTCTTATTCATTGGATTGGAACCAACTTTCCGCGATCATACGGATTATCTGTTCCGTTTGGTGTCAAACGCCATTTTTGCCGAATCAAACTAATCACCATACAAAGAAAGACTGTCCTAGTCAGGACAGTCTTTTCTCTTATTCTATCAAAGGTTTTATGATACGGGGGACTTGTATTAATAGTATTCTTTATATAAAATATATTTTGAATACTTTTATAATTAGATGAATGATCATTCATTCATTTTACAAAGGGGAGGGATTACAATGAATATTTCATCACGATTAGAACAAATTGCTCTAGAAAAATCCGATAAGACAGCCTATCATTTCTTGACTCACTCGAGTACATATGGAGAGTTGAATGGTGCAGTGTCTAAATTTGCAAGCGGCCTGGAGCAGCTGGGGTTGAAAAAAGGGGATCATATCGCACTTGTGCTTGGAAATTCACCACATTTCGTCATAGGATTGTATGGTGCACTGCGCCTAGGATTAAAAGTCATTCCGATCAATCCGATTTACACACCTGACGAAATCGGCTATATCCTTAAAAACGGGGATGTCAAAGCCATCGTCACACTAGATTTGCTTCTACCGCTAATTGAGAAGATGCAGCATCTGCTGCCTGGTGTACAGAACTTTATCCTTTGTGAATCCGGTGATGAACGGGCAAAAGGGATTGATGTAGAAAAAATCTCTGCAGTAAACCCAAAATTGAAATCGTTTACAGAGATCCTGTCAAATGGGGACATTGGCTTTAAAGGTCCTCGAATCGATGAAGAGGAAGTCGCCATCATCCTGTACACATCCGGCACAACCGGAAAACCTAAAGGAGCCATGCTGACACATAAGAATATTTACTCAAATGCAATGGATGTCGGCAGTTACCTGAAGATGAATGAAGAAGACCGGGTCATCACCGCACTTCCAATGTTTCACGTATTCTGTCTGACGGTCGTATTGAACGCACCACTAATGACAGGTGCGACATTATTGATTGTCCCACGCTTCAGTCCAAAAGATATTTTTGCTCTTTCGAAAGAATATCAACCGACTGTGTTTGCAGGGGTTCCGACGATGTACAACTTCCTTTATCAGTATCCTGAAGGAAATCCGGAAGATTTATCTTCACTGCGTCTATGCATTTCAGGGGGTGCCTCTTTACCGGTGGCATTACTAAAAAACTTCGAAAAGAAATTCAATGTCATGATCTCCGAAGGGTACGGATTATCTGAAGCATCACCCGTAACATGCTTCAATCCACTCGACCGTCCTCGAAAACCAGGTTCAATCGGTACCTCGATCATGAATATCGAAAATAAAATAGTCGATGAGCTCGGGGATGAAGTCCCTGTCGGACAGGTGGGGGAACTGATCGTCAGAGGCCCGAATGTCATGAAAGGCTATTATAAAATGGAAGAAGAAACAGCTGCTGCCATCCGCGACGGCTGGTTATATACCGGGGACCTGGCACGGATGGATGAAGAAGGATACTTCTATATTGTAGACCGCAAAAAAGAATTGATCATCGTCGGCGGCTACAACGTCTATCCGCGTGAAGTGGAAGAGGTTCTCTATGATCACCCTCAAATTGTGGAAGCCGCAGTCATCGGTGTACCCGACCCTGAAATGGGAGAAGCGGTAAGCTGCTACGTGGTTAAAAATGACCCATCTCTGACCGAGGATGCAGTGATGGAGTATTGTAAAGAACATCTGGCAAAGTACAAGCTTCCTTCTCAAATTGAATTCCTTGAAGAACTGCCTAAAAATACAACAGGTAAGATATTAAGGAGAGCATTGAAGGAGCAAGTATTGCAATCATGATTGTAGAGGCGCCCAGTGACTTATCACTGGGTCTCTTTTTTTATGTTTCCCACATAAGAAAAATTCGCGTGCCAATTGTGATCATGCGCGCAACCATCAGAAAACGGATTTTTGATTAATTCAGCACATTTGAAAGGGTTTACACTTTTTTTGTCGAATGATAGTTACTGAGAAACTATACAAACAAAGGGGAGAACCATCTTGGAATCGATCTTATTAGAACAAAAGGGACATACAGCACTTATAACGATCAACCGACCAGAGGCAATGAACGCCTTTAATTATGATACGTTAAATGAATTACAGCAGGTAGTCGATTCACTGCGCATTAATCCAGATGTGCGTGTTGTGATCTTCACCGGAAGCGGGGAGAAAGCATTCAGTGTAGGAGCTGATTTGAAAGAGCGTAAAACGTTAACAGAAGCGCAGGTGCTTCGGAACGTATATAAAATAGGGGAAGTCTTTCAATCTGTAGCGACCCTTCCTCAGCCAACGGTTGCTGCCATGAACGGCTATGCGTTCGGCGGCGGAATGGAATTGGCGCTTGCCTGTGATTTCCGGATTGCCGCTGCAGGCACATCAATGGGTCTTACTGAAACAAGTCTAGCCATCATCCCCGGAGCAGGCGGAACGCAGCGGCTTCCTCGGCTGATCGGAGAATCGAAGGCGCTCGAACTGATCCTAACCGCCAAGCGGCTGACTTCAGAGGAAGCACATGAGATCGGATTGGTGACAAGGGTCGTCAGTAAAGATAACTTCTTCGAGGAAGTCCATTCATTCATCGAGCCTATGCTTTCTAATGGTCCTGTTGCTCTTCAACAGGCAAAATATGCAGTGAAAAACGGAATGAACGTCGATCTTCAAACCGGCTTGCAGATTGAAAGAAAAGCGTATGAAATCACGATTCCGACTGAGGATCGCGTTGAAGCGTTATTGGCGTTCAGTGAGAAGAGGAAGCCGGAGTTTAAGGGGAAATAAATACTGCTGGATAATTCCAAAGTCAATCTTCATGGTAAGTCCTCTTTGGATAATGGGGTGAGGAGAGGTTGTATGGAGATAGTAGATCATAAAAAGATTCACGATCATTTGTATAGAATGAAACCAGGTGTAACACAACTAGTGGATATTCCACACTTGTCATTCATTTCTGCAAACGGAAGCGGTCCGAAAAATATTTATGCCATGCACGAAGGTGATGCTCTTTGGTCCATCACCCGTACAGTGAACCGGTTAAAGGATATGACAAAACTCGACCTGGACTATAAGTTCAAGCTGATGCCCCTGGAAATTGAATGGGCTGCGGAATCTGCTTTAATGCAGAAAGAAACAAAATGGAAAGCATTGATGCAGGTTCCTGATCTCATCACTCAATACATGTTCCGAACGGCTCTTCATGAGCTTGAAAAAAGGAAGAGAAGTATAAGAATTCCTTTAACTCTTGAGGAGCACCGGGAAGGAATTGCAGTACAAACCCTCCATTCAGGACCTTATGATGAAATAGATGAGGCTAAAGAAAGACTCAACCTTTTTTGCAATCAGGAAGGGTATCGGATTGAAACTGAATTTAGGGAAATCTACATCAATCAGCCATTTTGCAATCCACCTGAGAAGCTGAAAACCATTGTAAGGGCAAGAGTAGAAAAGGTAAATTAGAACTCGCTTTTAGGGCGGGTTCTTTTTATTTATTGAGTGAGGGGTTTTATAGAGAGCTATACAAATTAGGTATTGGTATGAGTATGAAGGGCATCGAGGTGTTGAGTAGTGTGGGAATGGGAAGCCCGTTTAAGATTTGTCTGTTTTGGCTGGCGTGTAGGGATTAGTGAGTGCGAGAGTGATGGGGGAGTGCGGTGGTTAGGGGTTTATTGAAAAAGGTTTTGACAAATTAGGGTTTTGGTTTGTTGGGTTGGGTGTGTGATGAAATAAGGAAAATTCGACATGTTGCGCGATTATCAGGATTGTTGCGCAATTATTTTTAAAGTGGCTCAATAAATGATAAAGTGGCGCAATTACCCAAAAACCTGCGCAATTATCTGGAAAGTGGCGCAATTGATATTAATATATTTATATTCCAAGCGTGAAGCAGGATTTTCCATATTTAAAGAGAAGTATTTATAGATAAACCATGAAGGAGTGATCAATTGTTTGCAAAAGACAGAGTCAAACCAGTAAAAATTGACCAAAATGAAGCATTATTAAGGGGGTTGGTTGACAACCATCCAAAGATTCCCCTAATTGAACAGGATTTCAAGAAAAGAAAGGCAGGTTTTAATGGAGAAAAAGCGGTTGACTACCAATTAAGTTTTTTAACTGATAAAAAATATATGATTTTCAATGATTTAAAACTTCCACTAACCCCTCACCACTTTCAAATCGATTCTTTACTATTTACCCCTTACTATACGTTAATCCTTGAAATAAAAAACATATCCGGTACCCTCACAATTGATTCTGAATTTAATCAACTGACTAAGAATTACAATGGAATAGAAACAGGTTTTCTAGACCCTATAATGCAAGCACAGCGTCAGAAGCTGTTCCTCCAAAGGTTTTTTTATGATTATAATCTGGTTATCCCTCCTATTGAATACCTAGTGGTGATAAGTAATCCTAATACAATTCTTAAAATGGCCAATCGCCAGACCCTCCAGCCCCCTTACGATAAAATCATTCACGCCCAAAACCTAATAAGGGAAATCAGTAAATTGAATAGTATTTACCCTGAGGAGAAAGTTAATAAAAGAGAGCTTAGAAAGATTAAGAAAGTACTTCTTAATAAGCATGACACCAATTTTACGAGCATATTGAATACGTATGGGATCAATGAGGAAGAGCTACAAAGAGGTGTATACTGTGAGATTTGTTCTGAAAAAATGGAACGTGTCTACGGAACCTGGTCCTGTAGTAGCTGCAAATTTTCTTCAAAAAGAGCACATGAACAAAAAATTGAAGATTATTTCTTATTGATAAAACCTTTCATCACAAACAAAGAACTGAGGAAATTTCTTGATTTAGAATCCCGAAAAACTGCAGAAAAAATATTAAACTCCCTAAACCTCAAAACCACAGGCTCCACAAAAGCAACCATCTACCACAAAGAATTCCACTAACTTATTTTCACCAATCAATACAAAAAATGGATCCGCCACCACACCCACATGGAAAACCCAGCCTGCTTCCTTTGACATCCCCTTCCAAATCTATTACTATATAAAAATGAATTCCAACTAAATCAATCAGATTAAGGAGGGTTATTCATGGGGAGCTATGTTCAACCTATAGATGAAACAAAAGGACCCAAGAAAGGAAGTACCGAACTGAATCCTCCGCAGACTTCTTTAGTGGCCGGGGGGTTGGTGGTGGCAGCTATTCTTGGTATCTATTTATTATTTACCCAAGAGATAGCTCAAACGGTACTGCTCGTTCTTGGTTTGCTTTTAGGATATACATTATTTCACGCGCGATTTGGCTTCACTTCGGCATTCCGCAGGGTGATGTCAGTGGGGAACGGGCAGGCACTCAGGTCCCATATGCTGATGCTTGCTGTTGCCGTTACGCTTTTTGCCCCGATTTTGGCCACGGGCTATACATTCTTTGGCGGTGAAGCTGCCGGTTATGTGTCACCGGTGGGTGTGAGCCTGGTTGTTGGTGCATTTATGTTCGGTATCGGTATGCAGCTTGGCGGCGGTTGTGCTTCGGGTACACTTTATGCCATTGGCGGAGGACGTTCCGTTATGTTCATCACCCTGCTGTTCTTTATTATAGGTGCAACTGTGGGGGCGGCTCATTTACCTTTCTGGACAGAGGAGCTGCCTTCATTTGAACCTATTTCCCTTGCAACTTCCACTGGACTGGGGTATTTCGGGGGCTGGGCTGTGTCTATCGCTTTATTTGGTTTCATTACCTGGATCACTTTAAAAATAGAGAAGAAGAAAAATCCGCCGAGAATGGCGGCACTTCCAACCACGCAAGGTTGGAAAAGAATTTTTCGCGGATCTTGGCCGCTGATTGCAGCCGCTGTTGTTCTTGCGGTATTGAATGCACTGACACTCATGACGCGAGGAAATCCTTGGGGCATCACTTCCGCTTTTGCGCTTTGGGGTTCAAAAACGGCAGCGGTGTTCGGAGTGGATGCAGCGAGCTGGGGATACTGGAGTGGAGCGAATGCTGAAGCACTTCAGGCATCCATTTTTGCGGATTCTACAACTGTTCTGAACTTTGGTGTCATTCTTGGGGCATTCCTTGCGTCAGCAGCGGGAGGGCTATTCCGCTTCAATAAAATCACTGGTAAAAATGCAGCCGCATCAGTCATTGGCGGTCTGCTGATGGGATATGGTGCACGCCTTGCATTCGGCTGTAATATCGGTGCATACTTTGGCGGGATTTCTTCTTTCAGTCTTCATGGCTATATTTGGGGCATTCTCGCTTTAGGAGGCACGTTTACAGCTTTATATTTGAGACCGATGTTTGGATTATCGGTTCCGAAGCCAAAAGATACCTTCTGTTGATTCTATCCTCAATAAAAAACTCCTGCCGGTCTGGCAGGAGTTTTTTTATTCACTTCCATAATAGATCATCATATGACAAACAGCAGGTTCTTCCGAAGTATTCATATACTGGTGTCCTGAGTCGGCAGCAAATCGAATGGAACTCCCTTCTTCCAGGTCATACGTTTCTTCCGCGATTCCTAAGGAAACCCGGCCTTTAATAACAGAAATGTATTCTTCCACACCAGGTGGATGACCTTCATTCCTGTAACAACAGCCAGGGTGCATTTCCACTCTATAGCTTTCCCACTTCTTAAAGGGATCAAAGGGGAAAATGGGATACACGATATACTTCCCGGCGTCTTCAGATACTGGCTGTACATCTTTATAGTGAGTAATCGAGACCTGACATTGCGGTTTTTCGATCAGCGAAGAAAAAGATACCTTCAGTCCATTGGCAATCTTCCATAGGATGGCGACGGTTGGATTGGAATCACCGCGCTCGATCTGTCCGATCATCGCTTTACTCACACCGGTCGATTCAGCCATTTGTTCAAGGCTCAGTCCCCGCTCCCTGCGGATCTTTCTTATATTCTCGCCAATTTGCATCGGGAAATTTTCCATTTTAAAAACCTCTCTTGTATACTATAACGTCTGTATGTATAATATAGTAAATTATCAAATTGTTAAAATAGTTTATTACCTTCTATTATAAAGGATGTGAAGAGATGGAGGCACTGCTTTCAACAAAAAAAGTAAGTGATTTTCGTCATGGACTCCAGGGCGGGATCAGTATTGCCATTGGTTACATGCCAGTTGCCCTTACCTTTGGATTATTGGCTAGAACCACCGGGCTGACTGTCACGGAAACCGTGTTAATGAGCATGTTTGTATTTGCAGGGGCGGCTCAATACATATCTCTGAGCTTGATTGCAGTGGGCACCGGGATTCTTGAAATTATTCTTACAACGTTTATCGTAAATATCCGGCACTTTTTAATGTCTGCTTCACTGAGTGAAAAGCTGGAGGAGGACGTGCTGCATAAAAAATTGACTTATGCATTTGGAATAACGGATGAGACATTTACCGTCATCAGTGTGAAGGATGGGAAAGTGAAGACCGGCTTTGCTTTTGGGGTCATCCTGATTTCGTATGGCAGCTGGGTGATTAACTCCGGAATCGGGTATTTTATTGGAGAGATTCTCCCTGAATTCCTGCAGGCAAGCATGACAATTGCTCTTTACGCCATGTTCGTCGGTCTTCTTGTCCCGTCAATGAAAAAAAGTATGAAGGTATTCTTTCTTGCGGTGACGGCCGGGGCTTTAAACAGTGTTCTTCTGTTTACGACAAACCTTTCGAATGGCTGGTCAATTGTCATTGGTACTCTTGTTTCTGCCATACTTGTCGAAGCTGTCGTCATGATCAAACAAAAAGGGGGAGGAGTGTATGAATAGTATGGTAATATGGATGATCATCGGGATGGCAGTGGTCACATATATTCCAAGAATGCTTCCTTTTATCGTTTTTAAAGGAAAGGAACTTCCTCCTTTTCTTCAAGGTGTACTGAAAAACGTTCCTTTTGCCGTATTGGGAGCATTGATATTTCCAAGTATATTATTGATTCAGGAGGGGAATCTTTTATTTGGGGTGGTGGGGACCGCTGCGGCATTCCTTATTGCCTTTCTGGGAGCGAATGTGATTGTGGTTGTCATCGGCGCCATTTCATTTTTATCTCTATATTCGGTATTCTTAATGTAAAGGATAAAGTCACGTGTTACCGTGGCTTTTTTATTTGGGACTGGCTTGGCCTTATGCTTGTCGCCTCTAAACGCGAGTCCCCTCAGCTTTTCTGGTGTCCAGCTGCAGGGCTTAGAGGCACATGTCATAAGCCAAACCGGCCAAGAAGGCAAGGAACGCCTTCCAGTCCTGTTCGTCTTATGCCACCCGCCTCTGAACGAAGCCCTTTCGCTTTTCTTGTTCTATTTAAAAGGACAAGGTATTACATATAGTAAGAGAGAAGGAAGGGAGGAAGTATATTGGTTAGAAAGTGGGCATTCCGGGCGGTGTTGGGTTATTTGCTGCTGGGATTATTTTTATATGTGTATTTGTTTTTTCTGGCGGATTCTTCATTACCCGAAGCATATAAAGGAAGCAGTGCAGATCCTGCCACATTCATGAATGCTAGGGAAATTATGCTGAGTGAGGATTTTTCGAAGATCAAGAATCTGTTGTTTTTTCTATCGACGCCTTATGAATGGTTATTTTACTTTCTGATTCTTATTTTGGGAATATCAAGAGGGTTTGAAAAGTGGGCAAGGGGTACGACGAAAAATCGGTTTCTTCAAACAGCTGTGTACCTGTTCTGGTTATCGCTTGCTTCATTCGCTGCCATTTTTCCTTTGCAGTTCATCTCTTATAAAATTTCAAAGACGTATAATATTTCCACGCAGACTTTTTCCATGTGGATGAAGGATGAATTGACGGATTTCTGGGTGAACTATTTGATCATGTTCATCATTGTTTCTGTCCTGTATGGCCTCATGAAGCGGTTTAAGAATAGATGGTGGCTGGCAGCATGGGTATTGTCTGTGCCATTTACGATTTTCATGATGTTTATCCAGCCTGTGGTGATCGATCCATTGTATAATGATTTCTATCCTTTGAAGGATAAAGCACTTGAACAAAAGATCCTGACCCTTGCGGAAAAAGCACAGATTCCGGCTGATCATGTGTTCGAGGTCAATATGTCTGAAAAGACCAATTCCCTCAACGCGTATGTGAATGGAGTGGGTTCGAATTCCCGTATCGTCCTTTGGGATACCACCCTTGAGAAACTCACGGATAAAGAAATACTCTTTGTCATGGCACATGAAATGGCCCATTATGTGGAAAAGCATATCTATATCGGAATTACGATTTATTTAGTTCTTTCATTCTTTGGGTTATTTTTGGCATCAAAGCTGATGAGGGGGATCGTCGCGAACTATAAGGATGAAATCAAGGTGTCGAATGTGTCCAATCTTAGTTCTTTGCCTTTATTCCTCCTGATTACTTCAATGCTGATGTTTACGGTCAGTCCATTTTCAAATTGGATTTCCCGTTATCAGGAAACCCGCGCAGACCGATACGCAATTGAAATGACCGAAGATAAGCAGGCAGCCATCACTTCTTTTCAAAAGTTGTCAAAGGTTGGTCTTTCACAGGTGAATCCCCCTGTATTGGTAAAGATTTTCCGTTATGGGCATCCGACGATGATGGAACGTTTGAGTATGCTTGAGCAGTATGAAAGAGAGAAGAAGGAATAAGGAAAGGAGCCTGGTCATCTCCTGACTAGGCTTTTTCTCTTTTACTGATGATAAGGTTTTTCTTTTTTTCTGTCATGTAGGCAAAGATGACTTCTTTAGGGTGGATTCCTTCACTTGATAATCGGTCGAGCAGCCAGTCCTGATTTTTCCCGAGAAGGTGCAAATTACGTTTCTGGACCTTTCCGTCGACAATAACGGAAATCGGCAGCCCTTCGTCATCAATCTTTAGATTTAAATGTTGAACCGTCACAGGTGTATTTTCCACTTTGGGGATGACACTCACTTCTCCGATTGGCTCAAGCATGGCATAATCCACATCCGAGATTTTTGGATAGCCGTTAGCTCTTAGAATCGATGTCAGCTGGATAAGCGAAATCTTGGATTTTTCCAAATTGTCTTCGAGGATTTCTCCGTTTTTGATCAACAGGGTCGGCTCCCCCAGGAAAAATTTGTTTCCCCATTGGCTTAATGTCAGGTATGAGAATAAGACATGAAGTCCTACCAGAATGACCAGCGCAGTGAGGGTCGGCCAGAACTTAGTACTGATAAGTGGTTCTGATGCGATTGTACCGACAATGATTATGGCTACAAGATCGTAAGGTGTCATCTGGACGATGGTCGATTTCCCCATCAGGCGCATCGCTGCAATAGTCATTAAATAGAGGACAAGTACTTTGATGAATATCATGTAGTTCGCTCCATAAATCGTTTTGTCGTTAGCTTTCACCATTACAAACAAACCCATTCCCGGAGCGGGGAAAAAAGGGAAGGCTGGCTCATTTATCAGAGCCAGCCTGTTGTTATAAGCCGTAACGAATATTGACTTCCTTCAATTCTTCTGTAAGTTTCATAAACAACGATTCATTCTTAAGATCCAGGGCTGCATCGATATCTTCTAACAGCTTAGTCTTTTGGCTGGCCAGTATGCTTTCGTATAGAAGCATATCAATATAAATTTCCAGCACGTTTCTTTCAGCGTTTCGTTTCCGGGTCATCGCAGAAGCTTTCATCATTTCGGTATAGGACTTTTTATTTTCCAATACGATCACCTCTGAATTCTTTTTATTAGTATATGGAAGTAAAGTCAAAAATTCAACCAAAAATTTAAATATTCAGATAATTTTTATTGCCGGACGTTGTGTCAGGAAAATAATTTCAGAATTTTTTAAAAATATTGGAGACACCCTGTGGTATTTGTGGTATTATTTTGGAGAAATATGTAAAAGGAGGAGAAAATATGAAGGGTAAATCTCGAATTTTGGAAGAATATGAAGTGAATCCTCATACATTGATGTTAAAGCCCATTGAATATGGCGCCAAGACATTTACTGAAATCATTGAAATGGAGGACATCATACTTTCTCCGTTTAAACCGATGGATATTCTTAAGAAAAGCTGTGAATTTTTTGGTTCTTCATATCAAGGAAGGAAGGATGGGACTAAAGAGCTGACGGGTATCTCCTATAAGGCCCCAATCATGTTAAACCCCCAAATGTCGATGTTTTTATTTCCGACTACTTCTCCTGTGAAAAGTGAGTGTATATGGATCTCCCATTCCCATGTAACCAGTTATTCTGCTGCCGAGAACGGTCAAACCTCAGTGACTTTTCAGAATCGGGAATCCCATCTGATACCCATTTCATACAGTTCTTTTGAAAATCAGATGCTTCGTACTTCCAACCTTCGAATCGCCTATTCTCAACGGGTTTCAGAAATGGAAAGCAAGTACACCATGAAATCATTTTACCTGAAAAATAAAACAAACGCGTGAGGAGCCTTTGATCACGCTTTTTTTATTTGTGTGAAAAGCTGTAAAACACCATCAGGCCTGGCGGGGATGATCCGGATTTTCCGCAGGGGATTTCGTTTCAAGAAACCGGCGAAATAGGTAATGGCGCATTAAGTCTTCCACCCTGTTTCTGAGACGGGGGTTAAAATAATTGTGATGTTCCTCGTACCCCTTATATAAAAACATATACATCGTAAATGCATCGTCTGATTGAATCCTTTCCACCTTCATTTTATTCGTCCTCATATATTTTTTCACGTATGCAAGCTCTCCCTGGATGACTTTCATTGTTTCTTCTATCACCTCTAAATAAGGGCGCTTGAGTTTGAATGGGCTTTGGTCTACAATTTGCAAATCCCGGTTTAAGATGGTCAAAACCATCGGTAAATAAATCGCCTGTTCCAGAATATTACGGTCATTCTCTGGTATTCGTGTCATATGAAAAGACCTCTTTTCATTCAGTTATCGAACTTATGTTCGTATTTCTATTTTAAGGTGAAATGACTGGACTTTCAATAGCGAAAAATGGAGAAACGGGGATTTGTTGTTATTATGAAGGAGAAGGCCCTTTCTTATCCATAATGTTCTGTAAAGCTTAATGGTGTTTATTTTTGAATTTAGCTGTTGATTGGAGTGCAAGACGAAGGCTCCTGCGGGAAAAGCGAGACAGGTGAGACCCCGCAGGAGCTTTAGCGACGAGGAGGCTCACCGGCCGCCCGCGGAAAGCGAAGTCTTGCACGGAAATCAACAGCGGTGTTTAAAAGAGTTATCCATTAAAGGAATTCAATTTCTCCTGTCGAAATCATACATAGGACTAATGAAAGGGAGTTATATAATTATGGAAGTCAATGGAATCGAAATAAAGGATCTTTATCAGATAAAGGCTCTTTCTGATCCGCGGATTTCGCCTGATGGGGAAGAAGCGGTCTTTGTGCAGACGGTCATGGATAAGGAGAAGAATGATTATTTGTCTCATTTGTTCTGTCTTGATTTTGAAAGCGGCTGTAATACACAGTGGACATTCGGTGAGGAAAAAGTTTCTTCACCAAGGTGGTCGCCGGATGGGAGCCAGATTGCATTTTTATCGAATCGAACTGGAAGCACACAGCTTTATGTGATGAACCGAAATGGCGGTGAAGCAGAACAACTGACAGAAACCCAAAGAGGAATATCAAATCCTGTCTGGTCGCCGTGTGGAAAGAAGATCGTGTGTGTGGTCCGTTTGAAAAAGGGGGAAGCACTTCAAGTAAATGAGGGGAAGGAAGAAGGGAAAATTAAACCGTTAGCTGTTTCATCTATGAAATACAAATCTGATGACAGGGGCTTTCATGATGATCGTTACGCTCAGTTAGTGATAGTGGACGTTTCAGGCAAAGAGGTGGAGAGACTCACGGATGACGAGCATGATTACACTCTGCATGCCTGGCACGAATCATACATAGCTTATTCTGCGGATTTTGAAGAGAATAAAGATTTTTCTTTTGCATCCGGTCTATATTTATTGGATATGGAAAACATGGAATCCAATAAAGTGACAGACGAGCAGGGTTACTACGGCGGAGCAAGTTTTTCGCCTGACGGGAAATACCTTGCCTATATAGGACATAACCGTGAATTTGAAAATGCCACCCAGAACAAAATTTACTTATACAACATGGAAACACGCTTGACCTTGCCTCTTACTGAAGGTATGGATATTCCGGTTGGAGACTATCTTAACAGTGATAGCATACAAGGGACTTCAGGGGCGGGGATCGTCTGGTCAAAAGATAACGAAAGCCTTTATTTCATCGCATCTGATCGCGGCAATACAATCCTTTATTATGCACACATAGAAGGAGCGGTTTGTCCGGCGCTGTTTGAAGAAGAACAGCATATTTACGGTTTCGACTTCTTTTCTGAAGACCAAAGGATGGTGCTCGCTATGAGTAAGCCTGAAGAGCCGGGTGAATTATATACGCTGCACGTTCCATCAGGACAAATAGAAAAAATGACGGAAGTGAACAAGGGATGGCTGAGCAGCCGGCAGCTTTCTTCTCCTGAGATGTTTATGTTGAGTGGAGGGGATGGCATACCCGTCCAGGGATGGATCATGAAGCCCGTGAACTTTGAGAAGGGTAAGACATACCCTCTGATTGTTGAAATTCATGGAGGGCCTCACACCATGTATGGCAATACCTTTTTCCATGAACTGCAGCTGCTTGCGGGTAAAGGATATGGCGTCTTATACATAAACCCGCGTGGGAGCCATGGGTATGGACAGGAGTTTGTCGATGCTGTACGCGGTGATTATGGAGGAGGGGACTACCAGGATATCATGGCAGCAGTCGATCATGTCCTGGAGGAGTATGATTGGATTGACGAATCCAGGCTTGGTGTAACCGGCGGCAGCTATGGAGGCTTTATGACCAATTGGATCATCGCCCACTGTGACAGATTCAAAGCGGCTGTCACCCAGAGATCGATCAGCAATTGGATCAGTTTCTATGGAGTGAGTGACATCGGTTATTATTTCTCTGAATGGCAGATGAAATGTGAACTTGACGATATAGAAACTCTGTGGAAGCATTCTCCTTTAGCATATGTGAAGAACATCAACACACCGCTCTTGATCCTTCATAGCGAAAAGGATTACCGTTGTCCGATCGAACAGGCTGAACAGTTGTATATCGCATTAAAGCGAGACGGTAAACAGGCAAGATTCGTCAGGTTCCCGGACTCCAATCACAATCTATCCCGCAGCGGGACACCCTCCTTGCGCGAAGCGAGACTGCAGGAAATCATCGATTGGTTTGATGAATACTTTTAAAGCACGGACCGCCATTTCGAAATGTAAATGGCGGTTTTAGCTATTTATTATGATGGGCCGGGGTGGATGAAGAATTAAATCCCGATAAATGAATCGAGATCATCCGTTGCCTGTTTAAATTTCCTTTCTTTAGGAAAAGGTTTAAATACGGAGTATGGAATTCTGAAAGTGATATGATATGATAAAGTGAGCAATAACGCGATAACGAATGAGAATTTTTCATCGTCGTATAAGGGGAAACATATACTATGGATATTAATGAAATTAAAGAGTGGCTTACCCTCGAAAATATAATGGGATTGATTCAGCAGTATAAAGCACTGGGGCCGTTCGCTGGAATTTTGCTCCCTATGCTGGAAGCCTTTCTTCCCTTCCTGCCGCTAGTTGTGTTTGTGATGGCAAATGCCAACGCTTTCGGTTTATGGTTTGGGTTTCTTTTTTCCTGGATAGGTGCTGCCGCCGGGGCGCTGCTCGTATTTGTACTGGTCAGAAGGTACGGAGATACAAGGGTGTTTCGCTTTTTACGCAACAATCGTCAAGTGAAAAGACTGACTCGCTGGGTAGACAAGCATGGATTTGGACCATTGTTCTTGCTGTTATGTTTCCCATTCACGCCGTCCGCCCTTGTAAACGTCGTGGCAGGCTTATCCAGCATCAGCATCGCTCAATACATGCTTGCTGTTTTAACTGGGAAAATGGTGATGATTTTTACCATAAGTTTCATTGGATATGATATCATATCATTAGTGAAACAGCCTATACGCACTGTTATAGTAGGAGTAATCATCTTTGTTTTGTGGTTAGTTGGAAAACAAATCGAAATACGTTTAAATAAAAAACTTGAACTCGATCAAAGGATTGAACGGAAAAAGCAGGAGGAATCGAATTGAGAGAAGAAGTAAAAAGAGAAGGTCTTGAATGGATTAAAGCCCTGGGTATTGGATTGATCATCTTTGTTGTCATTCGAACTTTTCTTTTCTCAAATTATGTAGTAGAAGGCGAATCGATGATGCCTACGCTGGAAGATGGCAACAAGCTTGTTGTAAACAAAATAGGCTACCAATTAGGTGAATTGAATCGGTTTGATGTAGTAGTCTTTCATGCAAATGAAAACGAGGATTATGTTAAAAGGATCATTGGACTGCCAGGAGATAAAGTAGAGTATAAAGACGATAAACTATATGTCAACGGAGAATATTATCCGGAGCCATACTTGGAAAAGTTCAAGCAGGAATTCATCGGCAATAAGCTCACTGGTGACTTTACGATTGAAGAAATTACCGGAAAACAGACCGTACCTGAAGGAAAGGTATTTGTACTTGGCGACAACCGCAGAGGCAGCATGGACAGCAGATACTTCGGGTTCATCGACCAGGAGCAGGTTGTCGGGAAAGTAGATCTCAGGTATTGGCCTCTCAGTGAATGGGATATGCAATTTAAGAACTGATATACAGAAAGAATTTTGTTCAGTGAATGTGAACGGAATTCTTTTTTTTGTTTAGTACTACCCGGCCCCCATTGGCTAATATAAATATGGTAAAATAGTAAGAAAATTCGTTCATTTTGAGGGTGGTAGCGTGGCAACAGAAATTCCTATAATTGAAACGAAATTCGTTCCGCCTGTTGTCAAAGAGACATATATACGGCGGCCTGCGTTAATGAAAAAAATGAGAACGATTACAAATTATAAACTGCTGATCGTACATTCCGGGGCCGGGTACGGAAAAAGTACAGCAATCAGCCAATTTTTACAGGATGAAAGCCTTACATATTGCTGGTATTCCATTACTGCCAATGATGACGGTTTAGTCCCTTTTGTTACAAACATTTTATACAGCATTCAAAAGCAGGTACCTCAATTTGGACAAGAATTGAAGGAAACCTTGTCATCAATCGGTCAATACATTAAAGAAGAAGAGTTATATAAATTAAGTGCTGTCTTTATCAATGAATGTGTGAAAATTCCCCACTCTTTGACCATCATACTTGATGACTACCACCTGGTTGATCATTCTTTCCTTATTAATCAGTGGATGGAAAAGGTAGTAGAACATCTTCCTGATCATATACACTTCTTTCTCTCAACCAGAACGAAACCTTCATGGACTACTTTCATACAACTGAAAATTTCCCGTCAGTTGCTTGAAATAACAGAATCCGATTTGTGCCTGACGGATGAAGAAGTAGAGATGCTTCTTACTGATTTCTATGACACAGAAATTCCTAATGTACAAATCCGCGCTATATGTAAACTGACAGAAGGATGGGTGATTGCAGTAAGCATGATTCACTCACAGCTTCAGGAAAATCCCGATATTTTAATGGTGGATAAGCAATATGCTTCATTAACAGAGCTTTTTCAATATTTGGCCCATGAAGTCTTTTCAAAACAAACTCCCATTGTTCAGCAATTCTTGAAGCAAATCGCCATTCTTCAGGAAATCAATGGGGAAACGTGTGAAGCGATTTTTGAAATGCCTGGCTCTCACCAATTGCTAAAACAGCTTTCTGAGAAAAATGCTCTGCTGCAAGAGATGAAAGGAGCCTCTTGTTATCGTCTTCATACTTTGTTCCAGACGTTCCTGGAAAGGAAACTGGCAGAAGAAAATGCGCATCTGTACAACGAATTGCAGCAGAAGTGTGCATTTTATTTTGAAAGAAAAGGGCAGTGGGAGAAAGCTGTGCAGCACTATTTCAAGATGGGGAATATGGATGCGGTGGCTTCCATTTTAACGAGGGAAGCAGAGGGGATGATTAAGAGGGGGCACCTTGAAATACTTGGGGATTATCTTCGCCAGCTGCCTCATGGCATAAAGAATCGCTATTATTCTCTCTGGGTTTATCAAGGGGAGTTCTTCCGCTATCGTTCTTTCTATGAAAAAGCGGAGAAAGCATACACAAAAGGAATTCAACAGGCATTTGAAAAAAAGGATGCGTTAATCCTCAGCAGAGCGTATGAAGGAATAGGGAGGATATATCTTGATACCATACAGCCTGGTAAAGCCCAGCGATACTTATTGAAAGCAATTGAGTGGCTGGAAGACAAATATGATGGTTTTCGGCATGAAAAGAATCAGCTATACTATTTGATTTCTGAAAACCTGGTCAATTCGGGAAAAGCGGTTCAGGCGAAAATCTGGTATGAAAAAGGAAAAGAGAATGGGGTCATGATGGAAGAAGGGAATCTTGGAGCGAGAATGCTTCTCCGCACAGGGAAGCTTCAGGAAGCGAAGGCGCTTCTTCTTGATAAAGAAAATGATGATCAGCTTCCTCAGTCTCACAGGGAAAAAGAATTACTGCTCTCTTTGATTGAATCCTTCATGGGAAATGGCAGTGAAGCAAAATTACTTGCCCAGCAGGGAATCAGCCAAGGCATAAAATCGAAATCACCCTTTGTAGAAGCCTGCGGATGGATCCGGATGGGCCATGCTGTACAATTGATAAATGAATATGACAGCGACCTGGCGAAAAACTGTTATGAAACCTCATTGGAATTAATGAGTCAGATCAATATTTCAAGGGGAAAAGCCGAACCGTTTATGGGCTTATCAATTATGTACAGCAGAATGGGCGATTATCAAAAGGGAAAGGAATTTGCGGAGGAAGCACTCTATGAAACTGAAATGGTTGAAGATTCATGGCTTTCTTCTTTAATCTTGCTGAGCGCCGGAATTAATGATTATTACCGGGGAGAAGATGACGAAGCATTCAAACAGATTACCAGGGCAGGAAGACAATTTGATGCATGCGGGGATAGCTATGGCAAAATGCTTATAAATCTGTGGAAAAGTGCAATTGCCTACAAGCGGGAGAAACAGGACGAATTTCATGAATATATGACCGCGTGTCTGAATGAAGTGCAGATAGGAAATTACGAGTTTGTTTTCTTTAAACAGACGACTTTCGGACCGAAAGACCTGCAAAGCATCATCCCTTTATTAGTGAAGGCCCATCAGGAAGCTATTCATTCTTCATATTGTCTTGAGTTATTAAAGAAATTAGGACACGAATCCCTTTCTTCCCATCCTGGTTATACCTTGAAAGTCCATACGCTGGGCAGCTTTGAAATATGGCTTGGCGACGAGAGGGTATCCGAGAAACAATGGCAGAGAGAAAAAGCGAAGGAATTATTTCAATACTTTCTTATCCAAAGAAACCAGCTTAAGCGAAAAGAAGAAATCATTGAAGAACTGTGGCCGGAAGGGAGCGGCTCTGACCGGGATTTCAAGGTGGCGCTGAACACATTGAATAATGTGTTGGAACCGAACCGTCCGGCAAGAGGGAAGGCTTTCTTTATCAGCAGGGTGCAAGATGGCTACAAGCTGAATGGAGTGGCCGGCATCGAGTATGACAGTGATCAATTTTCAAACTGGATATCTCAGGGCTTAAAGGAGAAAGATGCTGATAAATCAATCCAATACCTGGATAGAGGCATACTTCACTATAAAGGGAGCTTCCTGCCTGATAGAAAAGGCACATCGTGGACAGAGAAGGAAAGAGAAAGACTGCAGCATTTGTACCTGAGAGCACTGGAAAAAAGAGCCCAGCTCGCGGTTCGAAAAGAAACCTATGAGGATGCCATCGACTGCTGTCTGAAGATTATCGAACAAGATTCACTTTGGGAGGAAGCGTACAGGATTCTCATGTATTGTTACTATCAAAAAAATAACCGTCCCCAGGCAGTGAAATGGTTTCAGAGGTGTAAAGGATTATTGGACAGGGAATTCGGTGTAGCCCCTATGGAAGCTACGCAGAGAATGTATGAGATGGTAATCGGGGTGAGCGGATAGTAAAACAGGTCTAAAGTATCGGACCTGTTTTTTATTTGGGGCGGACCCGGTGAGCAGTCATCTGCCGCTGGTGTCCCGGCCATTTTCTTTTTTCATTGAGTACGGAAATGTGTTCTTGCACATTTATGATAGGGGCAATGGAGGTAGGAGAGGTAAGTTTTTTGTTGGTTGTAAGTAAATGGATAAACGAGAGATTATTTGGTGAAACTCATAGATTATGTTGATAAACTCATAGAATATTGCTGGAAACTCATAGATTTTATGCTTGAACTCATAGAATAAATCCTTATCCCCTCGCTAAGTCCCGATTCCAAGAGGAATTTGCTGCTATTCCCAGCCAATACCCGCCTCTGAGCAAAGCCCCTCCGCTTTTCCACATGTCCAGCTCCAGTGGTCTGCTCCCGTTTGAAAATTAACCTTAGGCTTTTGAGGCAAAAAGCGCCTCTAAAGCCTAAGAACATTTTTCAAAGGGAGCAAAACGCCCACTTCCGCTTTTCGGTCTTGTCCAGCTCCGGCGGCTAGAGGCTCGAGACATAAGCCATGCCATCCAAAAAGGCAAAGAGCGCCTTTGTGGCTGCCCTGTCTTATGCTTGTCGCCTCTGAGCAAGCCGCCTCCGCTTTTCGGTCTTGTCC
>NZ_JBBYAF010000026.1:0-62392 GCF_038405515.1 Rossellomorea oryzaecorticis | reverse complement strand
TTGACGAATAATTACCACTTTCTAAAGCCATTCGGACATAGTTTCTTTTGACTTCTTCCAAGGCTTCAATCTTCTTCTTTGGCATTGAAAATATCTCTCCCTAATTCCTGACATATTTATGTTTCTAGTGTACTTTTTTCGGTACAAATATGTCCAAAGGAATTAGGGGGTCGTAGAGATTTATTGAAGTTTATTATCGAAATTGAAAGATTTATTATCGAAAACGACAACTTTATTATCGAAATCACGAAAACCACTTTTCTCTATTATCGAGCAGCCGGGGATTTTATCGAATTGGTCACGTTACTACCAGGTTCGGCCTCTTATTATCGAAATTGGCTCGGTATTATCGAGCCACCCCCAAGCCCCTCTATATCACAAAACACCCTCGATATTATCAATCCGCCCCGCCCGCCTTTAGAAAACTCTAACACCTAACATACTTCCGCTTAAACCCAATCTTCCCCCGGTCCACCACCTTCTGAATATCTTCAGAAGCCTTCAATATACTTGGCTTCTTCCCGTCCCGCTTCATTTCAACCGGCCCGATCTCCTCCGCAATACCAACCGCTTTTTCATGCAGCGGCACATAGGAAACCGCGACCGTGTACACGAAATTATTCATCGCTGATTTCGTCCGTTCCGGCGCATCATGGATGGTTTCTTTCACCTTTTCAAGCATCCCCGCAAGTTTATCTGTCGAGAATTCCTCGTCCTTCCGGTTCCCGAGCAGCCAGCAATAGCAGCTCCATCCAGCCGACATCCGCAGCTCTTCTCCACTTGCGATCCATTTATCGGCTACTTCCTGGGCGATTTCAGATTCAGCAAGCGTAACGGCCACCACATAATCCGACAGCATATAAAAATAAGCCCCGTCCATCCAGCGGTCAAAGTCCGCCCCGGTCATCGCTTTCGGATCTGCAATGATGCCTGCAAAGTACATCGCATCGTAATTCCCGGTTGCGTATAATTCCTCCGCCAGCTCCTTATCGATTTTAATCTTTTTCGCCATCGGCTTCATCGCACCCGTCGCCACGCCGAACACCGGCTCCTTCGCCCCATTGGATATGTACATCTTCTTCATCCGTTCCTTACCGAGCTCTTCAAGCTCCTGCATCACCGCTTGAGCATCAAGCTTCTTTCCTTCTTTGACGTCCTTTTCAGCTGCTGTGCCGTTCTTACTTCCCTCAAACGAAAGCCCCTTCGCACCAAGAGCCTCCTTCAGAATCCTCACCGCTTTCGGCCCGACCCCGTGAAGCTTCAGGATCTCCTCCTCAGTCACTTCGCTAAATTGCCCAAGACGGTAAAACCCGGCGTTGTGAAGTCCCCGTTCTGCAGGCTTGCTAATTTTCGGTAATTCGCTTTTGCCTATGGTTTCCTTGTTCATAACCAGACCTCCTTATCGATCTCCCATTTGTAATAGTATTCTCTTTTTGTTCTTTTTTTCCTCCACAAAAAAAGAGCTGTGATAATGACAGCCCCCTCCTCAAACCTTAAGCATGACTGCTGCCCACAGGTTTCCCCGCTTCTGCCAATACCTCGTCACGCCCCAGCATAATGAAGATAATGAACCCCAGGCCGTCCCTCGGAACGGTAATGCTTCACCGCATCGAGGGACGAGCCATTAGTAGGAGGAATACTCTTTTTACGCTTACTTTTTCATCATCCTAAAGACCTCCCAATGGCATAATCCCCTCCCCCATACGATACGTTATAGAAACACCTCAAAACTGAATGTAAGGAGAATGGAAGATGAAAAAAATCATTCTGTTTGCGGACCCCGGCATCGATGATTCGGTGGCGATCATGTATGCACTGCTTAACCCCGAGATCGAGGTCCTTGCCATTGTTTCAAGTTATGGCAATGTCTCCAAGGAACAGGCGACTGATAATATCGCTTATTTACTTCAACTCGCCGGGAGGACCGATATCCCTATCATCGGAGGGACCAACGCCCCTTCAACAGGCAAGATACCAACCTATTATCCGGAAATCCATGGCGAGGAAGGACTAGGTCCCATCCGCCCGCCAGAGAACTTTTCCGGAGAACTCACCAATTTCTCTGAACTCTACACCATCATCAGTAACAACCCCGGACTGACCATTGTGGATGTGGGAAGAAACACGTCACTTGCCTCCATGTTCCTGCTGGGTGAAAACCTGACTGAAAACGTAAGCGAATTTTATATCATGGGAGGTGCATTCTTGGTTCCCGGAAACGTCACCCCTTCAGCCGAAGCTAATTTTTACGGTGATCCGACCGCTTCCCAACTGGTCATGAAAAATCTCGATAATCTATATGTCGCCCCCCTGAATGTCACGAACAAGGCAATCATCACGATGGAACACGTACAGACCATCCTCGAAATGACCGATGATCCCCTCGTCCAGATCCTGGACGAAGTCATGGAATATTATATAAATGCTTATAAAAAACTCATACCAGGCATAGGAGGAGCCCCCCTTCACGACGCCGTCACCCTCTCCCTCATGGTGAACCCGGCAATGGGCAAAGTCATCCGAAGGGACGTCGACATCTTCACCGCAGGCAGCGGAATGGGCACCAGCATCGCCGATTTCAGGGCCAGTTCCAAACCGGCAGAAAAAAATATCAATATTTATCTGGAACTGGATTATGAAGCGTTTGTGAAGGATTTTATCGAAGTGATGAGTTCGTCCGGGGAGAAATAGTGGGCCGCGGGGACAGGTCCCGTGTCCCTTTTTTAAGAGAGGTCCCAGGCCTCCTTTTTAAGAAGTGAGTCGCACCAAGATTTAAATTAGAATAATTCTAAGTGGCTCATATATCCGAAATTTGGCTTGAATATTGAATATTTGGCTCGTATATCAGGAAACTGGCTTGAATATTAGAAATCTGGCTTGTAAATCTAGAAAGTGGCTCGAATACAGACCGGGAACGGAATATCACTGCTTCCAGCCAATAAATTATTTCCATATTCTTGCTTAAAAGAGATGAATTTGTCTTTTTTTCAGCTAAAATGCTTGTGCAAGGAATGAAATGTGAGCTTAAGAATAGAAAATTGGAATGATCCTCAGTGCGTGAAGTTCTCGCAGAGTTAGAATCCATCCATCCAAACACTCCCTCCACCCTTTCATGTTACAATAATAAAAACCAAAGAATCCTAGAAACCGCCTACCAGAAAGGAGCCCTCAACAATGTTACCATCAGACCTAAGAAACAACATCCGACGCGGGGACCACAACACCCACACATCCGGTGTCTGCCAGCATTACGTACAGGCCAATCTGGTCGTTATCCCCAAGGAATACGCCTTTGATTTTCTGCTGTTCACCATCCGTAATCCTAAATCATGCCCGATCATCGAAGTCCTCGAAGCGGGTCAATTTGAATCAAAGTATGCGGAAGGTTCCGACATCAGGACGGATATTCCTCTCTATCACGTATACGAGCATGGACAATTGACGGACAAGAAACATCGGATCGATGACGGCTGGAAAGATGATTTCGTCAGCTTTCTAATCGGCTGCAGCTTTACCTTTGAAAGCCAGTTGATTAAGGGCGGTATTCCATTACGTCATATCGAGGAAAATAAGAATGTGGCGATGTACAAGACGTCCATTCCGACTGAGAAAGCCGGTGTGTTTGAAGGATCGACCGTCGTGTCGATGAGACCGGTTCCCGATGCCCTGGTTCAAAAAGCAGCGGACATCACCTCCTTATTCCCTGAAATGCACGGGGCACCTCTCCATGTCGGAGATCCGGGGGAAATCGGCATAGATGATATCACCCAGCCCGACTTTGGTGATTTTGTAGGGATCAAGGACGGAGAGACCCCGATGTTCTGGGCCTGCGGGGTGACCCCTCAAGCCGTTGCGCTTCAGGCCAAAATCCCCTATATGATCACGCATGCCCCGGGTCATATGTTTGTGACCGACTGGAAAAACGATGAGTACTTAAATGGAAAGTAAACACAAAAAGGCCCGTTCCTCACCACGGTAAAACTTTACCGTAACGAGGGACGGGCCTTTGCATGTCAGGACAGAAAACGAGTAACGCCTACTGTCAGCAAGGAAGCGGCAGCCACTATAAATACTACACTTAAACCAAACGGTATCTTACCTTCCTTACGATAAGCACGAATGGACGTCTCTATTCCCGTAACCAGCCAAAAAAGTCCAATCATCATCCAGGACTCTCCCTGATGATCGTATGCGACCAGCAAAAAACCTGCGACAATCAATATCATTTTTATTCCAAGAAAAAACCTCTTTAACATGCAAACACCCCTGTCATCTTTTCTTTTTTAAATAGAAAAATGACCCCTACAAGAGTGCCTCTGCAATCAACTTATCAAACTTCCGGACATCGATCCCCTTCTTAAGCTTCACCTTTATATGGCCAGACCTCGTCCAGAGCTCCACCTCTGCATTCACATCCAGGAAGCTCCCCGCATTTTCTGTCGACCACATCGTAATCGATGAATACGGGAGGGAATACATTTCTACCTTCTTCCCCGTCAGCCCCTGCGAATCTCTCACAATCAATCTCTTATTTGTAAAAATGGCGCTGTCCCGAAACGTCTTATATGCAGCCACCGCTTCTTCCCCAGTGACAAGGAGAGCCGTCACATCGTCTGGTATCGGACATTCCGATAATAACGTCCATTCTAAAATTCCCGTTGTTGCAGCCATTTGTTATCCCCCTCTAAAAAAGCGCTTACATTATACATTCTATAGTTTCATTCAAAACCCTTCTTTTCTTGGATTAAGCGGTTCTCAATCTTCCGAACCTTTCACTCTCAGACTAGTATTATTTTCATTCAGCTTCCCACTCAAAAAGAATATCCGGCAAATTTTCTTCATTCTCATGCCCTCTGCCGATGATGTTAAATCCATGCTTCTCATAAAATCGCCGGGCTTTTTTATTGATCTCAAATGTGTATAACGTCAATCGTCCTGATGATTGTTTTTGTGCTCTTTCTAGAAATCTTCTGCCTATCCCTCTGCCTTGATAATCTTTATGAATATACAGCTGGCTTACTTCCGATTCATTATAGGCAATCATTCCGACCACTTTTCCATCCACAAGGGCGATCTCTATCTGACATTCCTTGGGTAAAATGCAATTTAAAAAATGTACATGATCTTCAAAACTATGAGTTTCCTTTTGTCCAATAGCCTCGGACTTACTATCTCGCCACATCTTAACCGTCTGTTCAGCATACTCCGGAACATATGGAATAATCATCGTCTTATGTTGGTCCATCACATCACCCGTTTTCTATCATTCTTTTTAAAATGGGTCACATCCAGTTTATTTTTGGCCTTAAAAGTTTCTACTTGCATAACTTCGTCCCATGGTTGATGGAGAAAATGTCATTCGGTAATTATTTTTAAGCTCTTGCTTGGTTTGTTTCGTTAAAATTTCACCTTCTCTATTATGGGCTTCTTCCATTTCAATACCATTAGGAGTAATTTTATCTGTATCCCAATCAATCCATTTCCCGTAATTTGTTACCCAATCCATCAATTTTTCTTTTAACTCATTCGATATCGGCAGACCTTCTAATTCCAAATTACAACCGCATTGTGCACACCAAATGGGATCCGCTCCAACATCACCTTCAATTTTCAAGTCGAAGGTTTCTTTTTGCTCACATAAACAACGCATGTAGAGGCCTCCTTTATTTGAAAAAAGGAGAGCCATCATCATAGTTTCCCAGGCTCTCCTAACAACTTTAAAAATCTTGTTTTTGAAACGTTCTTGTGATGGAAGCCCTTTATATGTTCAAGGTATCCATGTCTACCCCTATGCTGAAGCCCCCGTTCCAATCCGACGATGATCGGGGCAATCGTTCCCCCAAAAAAGAAGCCTGAGCTCGGGCATACCATCACCCGGGCCACAGACACCTATTACTTCCTTACTTAACCTGCCCCTCCGTCCACAATTCCTCCATCCGCTTCCGCAGCACAAACTTCTGGATCTTCCCGCTCGCATTCCGCGGCAATTCCTCCACAAATACATACTTCCGCGGCCGCTTATAATTCGCCAGGCTATCACTATCCTTACACCACTCATCAAGCGCCTCTTCCGTGACCGCTTGATCCTTCTTCACTACAAAAGCAGTCACACTCTCACCCCAACGGTCATCCGGCTGCCCGACAATCGCGACATCGAGCACGCCTTCATGTGCATGCAGCACATCCTCGACTTCACGCGGATAAATATTCTCGCCGCCCGAGATGATCATGTCGTCAACTCTGTCTTTGATCCAGAGATAGCCGTCTTCATCGAGGTACCCGATATCCCCAGAATGATACCAGCCTTTATGCATCGCTTTTTCCGACGCTTCCTCTCTGTTGAAGTACCCGGTCATCATACACGGCCCCTGCACGATGATTTCACCGCTTTCGCCCGGCGGCATGATCTCATCGGGATCACTCGGTCCATCTTCGTTCGGCTTCACGACCCTGATTTCATGGTTCAGGCACGCCTGACCTGCTGCCCCCGCCTTTCGAAGCTGGTCACCTTCTGGTAAAAACGTAATTGCCGGCCCCATCTCCGTCATGCCGTATGCCTGTATGAGCTTGATTCCAAGCCTGTCATGGCACGCATGGACGAGCGACGGCGCCATCGGGGCTGCACCGTAGAGTCCAAGTTTCAGACTTTCAATATTATAATCTGATAGATTTTCCTGCAAAATCATATTCCACATCGTCGGCGCAGCGAAGAACTTGGTGATTTTCTCGGAATCGATCAGCTCAAGCACTTTCTTCGGATGGAACTGGTGAAGGATGACATTGCTCCCGCCAGCATGGATTCTCGGAAGGAAGGCGCAATGCAGCTCTGCACAATGGAACATCGGCGCGGTCACCAGACCGACATCCTCCGCTCCCAATTTTGTCGCACCGATAACGGTGAGGCTCTGCTCCACCATGCTCCGGTGCTTATGCATGACACCCTTAGGACGGCCGGTCGTCCCGCTTGTGTACATGATCGCGTATAGATCATCCTCATCCACATCTGCCTCCACAGCTTTCGGCTCGGCAGCATTCACTTTTTCATGGTAACTGGCAGCATACCCCGGTGTCTCGTCATCGATAAACCAGAAGGCCGTATGCGGGAATCGATTCTCAATCGAAGCAATGACAGGCTCGACCGCCTTCTCAAACAGAACGACCTTCGGGCCAGCATCGGTCAGGATGAACGCCACCTCTTCTGCCTGCAGCCGGAAATTGATCGGATTGAACACCGCACCGATCTTTGCGCATGCGAAAAATGCTGTCCCGAGCTCCTCGGTATTGAACATAAACGTCGACACCCTGTCCCCCTTCTTCACACCCTCTTCCATCAGGGCATTTGCCAGGCGGTTCACCTCATCACTCCACTCACTGTATGTAAAACGGAGATCTTTCCTTACATCATAGAGGGCTTCCTTGTTCGGGGACTTCTTTACAGTCAGGTCAAAAATCTTGCCAATCGTCGTACTCATTTACATTCCTCCCAGGGATAAGTTTGAACGATCTATGTCACAGCTTCGTGTTGTAAGTTGGTTTACTTATAAAATACATACTATTAGAATATTCTGCAAATTAAACCCAAACCCTTTTCCTTTTTAAGGGGAAATCACAAACATGACTCCCACTCTACCCGCACCATATGGTAATATTTAGTTAACGCATTATAGAAAGGGATGTTTTCATGGAAGTCATCATCGCCAGCGCATGTTCCGCCCTCATCATCGCCATCACCGTTTTTTCTATGATAAAGGTACTGATGATCGCTTATAAACGAAACGAACTGACACTCCGAAAATTCATCATCAACACCGCTGCTGCCGTCATGAGTGGTCTGATCGTTGCTTCTGTTCTGCCTTTTGGGTATCAGAAGATATTTACTATGATTACTTAACCACACTAAAAGCCCGCCCCTCACCATACGGAGTGAGGAACGGGCTTTAAAATTATTTCGTTATTTTCTCATCCACTTCCCATAAAAGGTTTCTCGCTTGCACAAACTCTCCTTGGAGATGCACAGGAATTTCGTCCACTTGTGAAGGGTCCTTAATCCCGCTTTGCACCATGATTTGTTCGTACGTCATCATTGCCTCTATATATTCTTCATACTCCTCAGGAGAAAGTACTTCCTTACTTGATCTCTGTCCATTCAATCGATCGAAATAGGGCTGGATGTCAAAATATACGGAACTCAGTTCATTCAATCGCTGCTGCGGCACCAGCGAATAATCAATGTTCCCGTTACGGTCCCCATAATCCACTTTGGCACTAATCACGACATCCAGTAAATCCTTGAACTCCTTATAGTCTTCCTTCCCAAGTTCTCCTTGGGCCTGAGACAGTTTTGCATCAAATAAAAGATACCCTTCCATCGTAGCACCGAGAAAATGTTTTTTTACTTGCTGAAACGAGCCGTACAGTTCATCAGCGAGCAAAGACTGATAGGCAAATGCAGTGGTGGGGACGATGAGAGCGGCTACCAGAACCGCCGAAAGCATCTGTTTTTTTATCCGCCCCCTGCCTCTGCCTTTCCTTTCCTGCTTCGCTCTTTCCACCCCCCTGACTGAACGTTCGTGCAATCGTGACGGAATGGCAATTTTATCGATCTCCTGCTTGATAGGATTCATCCTGCTCACCCTCCTCATATTCTTTCCGCATTTTCCCCATTGCCCGGTACAGGATGGATTTGGCTGTCCCCAGAGGGATTGAAAGCGTCTCTGCAATTTCCTTGAACGTATAGCCTTCATAGAAGCGTAATAATACCGTACTCTTCTCTTCTTCGTTCAGCTTTTCAAGCATTTCCTTAAGCGTGATCGCTGCAATTGGGTCTTCTCCAACTCCCATGAACTGCTCATAATCCGGAATCAACGGTACGACGTTTTTATTCTTTTTGAGCAGATCCAGCGAGCATGTGATGGCAATCCTGATCAGCCACGTCTTCACATATTGGGGCTTTTTTATCGTCTCAATGTTCTTAAAGGCACGATAGGCCGTCTCCTGAACCACATCCAATGCATCAATTTCATTTTTCACATACACAAATGCCATCCGGTAAAGGTCTTCCTCATAGAGTTGAAAAAGTTTGATGAAAGCTTTATCATCGCCCTTTTGAGCTTTTCGAACTAACTTGTTGATGGCGAGTCACCCTCTTCTCGTTTAGCTTTTATGTACATTAGACAGTGGGTTTATCGATTTGGCTCAAATTATTTTAAAAATGAATTGCGCTTATATAAATATTAAAAAAACCGTCAGCCTCAGCTCACGGAAAAACGGGTCAAGGCACCTATTCACATGACCCGCTATCTGATTTTTCGCTGCTTCATGATTCCTGCAATGATCGGGATGAATACAGAAAGTAACATGACCGGCATAAACCACGCCCCAAACCCGTTCCACCATCCAAGTGCAATAGAAATCGATTCATATAAAACCAAAGAAAAAATGATTAAACAAATATTCTTTGAACTGTTGATCATTTTTCTGCTCTGCAAATAAAACTTTTCTGCATTCTCTTCATTTAATCGGTCCGGATAATTATGTGTTTCCGGAAACCTTTCAATAATTTGCATGAACACAGCAAGGAATGCTCCTATTACAGGCAGGATGAGAAGCTCCATTTTAGATCCCCATCGATCTACTTCCCCCAGCGCATTGTAATGTGCGGGTACTTCAGCAGGAAGTTCGCCCCAATTGTAGATCAAAATGATAATCGAACCTATATAAATGGAGTATCCAGCGACATCCCAGAGCCATTCTGCCTTCGTCTTAGCTAATTTGATTTTAGGTCTAATCTTAGCCATCCCTTCAACTCCCTGCTGACCGAAAAACTTTTCCAAAACGATGCCTTGAAAAGCGGACATCTACCGGCCTTCCCGCAATCTCCACCACTTCTCCCCCACAGCATAAACCAGCATCATCACGATTCCGACAACAAGTGCCACAGCAAGCCCGACCAGTCCCGCGAGACCAGCCCATCCCGTGACCGTCGCCTGAAATAGTAACATGAACCAAAATCCGCCCAGGATGATGGCAAGCGGCACATTATGAGGAAACAGCCTCTTCCATAAGACTACAAGGAAAAGAGTAAAGACACCTAAGATTCCAGCAAACACCAACATGTCTTGATTCCAGCGATTCTCAATCCGTGATTGCATCCCATCAAGCTCATCTGGAGTTGCGTTCATCAGGCTCCCGTAAGTGTCCCCAGCAAGCACCAGCCCCGCTAACACCAAAAGTCCAAACACAGTCCAGTTGAACGCTTGAGCTGTTTTCTTCCTACTCAAGTGATCTCCCCCTTTTATAATTCCAGATCTCATTCTCCTTTCATCTTACAGGTAATTCCATAATAATCCAATTGTTTTCTCCTCATAAAAAAGAGGCCCATACGGCCCCCAACACAACTCAAATCCTCAAATGCAGCACATGCTGCGGACCCTTTGGCCCCACATATATTTCTCCCTCATCTACAAATCCTGTCTTCAAATAAAGGCCGATCGCCGCTTCATTTCTTTTATTCACACCAAGCACCACTTCATCGACCCCGGGAAGATGATCCCTGACGAATGCCGGCAGCAATCTCAATCCTTTTTTAGCAAGACCCTTGCCCTGCTGGCCTGAATCAATCGAGAACGAAGTCAGCAGCCTGGCTTGATCATTTTCACTATACTTATGTAATTTCTCCCCGTCTTCCAATGCAAAATAGCCAACCGGATCCTCGTTTTCCAAAATCAGCACGTGTGCAGTGTTGTTTGAAATATGCGGGTTTTTGATTTTCTCCAGCGGCATGCTTGTGAATTCCAGCTGCTGCTCCGGCAGATGAAACCTTGATAACTGTTCTTTATATTTTCCGCTGTACTGCGCCAGCCTGACTGTTCCCATTTTAATTCCTCCCGATTACTCATCAAACTTATTCATTCTCATTTTACAAACGGTCCTCATGAAGGTTCCGTTCTTTTCAATACCCCCAAATATTCCTTCCACGGCCCAACGTCCTCCCGGTACCGGTTTGAAAACACCCTGACAATCTGGGATATGTGAGTCAAGTCATGCACCACCCACGTCGAGATCAATTCACGGGCGCTCACTTCCCCGAAAGCAGGATGCAGCCCTGTCGCTTCTAGGGAGTGATCCTGATCAACGATTAACGCTTTCAATTCTTTCACACTATCTGACCTGAGCGAAGCAAATTCAGCCAGCTTCTCCTCTATACTTTTAGAAGACGGCTCTTCCACATGTGAAAACCGATTAAATACCGGAAACACCCTGCTTTCCCCATCGTGCAAAATCATCTTTAACCGCGGAATCCAATTATGCTTCTCGCCCTCAATCAAATGCTCCACGACACCAACCGCATTCCAGGTTCCCTCTCCTTCATCACCCTCGAGCCACCCTGCGGATAAACCCGCAAGGAACCCCTCCAATGTTCTGGGTGTTCTTTCCAGAATCTCGATTCCTTCATTTAATTTAAAGTTCATAATCTTCCCCCTCTTAAATAAGAATCTGTATATTGCCTGGCTTGGCCTGCTTTCATTTTTCATACATAATATCGATCTCTTGACTTAAGTCAATGAGGATTTTGCAAACCAACGTTAAAATCTGTTCATGAAATCATCTATAAGGAGGTTCTTTATGGGAACAAGTAAAGTTCTAAACAGACAGCAAAAGGCCGCAATCATTTCAGGGGCAGCTTTGCTGATCATGACCATCGCAGCTTTTTTTTTATATGGTTATGTTCACAGTTCAATCGTTAGTGACGGGGATGACATAGCTACGCTAAAAAACATCCAAACATCTGGTTCATTGTTTGAACTGGAGATCCTGGGCTGGATCGTCATTATTCTGATGGATTTGTTGGTGTCATGGGGGTTTTATATGTTTTTGAAGCCATTCCATCAAAAATATGCATCCGTATCTGGCTGGCTTCGATTGCTTTACACTTTCATGCTTGGAACAGCAGTATCACATCTCATTTTCGCTAACAAAACCGCTAGTGAAGCTTTATTTAGTGAATCGGCTGATATGGCTGCTTCGAGCGTTATGTCATCCTTTAAATCATTTGAATCAGTCTGGTCAATGGGATTAATTATTTTCGGTCTGCACCTCATTACTGCCGGTTTTGCCGCATGGAAATCAAAGCAAATCCCAAAATTAATCAGCAGCTTGGTCATGGCAGCTGGATTCAGTTACACACTGGTTCATATCATGTACCGATTTATGCCTCAAGTTGAACGTTTAACTGTAGTAGTAGAATCGATTCTACTACTACCGATGTTTATTGGTGAACTGGGATTCGCTATTTGGCTGTTGGTGAAAGGAAGAAAACTGTCATCTGCCAATTAATCTACAACTCTTAGATGGCTTTCCCCGAATCGCTTTTTAATGCGGCTGAGGGATTCTGGCGTAATTCCAAGATAACTGGCTAACTGGTACTGAGGCACTCTGTTAATCAGATCTGGTCTTTTTTCCTGCAATGCCTTGTAACGCTCTTCCGGCGAGGAGGCGACAAAGGAAGCAAAATCATCACGCATTACACCGATGTCTTCTTCAATCATTTTTCGAGTCATCGTTTGTAAAACCGGATGTAGATCATACATCTCCTGCTCTGTAAATAAATCACCAGTTATGAGCGTACAGTCCTCCAAGCAGCTAAGTGAATAGTTAGAGGCTTTATCAATGGAATGCTGGTTGAAAATTGTAACGCTTTGTTCTTCTGTGAAAAAATTGAAGGTGGTCTCTTTCCCATCTGCAGCTACGGCATATTGGCGAACACACCCCTTTAATACAAAATAACACTTATCAGGAATTTCCCCTTGCTGTAACAAGATCGTGCCTTTCTTAAAGTCAGCTACAGGAACGTTTTCTGTAAGTTTTCTTAGCTCTTCTTCACTGAGGTTTGAAAAACGTTTCATGTATTGAATGAGGACATCTTTCATCGCTCAACCTCCATTTCATATGTTTTCATGGTAACTAAACCGAGGCCTCCTCCCGGTACATTAACGCTTCAACTTACCGGGGGAAGGCCCTTCTTAATGACTGGTCACCTTCTTTTTCTCCAAATACTCCTTCAAAGAATCCATATCCTTTGAGCAAGCCTTCTTAAAGCTCCCCACCATCAACTTGCCCAGCCACTTTGAAATGCCGGTCAATCCTCTGATTTCACCAAGCAGGGTCACTTCAGTTTGATCACCTGTTGAAGTCAGCAAATATGTAAAAACAAACTCCCCTTTGCCCGTCGTCCCTTTCGTCCCGTCGCACCTGAGCACAATCTTGTCAGGTTCTTTAAGCTCCACTACCTCAAAATATTCAGAAGCCTTTTTGCCGAACATCTTCCTCGTTTCTTTCCATTCGCTGCCTTCATGAAGAGGACCTTCATCCATTCGCTCGATTCCCACTAATCCTTGCATCCATTGTCTGGCTGAATCGAGGTCTAGCAGGCCTGCATATGTTTCTTCTTTTGAAACCTGAAAGTTTCTTTTCACTTCGAACGCGATACTCAAATTGAACGACCTCCTAATTACTTTGCTTTTACTAGTGTATCTGAAAACTCGGGCTTCTTTCCTTCTTTTTTCCTGGTCTGGAAACCGACGTCTTGCAATGACTCATTTTAATTGTCATACCGCTTTGTTTTTTATAAATAGAAGAATAAAGAAAATCGTTCTCTATTAATAATTTCGATAACGAGTGAATAACTTCCTACTAGAAACAAGAATATCTGGACTGACCCGAAAAAATGAATAAAGCATACGCTAACGCTTCACACTTTCAATCTACGTTCCAGTCCAATATAATTAAAAGTATGAATTTTCACAATTATCCTACTTCTGCTTTTTGCAAGATAAAAAAAGATCCAGGGAACGGAAAGGGGAATGGTAGATGGAAAACAATAATAGACCGGACCAAAAAGAACACACGGCTGCTTCAGGGCAGTGTCCTGTCACCCAACATAAGGACAGTGCGATTACAACGACGACGGACCCGCGGGGGACCACGAATAAAGATTGGTGGCCGAATATGCTGAATTTGAACATCCTCCGCCAGCATGACAAAAAGTCCAATCCAATGGGAGAAGACTTCAACTATAAAGAAGAGTTCGCGAAGCTTGATTACGATGCACTGAAGAAAGACCTCCACTCATTGATGACAGACAGCCAGGATTGGTGGCCTGCCGATTACGGCCATTATGGTCCCTTCTTTATCCGTATGTCTTGGCATGCAGCAGGTACATACCGCGAAGGCGACGGACGCGGAGGCAGTTCATCCGGTTCTCAGCGCTTTGCACCTTTGAACAGCTGGCCGGACAACGTCAATCTGGATAAAGCCCGCCGTCTGTTATGGCCGATCAAGCAAAAGTATGGAAACAAGATTTCCTGGGCGGACCTGCTTGTGTTGACAGGTAACGTGGCGCTTGAGTCGATGGGCTTGAAGACTTTCGGCTTTGGTGCAGGCCGTGAAGACATCTGGCATCCGGAAGAAGATGTGTATTGGGGTACCGAGAAGGAATGGCTGGCGGACAACCGTTATTCTGGCGACCGTGAGCTTGAAAATCCGCTTGCTGCTGTGCAGATGGGGCTGATCTATGTCAATCCGGAAGGCCCGAACGGAGAGCCGGATCCACTTGGAAGCGCCCGGGATATCAAGGATACATTCGGACGCATGGCGATGAATGACGAAGAAACGGTGGCTCTCATTGCCGGCGGTCACACATTCGGGAAGGCACACGGTGCAGGCGACGCTTCTCTTGTCGGAGATGATCCTGAAGCGGCGACGATGGATGCACAGGGACTGGGGTGGCAAAGCTCACACGGAAGCGGTAAAGGCCGCGACACGATCTCAAGTGGTGTCGAGGGTGCCTGGACAACAAACCCGACCAAATGGGATAACGGCTACTTCGATCTGCTATTCGGATACGAGTGGGAGTTGACGAAGAGTCCTGCTGGCGCCTCCCAATGGGCACCGGTCAATATGACGGAGGAACATATGGCGCCTGACGCTGAAGACCCGTCCATCCGTGTGAAGACGATGATGACGACAGCCGATATGGCCCTGCGGATGGATCCTGATTATGAAAAAATAGCCCGCCGATTCCATAAGAATCCGGACGAGTTCGCCGAAGCCTTCTCCCGTGCATGGTTCAAGCTCCTCCACCGCGACATGGGGCCAAAAGTACGATACTGGGGGCCAGAGGTACCGGAAGAAGAGTTGATCTGGCAAGACCCGGTACCGGCGGTCGATTATGACCTGTCCGATGCGGAAATCGCTCAGTTGAAGGGAAAAATCCTCGATTCCGGATTATCCGTAAGCGAGCTTGTGAAAACAGCCTGGGCTTCAGCCAGCACATTCCGCGGCTCCGATATGCGCGGGGGCGCGAACGGTGCACGCATCCGCCTCGCCCCGCAGAAAGACTGGGAAGCAAACGAACCGGAACAGCTGGAGAAAGTCCTCGGTGTCTACGAAGACATCCAAAGCGGGCTGGACAAGAAAGTCAGCCTGGCTGATTTGATCGTGCTAGGAGGAAATGCAGCCATCGAAAAAGCCGCAAGTGATGCAGGCTTTAGCGTGACGGTTCCTTTCAACCCGGGACGCGGTGACGCCACACACGAGCAGACGGATGTCGACAGCTTCAACGTTCTTGAGCCAGTATCGGATGGATTCCGCAACTATCAGAAGCAGGAATACTCGATAAGCCCTGAAGAAATGCTCGTCGACAAAGCCCAGCTCTTAGGCCTGACTGCACCTGAAATGACCGTCCTACTAGGCGGCATGCGTGTCCTTGGCACAAACCACGGCGGCACGGCACATGGCGTCTTCACAAATAATGTCGGCACACTGACCAACGACTTCTTCGTGAACCTTCTGGACATGGGCATCGAGTGGAAACCAGCGGGCTTCAACCAATACGAAGGACGCGACCGCAAAACAGGTGAAGTCGTGAGAACGGCATCACGCTTCGACCTTGTCTTCGGTTCAAACTCGGTACTGCGTGCCCTCGCTGAAGTCTACGCCCAGGATGACAATAAAGAGAAATTCGTGCGTGACTTTGTTGCAGCATGGGTGAAAGTGATGGATGCGGATCGGTTTGATGTGAAATAAAAAGAATGTAAAAAGGTCCGGCCCCCGGCGCAGGAGTGTTCCTTCTGCCGGGGCCGGACCTTTTTTATGTTTTTCACAGAAAACTGCATCTAAACAAGGAAAAATACAATAAAACAACGAAAAAAAAGCCCGACACTCATAATCACAGACTCCGCCCTATTCCATTCAGGTGAAAAAGTAAGGTTCAAGCCCCATTTCACATAAAATTCACCATCACCAATCGAATGACTTCACATTTATTATCGATTTCTTCAAGTTTATTATCGAAAATAAAAGGTTTTTTATCGATAATGGCGATTTTATTATCGAATTGATTGGAGCCGCTTCAGCCTATTATCAATCGTGCGCCTTTCTTATTGAAATCCAAACTTTCTAATCGAATTAGTTCTGTTATTATCGAAAGTCCAGCGCCCACCCGCTATTAGTTCATCACATAATCAGACCCTATTTTCCAACCAATCCCAATCTGTCAATCCCACTGCTCCTTCCCCCACCGATGCATCTCCTCAAGCAGAGGCTTCAGCGTCAGTCCCTTTTCGGAAATCGAATATTCCACTTTTGGCGGAACTTCATTGTATTGCTTACGAACAATCAAACCTTCCCCTTCAAGTTCCTTCAGCTGCTGGCTTAACATTTTATGGGTGATGCCGGGCAGCAGTCTCCGCATTTCGTTGTATCGCTGCTTGCCATCGTAGGCAAGATGCCAAAGAATGACGAGCTTCCACTTGCCTCCAACCTTGTTCAATGTATATTCAATCGAGCATTTGAGCTTTCCGTTTTCGTCCACTTCAATCGGATCGGTCATCCCCTGTCTTCACTCCTTACTCACCATTTGGGTAGTATCTCTCCAAAAAGTGCATACTTTTGAGTAGAAGAATAACCCTCTATACTAGTGATTGTCAAACATATGAAGGAGGAGAGTAAACATGATGCCATATCCAAGAAACTTTTCACATATCGGTTTATCCGTGCCAGACGTGGACAAAGCAGTGGAATTCTACACAGAAGTATTAGGCTGGTACACGATCATGGAGCCTTCCGATGTCCAAAACGATGATTCGCCGATCGGCCAAATGTGCCGCGACGTATTCGGGAACGATTGGGAGACATTCCGGATCGCCCACCTTTCAACCGGAGATAAAATCGGGGTAGAACTATTCGAATTCCCGCACAACGAACAACCGGAAAACAACTTCGAATACTGGAAGACAGGAATCTTCCACTTCTGCGTCCAAGACCCCGATATCGAAGGGCTTGTACAAAAAATCGTGGAACATGGCGGCAAGCAGCGCATGCCGATCCGTGAATACTATCCAGATGACAAACCGTATAAAATGGTGTACGTCGAGGATCCATTCGGCAACATTTTTGAAATCTATACCCATAGCTATGAGCTGACCTACTCTCAAGGCGCATACTAAAAACAGGGCCTGGTCCCCGGTGCATGCATGTGTCCTTTCGCCGGTGACCAGACCCTTTTTCAAACCACCTTAGCTTCATCCCACGTCAAGAAACCCCCTTCGCTTAAAGAGGGTACATATTTTCTATAAGTCATGTGTTGAACTCATTCCATTAAAGACAGGAAGATCAATGGGATCTCCGGTTCGGCGGCAGCGCCACTTCATCAAACCGCTCAACCAGCATCCCCAACGAACGTTCCAATTCTTCCCCTGCCATCATTTCCCCATGTCCTGTCACAGCGGCTTTCGGAAGCAGTTCCGCCAACCGGCCGACAGACGCTTCCGCAGCCTTCCAATCCATCGTGAAATAACGCGGCGGACCGCTTATTTCCTTCTTCTGGACCAACACCCGGTACAACGATTCCTGCTTCACCGTCACAAACGCGTCGCCGGCAAACAGCACACCATCCTCTTCCCTGTAAAAAGAAACATGCCCCGGTGTGTGGCTTGGTGTATGGATCCATTTCCAGCCTTGCATAAACGGAACTTCCCCATTCTCAGGCAGCTTCTGCACGGAGCCTGATACATTGATCCCATGATGTGGATAAAACGGGGATAACTCGCTGACCAATCCGCCATCTGCCGTCGGATCTCCCTTGGGATAATTACGCTCCCCGTTCAGATATGGAATTTCCAGCTCGTGAGCATAAACAGGAACGTTCCAATCTTTTAATAGTGGTTCCAGCGACCCGACGTGGTCAAAGTGGCCATGGGTTAACACAATCGCTTTTGGTTTCCCTTCATGACCAAAACGCTCCTTAGCCGTTTCTACTATTTTGTCCTTTGAGTGAGGCATCCCGCAATCGATCAACACCCAATCCCTCGTTCCTGCAACCCCGTAAAAGCCTACATTCACAATCTGATTCGTCCAATAATAAACATCTTTGCATACTTCTCTTCCCTCACCGCTCTTCACGCTGAAGAAAGGAAGATGTGATTCTGAAAAATCATTATCCAACGGTTTCAATAGATATCCTCCCTCGTTTTTCACACCATGAAGAAGTGCCTGCCTGTCTTTATATCTATCTTCATAATTCCCGGTGATTATGTGCTTTTTTTAAAATGTTCCGCTATCCTCACAAAAAAAGCCCGTCCCGGTTCAATGACCGGAGCGGGGCTATTCAACTCACTTTTATTTTTCACCATTCAAGAATTTCACACACACAGGTTCTGGCACCTCTACGTCCGACTGAAGCAGTTCAAGCTTCCCGGATTCGCTATCCCTTCCGAACAACGTCAACGTGTTCGATTTCTGATTGGATGCGACAAGGAATGCACCTGTCGGATCCATCACAAAGTCACGTGGCCAGTTGCCTTCAGTGGACGTCCATTCCACAAACGTCAATAAACCTGAATCCTGGTCGACCTTATAGACCGCGATGCTGTTGTGCCCGCGATTTCCGGCGTACACATATTGTCCATCCGCAGAAATATTGATGGCACTTCCATCATTGGTTTCTTTGAAGTCATCTGGAAGCGTTGAAATGTATTGCTGTTCTGAAAAACTTCCATCGTTCCCATCATAATGCAGGACAAGTACTTCCGAGCTGAGCTCCGTCATGACATACGCGAATTTCCCATTAGCATGAAACGTGATATGCCTTGGGCCGCTTCCAGGCTTCGTTTCAAGTACTCCTGCCTCGCTTAACTCACCATTCTTTACTGCATACGTGTATACACGGTCACTTCCGAGGTCGATGGCGATGACATACTTGCCATCAGGAGTGAAACCTGCATAATGCATGTGAGGCTTTTCCTGTCTCTCATGAGGCCCGGACCCGGCATGTTCGATACTGGAAACGAGGGATTGAAGGGAACCATCCTCATTCGTTACATAGGATTCGATCATCGTTGTATGGTAATTGGCTGTCACTACAGTGCCGCTCTCATGATCCACACTCACATGGCAAGGGTTGGCGCCGGCAGTGCTGTCGCTGTTCAATCTGGTCAGCACGCCTGTTTCTTCATTTATCGAAAAGGCCGTGACTCCGCCATTTTCTCCCTCTTTCGATACAGCGTAAAGATTCTCATTATCACCGCTAACCGTCACATATGTAGGATTGCTCACTTCAGCGGCCAGTTTCACATCGATGATTTCTTTTTTTTCCGTATCAAGGGTGAACTGATAAACACCTTTGCTTTCCTGTTTCGTATACGTTCCAACATATCCAATGTATTGGGTCATCGTAAAACTCCTCTGTGTAATAATATGTGATTCACGCTTTCCTGATATTACTTCATTTATCACTATAACAAAGAAAGGCAGCAATATAAAAACAACGCCTCCTGATTTTACACATCCATTTTTGAATGGTAAAAGAGGGTGAACTTGCATACATGTTTCACTGCCTGATGGAAAGAATAGTCCTTGTGCTCTGCGAATCGTTTTGAGAGGTGGCACAACTATGACAATCAGGAGGATGATTATGGGTATTTTAAGTGGAAATCCACAAGAAGAGCCGTTGCATTATGGCGAAGTATTCGGAACATGGAACTATTTGTTGACTGCCAAATCAACTGTTGCAGGTTATCAAATGCAGCTCAACCATGCGGGCGATGATGATCTGAAGAAATTATTGAAAGACAGCATAGAGGTTGGACAGGAAGAAATCAAGCAAGTGGAGAAACTTCTGAAGGAAAATGGGATCGGGCTGCCTCCTACTCCTCCAGAGCCTCCGACTGCATGCCTGGACGATATCCCGACAGGTGCCCGCATGCCTGATCCTGCGATTGCAGCGGGATTATCCGTTAACATCGCTGCAGGATTAGTCGCATGCAGCGCGATCATGGGACAAAGCATCCGTGAAGACGTGGCAGCGATGTTCGGCCAATTCCACATGCAAAAAGCCCAATTGGGTGCCAAAGTCCTAAAGTTAAACAAAGAAAAAGGATGGTTGATCCCTCCACCGCTTCACAAAAACAAAAACGAACACTGTGAGTAATTCATAAACATAAAAGATTCTCAGGCTGCAGAAACCTGAGAATCTTTTACTATTCGGGGGCCGCCCCCCGGTACTTGAACGTTTTATTTTACAGAGGTCTTTCCCCCGGAATTCTTAATCATTTTAAAAGACAGGCTGGATAGTATAAAGGCAGCTGCCGTCATTGCCGGGATCACAACAAAGATGCCAATCAGATCCGTTTTATAATTCCACGGCACAAATGCCTCCCAAAACGCAGAGGTTATTTTCCACAAAAGCATGAAAATAAAAAGCGTAAAGACAACATAAATGATCTTTTCAATCATTGTTTTCATCTTCATCCATCCTTCCCCCGAAGATGCGGATTCGCATAGCAATAGCTTAGCATAAATGACCTATTTTGAGGCATCCGTTCTAAAATTGCGTCAGTTACTGGAAACAGAACGAAAAGCCCTTTTTTATACTTCCAACCCCTGCTAAAACCCGCCATCACGTACACCTGTCCATACGATTTCCATTGAATCTACATATACTGCTATAAGAATTTTCATTTTATCGGAAAGCAAAAACTACAGCGGAACATGCTGTTTACACAATATAAACTGCTTAGTTTGATTATAGTTCCAGTGTAATGATTGTTAAGGAGATGAGAAATCATGTGTGATAAAAAAAAGAAGAAATGCAAGAAACGGTCGCCCCAAGCCCAGATCTTCCAGGAAAAGCTATGCGGTAATTTCAAAGGCATCAGTGACCCCGCGACTGCTATACCCATCTGGTCGGCCCCTCTTGATGACTATATCCAGGGGACATTTGAGGTCTTTAACTCCAGTGCCAGTACAGGCCCGTTATTAGGGACGATCACCAGCCAGCCTTCAGCAACTGATCTAGAGATTTTTCCAGGCAATTCACAAGCGAAATCAGTACTTAACCCGACTTCATTCACCATCACTGCAGGGAGTGGGGACAGCGGTACGTGGTGTATTAATCTTTATAAGCGGATACAAGTGTGAATGAGATGTGCAACTTATCGTGCCACTTGTCGAATTCCCCCGATATCCCCCGTCAACAAAATCAGGGAATGGATAACGGAAAACATTTGATATAATTAAAGTATCGAAACTCCTTAATACCTATATTCAAAGAAAGGGGCCAAACCCATGATCCTGCGACAGACAGAGGACTCTTTCATCATGATCAAACAACACGACCACGCCTATTTATCCGGAGAAATCACCAAGCATTTTAACACTTCACTCTTGAAATCAGATCGCTATTTCGAAGAGATGATTTACGCTGCCTTCCAGCACGACCGCAGTTGGATCGGACTCGACGACACCCCGATCTGGAATGACCAGGATAACATCCCGTACACCTTTTCAGATTACCCGCTGATTCCTAAAATGGCATTCTATAAAATCGGCCTGGATGAAATCGAGCAAACGAATCCCTACTCGGCTCTCCTTTGCAGTCTGCATTTCTACTCATTCTTCACGCAATCAAAAAAGAAAGAATGCATCGCTTTTTTACAGGAAGAAGCAAAAAGACAAGCCAGCCTGAAGAAAATCCTGCCCGGACTAGATGAAGAACTGCTGAACCAGCATTTCCGCCTGCTCCAGTTTTCCGATGACCTGTCATTATATATGTGCTTGAATGAACCAGGCGTAAAAAAAGACGAAGAGCATCCGTGGTTCAGGAACGGCTTTAAGAATACGAAATTTTTCAATGATCGTGACGGGCGTCTCAACGGGGAATGGATCAACAACGAGGAAATCAGGATAGAAAGCTTCCCTTTCATCAGCGATTTTTCGTTAACACTGCAGTACAAAGAGGTAGCGAAGCGTGATGTTGAACACATGGGGATTGCCGCTGCCTATGAAACTAGCGAGCTGCGGGAAAGGACGTTTCTAGTATGCAAATAGCGGAAGGGGCGAGTGCCATCCGCTCTATTTGTACCTATGTTATAAAAATCGACCTGCGTCCATCTCAAACGACTCTCTCCCCTTCACCCGCTTCAACGTAGCGACGATCAGAAAACTGACGATCACCAGGAGCAGCCATGAACTCACCTTCCCCAGGTGCACGAGGCTCCATGCATCGGTTTGGTTTGGATATTCCCAGGCTCCAAAGAAGGTGGCGATATTTTCGGCGACCCAGATAAAAAATCCGATAAGCACGAAAGAAAGCGCGATCGGCATGCGGTAACGGGTGCCTCCCACCTCGTATAAGACCCATGAGCGCCAAAATACAATCATGATAAGACCGGACAGCAACCAGCGTATGTCCACCCAGTAATGGTGGGTGAAAAAATTCAAATAAATCGCAGATGCAAGAGGCACGACTAACCAGAACGGCGGCCACTCCACCAGCTCCACCCTCAGCCTCCTCCACGCCTGGCAAAGATAACTTGCCACACTTGCGTACATGAATCCGCTGTATAGAGGCACCCCGAAAACCTTCGAATAGCCTTCCTCAGGATAAGCCCACGACCCCATATGTACCTTAAAAACCTCAAGCGCCAGGCCAATCAAGTGGAACAAGGTGATCACCTTCAATTCATCCCGCGTTTCAAGCCCGGTCCGAAGCATCCCCCACTGCATCAAGAGGCAGATGATCAGCAGCCAGTCATACCGCGACAGGAAAGGAAGCGGTATGATCTGTGTGATAGCCAAAGAGGCAAAAATGACGACAGGAAACAAACATGACAGTGCCTGCTGCCAGCCAAAACGAACGAGTTGTTTCAATGCTCTCATGATTTTTGCCTCCTTGGAAATTGTTATACCTATGGACCACTTGTATAATCATTGGGGTAAAATGTAAAAACGAGAGATTATCTCCCGAAACTCATAGATTATGACGGTAAACTCATAGATTAACCCTGAAAACTCAAAGATTATCGGGAAAAACTCATAGAATAATGCTCAAAGCTCATTGATTAACGTTGTCTATCCCCAGTGACACATCTCCATCAGCCTTCCGCCTCCCCATCATACCGGTATTCCAAAATATCCCCCGGCTGACAATCCAGCGCCTTACAAATCGCCTCCAGCGTCGAAAAGCGGATTGCTTTTGCTTTCCCATTTTTCAAAATAGACAGGTTCGCCATCGTGATTCCGACTTTCTCTGAAAGTTCGGTCACGCTCATTTTCCTTTTGGCCAGCATCACGTCAACATTGATTATAATCGCCATTTCATTCACCTCAGACCGTTAAATCATTTTCTGATTTTATTTCGATGGCATTTTCCAAGAGTTTCTGCAGCACGGCGGCAAAGACAGCGATCACCATGCATCCGAAAATGATGACCATACCAATCAGGATGATCCCCGGGGCATCGTCCACCTCTGCCATCAGATAGATGAGCGGCATGAAGACCACATAGAAGGCGCCGATCGTGATGCCGCAGTTTCTAATATTTTTCAGAGACCTTACAGATAAGTCCGAAAATGCCTCATTCCTGTCAATGTAACTTAAAAGCTTAAATGTCTGATACAAAGCAGCGAAAAACACGATTGCCGTTATATACAACCCGATTAAAAATGGATATTGCAAATAATCCAGCTCCGGATTCAATTCTGCAAAAAATCCGGCGATCTCCGGCAGTACAAATATACACAGCGCCAGGACCGGAAGTCCCATCAGAAAAACAACAATCTTCAAAAAAAGTGTTTCCCGTTTCACACAAACCACCCCACTATTTATTGTCATAATGAATGTATCATGAAATTTATTGCTTTGCAATAAATTATTATTGATTTTAATTATATTTTTATTGCCACAGAATTATTCTTTTATAAAAAAAGCATTCTTCATAATAGGGAGATGCCGTCACAACTTATTGCAGTGCCAGCAAAAGCTGTCCGCTTTATACGCGAAAACCATGCTGGAGAACTCGAAAGATACCTGGGGGAGTCTGGTCAATTCCTCGTCTGAACGCATTAAGAGAGCTTACTGGAGGACAAAACGTCAGACGTGGTGATTCCATATGTCGAAGTTCACGGGGACGTCGGGAGGACGCGTAAGAAGAAAACTGTCTCCTAAACGAAGAAAAACGTGCAGACAGTATCTGCACGTTAATTTATCGTCCGCCCTTATTAGGAGGGGTATACCCCAATTCAGCATGAATGTCCCTGTCCGTCATAAGCAGGGCATCCTCAAACGTTCTAATTCCCTGCCCTGCCCAAAGATGGTACAGCTTCTTTAAATCATTGCGATTATAAACCTGGGTCGCAAACTCTCCATAAAAGTATACGAGGAGAACATTCACCACTTCCACCGGAAGGAGCTTCATCCCTTTTATCGATTCAATCGAAATCTTTTCAAGACCCCGTAGATTATTCTTTAAAATAAATTGTGTCATTTGGAAAGGATCTGCACTAAAGACCAGCAATTTTTCTTCTTCACTTAAGTTTCTTAAGTCCACTTAAAGACCTCCTTCCCAAATCTTATTCCAATTATAGTGGTAAAAAGAGGCACTTACAAGCATAAATTCACCTTCTTAATAAAAAAGATTAAAGGTCCCTCCCTCGATACAGTAAAGCTTCACCGCAGCGAGGGACGGGCCTTCAATTTTACCTTCACCAATCAGTCGTCACGCCCTCATTTTTTCCTCTTCTACCGTGATCTCAACCTTATCTTCTGTTCGTTTCTCCAGCTTATACACAAGCACTCCGCCAATCAAGAGCGCAATGCCGAGCAGCTTCTGCCAGGAAAGAGGAGAGACTTCAAAGCCGAACCAGCCGCCTGTATTAATGACGAACGCAATCATGATCTGCGAGATGAGCGCAATCGAGATCGCATAGGCAGGACCGATCAAGGTGACGCCCCTCATTAGGAAAAACACGATCCCGACGCCAAATACCCCGCTGAACAAGAAAACGGGATTGATATTGCCAACCTCGAAAAGACTTCGCTGCTCGACCCCGTAAAAGACCGGCAGTGAACAAACAAGGCCGAGACCAAGGACCAGGCTCGTCGTCGCCCAAGGACCTGTCTTCTCGCTTACACGTGCATTGAATACATTCTGCAGGCTGATCAAGATGCCTGCAATCACCGCTAGAATCACACCAATCACCTGAGCACCTCCTTATTCATAAATATTCCCTTTTGCAAGGGTGCTGAGTTTCTTTAGATTCTTTATTTTAATCGAACCATTCACCCGTTCGATGATGTCTTCAGCTGCCATATTCTTTAAAACCCTGTTCAAGTGGCGGTAGCTCGTTCCGATCCATTCGGCCAGTTCCATCAGGTTGGACGTCCTCATTTCCTCATGGAACATAGTCCCTTCAGCCACTTCTGAAATGGATAACAGATAACTCGCCAGCCGCACTTCGACCGGGTACAGCATGTGCATGCTCGTCGCATGCAGTTCCGTATAAAATTTATGAGCCATCGTATCAAAGAGGAACCGGATCATCGCCGGATGTTCCCTTTCGATTCTGGCCAAATCAGCAAAAGGCACTGCAAGGAACACCCCGTCCGTGACGGCTTCAACCGAGTTGATGACCGCACTTCCCCTCGAATATTCCACATCCCCGATCAAAGCGGGCGGGCGTTTGAACCGGTTGATCAAAAGCTTCCCTTCAGGGGTGTGCGTGAAGATCTTGATCTTCCCTTCCATAAGGAAATAAAGTTCGTCGAGCTCATCCCCCGTCGAAAACAGGACGTCCCCCTTTTCAAACCCGTAGACTTTGATGTATTTTCTGAAATGCACCGGAAATAAATCCTCCAGTTCGGTCCCACATATATATTGTTCTGATTTGGCAGCTTGGATTTCTTTCACCGTATGGACTCCTTCTTTTTACAATTGGAAAAGAACCACCCCGGCAAGCATCATGATCAATCCGACACCCTGTCTGAGCGTAACAGGGACCTTCCTTTCCCCGAACCATCCTTTCGACTCGATGGCAAATGCCGTTCCGATCTGTGCCACAAGCAGGATGGCAATCGCCGATGCCGGCCCGATCATATGAATCGCCGTCAATTCAGAAAAGACCACAACGACCCCGAACGAACCCCCGATCAAATAAAGGAATGGCACCTGCCCGAAGCTTTTCCCTTTTCCATCTCTTTCTTTCATATAGATCGCCATCGCGATGGTAAAAGCGACGATATGGACGATGGACGTCGTATGCCATCCGCCGATCGCGCCGCTCATTCTAGCATTGAAAATGCCCTGCATGGTGATGCAAAGCCCCCCAAGCAGCGCAAATACAGCACCTTTCATCTTACCGCCTCCTATTCTTTCTGAAACTTATTAAATAGAAGAATCGATATTCCCGAAAGGACATATGTCCTAAGCTTACCTAATAGCAGACTCAAAATCAAAGTCCCACTTCAAAGGCCCGTCCCTCGTCACGGTAAAGCATTACCGCAGCGAGGGACGGGCCTTCAACATTTATATTTTCTTATCAATCTCTGACGTATCGACGTTATCCCCGAACCAGTCTCTCAATTTCGCCTTGGCTTTCGCTTTCACATCGTCATCGATGTACATGGCAACCTGCAGTAAAGCGACACCCAGTGCACCAAGATCATCCGTGAACCCTACCCCGACTGCGAAATCAGGAATGAGGTCTGTCGGCAGAATGAAGTACCCGAGAGCCCCGATGATCACCATCTTTGCCTTCTTCGGCACATCCGGCTTTTGCAGGACGAAGTACAGAAGCAGCGCTGTGTACACGACCGAGTGCCCTGCCTTCACTCCGAACTTTTTAAGCTTGTTCCAAAACTTCTCCTCTGAAAAATGTTTCTCCGTATCATTCATTTCCTTACACCTCCACCGCAAGTTTTGACATGGTTACTTATTATTGTAGAAGTATTGATGGAAATAGACAAACATTTGAGAGGCAGGTGAAGCTTCTCTTTTCAAATAAAGGAGAAAAACCCTCATCCATATTGAATGAGGGTACTGCAATCAATGATGATGCGAAGATCCACCATTCCCTTCACACATCAACGAATCATCATGAGGATGATCACTGCTTTCCAACTGAATCGTCACATGTCCGATTCCTTTGTGCGCAAGCTCCTGTTCAATTTTGCGTAATAGCTCCTGGCTTTCGCGTATCGTCAACTCATCACACACAACGGCATGACAAGAAAGGGCGTTCTGTCCACTCGTGATGCTCCACACGTGGAGATCATGTATCCTCTCGATTCCCTCAATACGTTCAATGGCAGCGATGACATCTTTCAGGTCCACATTCTTAGGCGTGCCTTCCATCAATACATGGACCGCATCCTTCGTGACCCTCCACCCGCTTATCAAAACAAGCAGTGCGACAATCACACTCGCAGCCGGATCGGCCCAGCCCCAATCGAAAAAGATAATGAACAACGCTGCCAGAATCGCCCCGGCAGAACCAAGCAGATCACCCAGCACGTGCAGGAATGCCGCACGCAGATTAAGATTTTCTTCCGTATCCCCGCGCATCAAGATCCAAGCAACGATGATATTCACGACCAACCCGATCGTAGCGATCACAAGCATCCCGGTCGATGCGACTTCCGGCGGTTCCATGAAGCGATGATAGGCTTCGTAAAAGATGTAAAGCGATATCAGTACAAGAGTCACCCCGTTAAAGACGGCAGCCAAAATCTCAAACCGTTTATATCCATACGTCTTACTATAGTCAGCCACTTTTTCACCCAAAGTAAAAGCCAGTAATCCGATTCCGAGTGACACAGAATCACTCAGCATATGACCTGCATCGGACAACAAAGCAAGACTGTTCGTAACGAATCCCCCGATTGCTTCAACGATCATATACCCAGTGATGATGATGAAGCTGATCAATAATGCCTTTTTGTTTGCGCCATGCGTGTGGTCATGTCCGTGGTCGTGTCCCATGTTCATACCTCCCTGTCTTCCTATTCTTGTTTTATATCCGTATTCTATTCTGTATACATTATATATGTGAATATGTAATCATATATACATATTATGAACGCTTAAAACTGTTTCGTCAACATTCAAACTCCCCGATTTTCCAGAAAATGCTGTGTTATTCTCTGAGGGAGAAAGGTATATCCCACAAACAAGAACCTCAGCTGCCCGCTGAGGTTCTTTCATTGCCATCATAGTCTCCATGATATATGCTAGTCTGATTTCTTCCAGCCATCTTTGAATCATAGAGCGCTGAGTCCGCCCTTTCGATGATGGTTTCGGGGTGGTTATCTTTCTCCTGAAAATCGGTGACCCCTAATGAAATGGTAATCGGTCTCCCAGTGGGGCTGTTGGTTCCGGCAATTTCTTTTCTCAGGTTTTCAGCAGCGATAAAGGCTTCATGAGCAGTAAGGTCCTTTAACAACAGTCCAAACTCTTCCCCGCCATATCGGAACCCCAAATGTTCCCCTTCAACATATCGGGTGATGATGGAGGATAGGAATTTCAGCACTTCATCGCCGGTTAAATGTCCGTACGTATCATTCACTTGTTTAAAACGGTCGATGTCCAGCATGATTAACGAAAAGGCTTCTCTTCTGCCAATCCAGTCTTTAATGACCGAGTCGAACGTTTTCCGGTTTGCGATACCAGTCAATCCGTCAATTTGAATTTCTTCATTCAGTCTATTGAAGTATTTGTTCACCTGGTAATAGAGTTGACGGACTTCGTATATATTTGACTTCAATTCTACTTCTTTAAAGTTGACTGATACCTGTTTATTATTGAATCCCTCCTCTGAATATTGAGCAAGCACATTCAGGGGTTTAGAGATATTATTGGTAAGGATCCAAGCAATCAATAAGATGATCAGTAAGTTCGGGATAGACTGTATAGCCATTTTTGCAAACAACTCTTGTAACGGTGATTCTATGACGGATGTTGGTGTCTGACTGACAACTCCCCATCCTGTGCTATCTATATAAGTATAACCTGCGTAATATTCATTTCCTTTTGTATTGACTACGATGGTTGATCCGCTTTTCCCCTCCATCAACTGCTGCACCACTTTATTTTCTGAAACCTTCTCATTCAGGCGGTCCGTTTCAGGATGATAAATTAACCGGCCATCACGATCGACCACATATACATAGGAACCATCCCCATGTCCGTGGTTGATTAGAGTTTTCTTAAGCACATTATCGCTTTCTAAGTATACAGTTCCTCCAATCAATCCTTGGTAGTCCCCTTGATCATCGAAAATGGGGGCTGAAACCAACATGATCAGTTGTCCCGAAGTAGCACGGTAAGGCTTGGAGATAAATGGCTGTTTAATTGAAAGGGCATTATTGACCGTTTCCGATTGAATCTTCGTCCCGACTTTGACTTTTGCTCCCTTTTTAAACTGAACAACGGAAGGGCTTAATAACCGGATGATCCCATTTTCATCAGTAACAAATGTAGAATTAAAATGCCCACTGTTCGCATTGTGCCATGTATCTAAATCCTTTTGTTCAAATTGTGAATTATCTACAATTTCAGCCATCGCAATCATATTTTCCTGCATATAACTAAGCAGATCATTTGTGCTTTGGGCCAATTTTTGAGAATAGTTATAATTACTATCTAAATATCTCCCTTGCAATGAATCATTTAATCCATTCGTCGCCGCATACCAACTGACCAACGTACTGGTGATGACTGCCATCATGATGAGCAGACCAATGGCAATCCGCAGTCTGATTCCCTTTTTAAACATGAAGTATACCCCTTACAAACTTAGTAGATAGTACTATATTACTATTATTTATCATATAAGGAAATATTTTCTTCGCAACTATATTAATGGGTTAAATTGTGAACGTCTCTTACATGGCAAATATATAAAGAACTTCAATTGATGACCTGATCTTTGAATGAGCTATTCGATCATGTATCACTGAGAAATACTTCGTTACAAATTTCAATTCAAAGGCCCGTCCCTCGATGCGGTAAAGCGTTACCGCATCGAGGGACGGGCCTCCGATCGGGGCACCGCCTTCTATTCTCTATATCAAATAAAACCCCATCTGCCTCTTAGCCATATACTCTACCTTCCCATCCAGGAGCGCCACCGGTTCCTCCAAATAAATCGGAACCTCCTGCCCCCATTCAGGCACGAACTGACGGATATTGAACTCCATCGCATAACACGTATTCGCCGTGAGTGGCAGGTCGCCTCTTATCGGCACATCCCCCTGCTGGTCATAAAGGCCGATCAGCGCGCCCGCTTCATGGCAATGTGACCCGACCGGATGACAGTAAATCATAGCATCGATTTGCTCCTTCTTGGCAGACGCCATCGCCGCGCGGAACACTTCATTCCCCGTTTTTCCTTCTTTCATATGAAAACTCAAAATATCCTCGAGTCTCAACGCGGTGAAAAACGCAGATTGCAGTCCTTCCGGAGCCTCCGTTTCCCCCGGTTTCAACACATAGGCAAGCTGCTGTGTATCGGTGGCAAGGCCGAGATACCTGATCCCAAAATCCAAATGGACGACATCGCCCGGACGGATGATCTCTCCTTCTAGGCGATCCATCTCTGAACCCTTTCTCTGCAGGTCGACTGTTGGGTAAAAAGAGGTTTCGAGTCCGAGGTCCAGCACCCGCTGGCGGATCCAGTCCACTACATCTTCAGTCGTGGTGATCCCCGGATGGATGACCCTTGACGACAACGCCTCCTCCGTAATCTCCCTCGCCAATTCAGCAATTGCCGGGTACGCCTTCATTTCTTTATCACTTCTATTCGAAAGCCAGTCGACAATCAGATGCTGCGCGCTCACAAACCGGTCACTGTAATCCTCCAAGACCATCTGTAACTGTTCAAAATAAGAATGACTCAGTCCATCACTCGCAGCAAACGTATGGGAATAATTCAACCCGATCCTTTCCGGGCCGCACTTCTCTACCGTGTTCTTCAGACACTCCCACTGATCACCTTCTGCCCTGTTCCAAATCCGCTCATAAAAAGGCTCGAAGCTCGGATTCGGTTGAATGACCCAGCGCTTCAATTGTTCGCCCTCATCCAGCCAAAAGACCAAGATGGTCAATCTCCTGGAACTGTCGATCGCAGAAGGATAGAGCGTTTTCAGCACGGGATCCTCATGATACTCCCGTCCGATCACGACCCACATGTCAAGTTCATGCTTCTTCATCAATGCCGGCAGCAGCGTATTCAACCGGTGGAACAGCCAGCGGTTATGGATTTCTTCCCTCTTCTTCAAGGGCAGAATCAAGGATAACGATTCATTCTTCCTGGTCATCATATCTCCTCCACGAATCTATTTCTATTACCCTTCGACAAAGTTCGGTGATTTCCTCTTTCAGCAAAAAAGGGAAAACCTCCATTCTGCACGAAATAAAAAAATGCCTCCCATCCGTACAACACTCGTACAAATGGCCAGGCATTTTTTATCCTCATTTATTTATTTCGCATTCTCATCTGGCTGATGGACCCCGAAAATATTTCCTTCCGGATCGGTATAATAACCCTGCCAGGCCATGCCAGGCAGCGCATGTTTAGGTAAAGCCACTTTTCCGCCAAGCTCAAGGATCTTCTTCTCAGCCGCATCATAATCATCGATACCCATCGTACACGAATACCCATTCAACGGTTGATTCGCCTCAGGACGCGGCCCTTGGCGTTTCATGATCGCCCCATTGATCCCGGGCACACTCTCATCACCAGTTACCGCCCCGAAGTAAGGCATCCCCGCATATTCACTCCAGTCCTCAAACTTCCATCCGAAGACCTCGCCGTAAAATTCCTTCCCTTTTTCCACATCTTCCACATGAATTTCAAAATGCACCATTCGTCCCATTGTTTCCCCTCCGCCTTATAGTAGTCTCACAATTCTGATAAATTACGGTTCGCCTCTTAATAGTAAACGATTTTGATCAGGCAGTACAATGGTAGATTGGAGATTTTATCTAGAAAAATGTATATTGACCGTAACTGTTCTTCTGCTTCTGGGAGGGATATCTCTGCTGGTACTTTAATTCAGCACTTTCCAAAAATCAATCCCTTAGAAAACCATTGTCAAAATCAATGTCCAAACACAAACGAAGGCAAGCAGTCCAAAACTGTATTTTAACGTCATTTTCATCAGTGCAGCTTCGTTGCCTGTCTGCCCTACAGCCGCTGTGGCAATCGCAATGGATTGAGGAGAAACAAGCTTTGCCATTACACCACCGGCTGTATTCGCGGCAACAAGCAGGGATGAATTGGCCCCGAGAATAGAACCGGCTGTGGCCTGGATTGGCGCAAACAGCGTGTTGTTATTCACAACAGAGCCCGTCATGAATACACCGATCCAGCCCAGGATAGGGGATAATAAAGGAAATACCTGCCCGGTTTTCGCCATTGTTTCACCCAGCGCCGCAGTCATCCCGCCATAAGTCATAAGCTTTGCAATACCAAGGATCGCACAGATCATGATGATCGGGATACTGAATTCTACCACTGTTTTTCTTAGAAGCCTGAAGCTTTCTTTAAAATTGATTGCCTTCGTAGTGACAACTGTCGTTAAGGCAGATAATAGGATTGCTGTTCCAGTGGCTCCGATCAAATCAACACTCACCGGTATTGAAGAACCTGGAATCACCGATTTTACCACTGAAAATTCCAGGATTCCACCACTGGAGAATAATCTTTTGAAGACAGGAAGACTCCAAATCATGATAAAAAGGGTCAATAGATAAAATGGAGACCACGCTTTTATCACTTCACCAATTGTGTAGGTTTCCACCTTGCTTTCTTTTTCCTCAAGCAGAAAGACGTTCTTCGGATGCCATTTTTTCAGGAATAGCGCAAGTACTCCCATTGTTAATAAAGATGGTATGATGTCAGCCAGTTCCGGGCCGATTGTCACCGTAATAAGCGCTTGTGAAACGGTATAAGTAAATGATGTCACAAGAATAGCTGGAAAAATTTCTTTGATTCCCTTAAATCCATCGATCAACCAAATAAGTAAAAATGGAATTGTAAAGTTGATGATTGGCAATGTGAGAGCCGTCATTGTTGATACTTTCATGGAAGTCACATTCTCCAATGCGAATGCATCAATGATCCCCACAGGAATACCAATCGCTCCGAATGCCCCTGAAGCACCGTTCGCAATCAGGCAGAGCATCGCTGCCTGTAATGGTTTGAAGCCAAGTGATACCAGCAGTACTGCACAGATGGCGATTGGCACACCGAAACCTGCCGCCCCTTCCAAAAAGGCGTTGAAACAGAATCCAATCAGCAGCAGCTGCAGGCGCTGATCATGTGAAATACCGGCTATACTGCCTCTCAGTACGTCAAACTTCCCTGATTTCACCGCAATTTTATACAGCCATACAGCCATGACGATGATATATCCAATCGGCCATACACCAAGCACCGCACCTTGTGCGACACTTCCCACCGATTCACCGATTGGAAGCTTAAAGACGAATAGAGCGATCAGAAATGTCACACCCAGGTTCAATAGTGCAGCATGAATCCCTTTCATTTTGAAGACGGTAAGACTTAATAGAAATAATAGAATCGGAATCGCCGCTACAATCGCCGTCATTCCCAGGTGATCAAACGGATTGAAACTTTCTACTAACATGATAGAATAACTCCCTTTTGTAAGAATCTAAGTTGAAATGGTTTATCCCCAGACTTGGCCCTGGATGTCTTTCAATGTCTGTACAGATGCTGTAAACTTCTCTTTTTCCACATCGTTCAGTGACAGCTCAATCACTTTTTCAATTCCTTTGCGATGAATGACACATGGCACCCCGATATAGACATCCTCCTCACCGTATTCCCCCTCAAGCATTGCTCCTACCGGCAGGACCACATGTTCATTCCGAAGGATGGCCTTCGTGATTCTTGCCAGTCCCATGGCGATTCCATAATAAGTGGCACCTTTCATTTCGATGATGCGATACGCTGCATCCCTCACCTGTTCCGCGATTTCACTTTTTCTTCCCTCTGAAAGCTTAGGAGCTACCGGTGTCCCTGATATATTGGCAGAACTCCAAACCGGAAGTTGTGAATCCCCATGTTCACCGATGATATATCCATGAACACTTGTCGGCGCCGTTCCAAATTCTTTTCCTAAAAAGTGGCGGAACCTTGCTGTATCAAGAACCGTACCGCTCCCTATGACTCTCTCTTTTGGAAGTCCGGAAAACTTCCGTGTCGCATAAGTCAATATGTCAACCGGGTTCGTCGCTACAATGAAGATACCATCAAAGCCCGATTTCATGATTTCTCCAACAATGGATTCAAAGATCTTCACATTCTTATTGACCAGATCCAGTCTTGTCTCACCGGGTTTCTGCGCTGCTCCCGCACAGATCACCACGATCGCTGCATCCTTGCAATCCTCATAAGAACCATACCGAATCATCATGGAACTCGGTGCATAGACAATACCATGATCCAGGTCCATCACATCTCCTTGCGCTTTTCCTTCATTTAAATCAACCAGAACCAGCTCATCACTCAACCCTTGATTCATCAAAGAATACGCATAGCTCGATCCCACCGCTCCAGTACCAACCAATACCACTTTGTTTCCCAATGTTATACTCATCTTCATTACCTCCGTTGAACTTCGATGTAATGTGAAACACTTCACAAGTCAATACAAAATTTTGTGAAGTATTTCACAAATTAGTTTAAAAAAATTTGTATGTCAATGCTATTTTTTGATTCACTTCTATTTGTGAATCATTTCACAAATAGATTATAAACTATCTCCTTCTGAAATTGCAACACTATTTTTTATAATTGCTTTAATAAATCTTTTTCTTCTAATTGTTGAACAGAGCCAGGAAAATACTGGGACGGTCCTCTATCTTCTGGAACAGTGAACCATCCCCATTTCTGTAAACAATCATTCTTCATCAACAGACACTAACTCCAGCGTGACACCATCCCCCTTAGGCTCAGCAGCTTCCATAATATTCACACGCTTAATGTACCCAGGTACGACATCCTCAAAAAACTCATTGCGGCTGGGCAGATCGATTTCTGTCATCCCGGCCAGGTCTTCTATGCTTTCACCTTCTTTTACAAGCTTTTGCTGCAGTGATTCCTCCGCTCTAGTCGGGGCAAAAATCAGTTCAAGCAGATACCTTTGCGGGAAATCCATTCGTTCTAATTCGTCTGACTGGAATGTTCCATCAGCCTTAACTGCCATGTATTCTTCTGACGTGATTTTCATATAGGGTTCTGCATGGTAATCATCAATGTCATCCAAGGAAGCATCTTCCGGGTATGCTCTGAGTCTTGCATATAGCACGGCATCAGGCGGAAGCGTTGTCTTCCCTTTGAGTTGCAGGCTTGTTGAATCCAACGTGACTGCTGCATCAAATGTATAAGAAGGTTCTTCCTTTTTTTGCGGGGACGCTTGACCTTCCTTATCGACTTTATCCACAATCTCTGTTTTTCCATCCTTCTTCACCATTTGCCTGACACTGCTTTTATCCTCAGAAAAGTCCAATCGACAGGCTGTCAGAAGGGAAAGCATCATCCAAATGAATACAAAGCGCAATCGGTTTTTTTTAGTCATATATGACACCTGCTTTAATAAGGATTATTCGGAATTTATTTACAACTTCGTTTTGTTATTGTAACATTAAGCATGAAAAAATTGTATTTATTTGTAAAAATTTGCGGAGGGATTATATGAAAAGGATAGTGAATACTTCCTTTCATTTTTTTATTGTCATTTTAGGTTTGTTTTTCCTTAGCGGCGTGGGTTCCCTGCTTGCCTATGATACGGAACTTGTCCTCACGGTCGGCTATTACTTTCACCAACTCTATCAATCTTTAATTGATATGATGAATCCTGCTTCGATTTCTGTTTATTTGGGAGAAGATGACCGCACCTATTCTTTACCCAGGATTTTTCTAAGTACGTATGGGTATTCATTTACGATATTAATCAGTTCATTTTTCTTTGCCGTCTGTATTTCCGTCATGATCAGCTACCTCATAATGCTTATGCCCCGCCGCGGTTACCAGATTTCACTGAAGTTCTTGAATGTGCTGGATGCTTTGCCTGAAGTATTTATTGTTGTTTCCTTCCAGATACTCACCATCTGGTTATATAAAAAAACAGACATCCTTTTCTTTAATATTTATGCTCTGCAAGATGAGAGAACCTATGTCCTGCCGATCGTCTGCCTCTCCATCTTACCGGTTGTTTTTTTAGTCAAGCAGTTTCTATTCCAGCTGAAGGAAGAAGCCGACAAGCCGTACGTTGAATTTTCTTACGCGAAAGGATTCAGAAAAACTTATACCGTCTGGGTTCATTTGTTCCGTAATGTATGGATCCACTTCTTTCTTCACTTAAAACCGATATTTCTGCTGATGCTTTCAAATTTATTCGTCATCGAAATATTGTTTCGTATGAATGGCTTCATGATGGTGTTATTCAGGGCCTCAACAAGTTCAGCCGCTGCATTTTTCCTGGGGATGCTAATGATTTTTGTGCCATTCTTCATCGTCTTTCAAACAGGCTCGTACGTTTTGAGGAAATGGTTAAAGGGAGGAGAATATCATGTCTAGCAGACTGTTGAAAGGCATATCGGTTCCTGTGTTGATTGTAGTGGCCCTTGTCATTATCAGCTTCCTGATCCCTGTCTGGTACCCGGATTTTGATAAGATCATGAACTACTTAAAGGATGATGAAGGAAGACTGATTGCTGCCCCGCCCTTTTCACCTGCTGAAATGGCTCCTTTGGGAAGCGACCGGCTCGGCAGGAACTTTTTTCTTTTACTGTTGGCAGGGGCGAAGTATACAATTTTCGCCGCATTGTTCATCGCTTTTCTGCGAATCGTTTTCGGTTTCATTTTTGCCGTCTTCTACTCGTTTTTGCCTGCATTCATTGGGCGATATTTAAAGGGCTTAGGTGAATCTTTTCAATATATCCCGCTTGCCATCATCGTTTTTGCGATACTCGTCCCATTGGAAAGTTCTTTTCAGCCGGGGTTCCTGCCTTCCAATGAGTACTTTGAGATTCAATTGTGTGTGATCGCACTCATCACAGCCCCTTCTCTAGGAATCTACCTGGGTGAAGAAATGAAGCTCTACCTGAATCAGGAATTTATTCAGGTATCCCGGACAATGGGCGCCGGCCGCTTAAATATCATGAAGATACATCTACTCCCTCAGTTTCTAAGGCATTCCATCGTGTTGTTTTCAGAACAAGTCACGCAGGCCCTTTCCCTGCTGATCCAGCTCGGAATCATGCTGATGGCTCTGGGGGGATTAAAGGTCGCTGAGTTCGCCTTCTCTGCATTGGACCCAAGCAATCCGGTGTACTTCTCAAAGACCAATGAATGGGGCGCCACCATCGGGATGAATATCCAACTCATATTCTCCAATCCACTCCTAGTGCTTGTTCCGTTAGCTTTTTTCGCCGTGATCATACTTTGCATGAACAGTATCACTTCACAGTTGAGAAGAATCTTCATCGAAAACGACAAGCCTTTCACTAAAGTAAAAAAGGTGAAAATAGAGAGGGAGAAATCGACAGCCGGTGTTTCCAAGGATTTGTTTACGTTGAAGCAGTAATAAGGGATAAAAAAGAACCTTTGCCACCTGATAGCAAAGGTTCTTTCCATCTACCGATCCAGCCTCACCAAATCCGCATAACTCTCCCGTTCAATCACCACACGCGACTCCCCGTCCTTCACAAACACAACGGCCGGACGCGGAATCCGGTTATAATTGTTCGCCATCGAATACCCGTATGCACCCGTACTGAATACAGCGAGGGTGTCCCCGAAGTTCACCGGCGGCAGCATCAGGTCCCAGATGAGCATATCCCCGGACTCGCAGCACTTACCCGCAATGCTGACAAGCTCCGTGCATTCTTCATTCGGACGATTCGCGAGCACCGCATGATATTTCGCACCGTATAGAGCCGGACGCAGGTTATCAGTCATCCCTCCATCGACCGACACATACGTGCGGACGTCCGGGATGATTTTCTTCGATCCGACCTTGTACAGCGTGGTGCCCGCTTCCGCAACGATACTGCGGCCCGGTTCGATCCACACCTCCGGCAGCGGATACCCGTTCTCGCCGAAGCTTTCCTTCACGCTGTCCGTAATCGCTTTTATATAATCAGAAATCGGAAGCGGCTTGTCTTCTTCCGTATAACGGACCCCGAATCCCCCTCCGATGTTCAAGACGGGAAGCACGACGTCGCACTCAATCCTCACCCCTTGAAGGAAATCGGACAGCACCGTGATCGCCTGCTGGAACCCGTCCAGTTCAAAGATCTGGGACCCGATGTGAGAATGGATCCCGAGCACCGTATAATACGGCTTGCAAAGGGCGATCTGCATCGCGCGGTCGGCCTGGCCGGTCGAAATCCCGAATCCGAACTTCGAATCATCCTGCCCCGTCATGATGTAATCATGGGTGTGTGCCTCCACCCCCGGCGTCACACGAAGCAGGATGTTCACCTGCTGTTCGCGCTCTTTCGCCAAGTCATGCAAGAGCTCAAGCTCAAGGAAACTGTCAACCACAAAGCAGCCGATCTCCGCCTCGAGCGCCATCACAAGCTCCTCCTCGGACTTATTATTCCCGTGAAAATGAATCCGTCCTGCAGGGAACCCGGCTTGAAGCGCTGTATACAGCTCCCCGCCGGACACCACATCCAGCGAAAGATTCTCTTCTTCCGCTAAACGTACCATTTCCTTGCACATAAATGCCTTGCTCGCATACGCGACCTGGAACTCAAGGCCGCTCTCAATGAACGCTTCACGGAACGAGCGAGCCTTCTCCCTGATCATCTCTTCATCATAAACCATCAGCGGCGTGCCATACGCTGCAGTAAGTTCGTCCGTACTCATCCCGCCAATCTCCAATTGTCCATGTACATTCGTTTCCATCGCTGTCATATATTATTCTCCTCCTGAAATCCCTCCGAAAAAAACACACAAAAAAACCGTATGAAGCGATGCTCATACGGTTTCCTGATCAAAACGGAGAACGTCCTGAAGAATTCTGTATTAACATCTCTTCAATAGTTCTCCACAACGTGACCATTGTGACAGTCTGACACTTGTTCAATGCCAGCCCAACAAGAAACCGAATGGCTGCTTCTCGTTTCGGCGATCTGCCTTTCACTTCCCGTCCTAGGATCCTTCATCCTCAGGAAAGCTACTCCTCATTCTCGCGCCTCTATTATCAGAGAGTAAGTTTATTATTTTGTAAAGTTACTATACCATCGGGATGGAAAAATTGTCAATCTATAAAAACCAGCCCATTATTTATAAGAAAGTCTCTAGAGATAAATCTCAGCTTTCCAGCTGCTGGACTTGGATTTCACCACGATATGATGGTCAGTCTCCCATCTAAGTGTTCCTAAAAATCTAGCATACACCATTTCATTCCCTACCTCTTCAACTAATAATTCATCAACAATCCGAAGTCCTTTTTCATTATAAACCTCGCATCTTAACTGGAAACCTTCTGAACGATGGATCCCTTTCAATATCGCGATGTTTTTGCGATTCGGACTTCTCTTCGGGGTTTTTATCCACTAAAAAACCGCTTCATACTTCTGCCCTACCACTTCACTCAACAGCATACACATACCTCTTTCATCCCCAAAATTGTACCCGTTCTTTAATGTTCGTTGAGCAAAGATTCCTTCACATACCTCCTTAACTCCTCTTTCACTTCCTCAATCGATTCGTCAAGGTATTCCCCCGTAACCTTACTCCCCGGTACGTTTTTAGAAATCGGCATACCTAAGATTGAACGATCGCATTTCCATATTTTTATCACATGTAAATCAATGAGTTCCCCGCCTTTTTCAGCAATGCCGATGGACAGCGACGAACTGTATCCAGGCGTAAACCGGTCCTCTCCCTCTTGATCGAATCGAGCCTCAAAATCCAAGTCCCTCTTTTCAAAAACAGATGCCTGCTCGGCTGCGAATCTTTCAATATTATCATTAAGTACCCGCTCAGTACGTTTGATCTTTTCTTTAAGTTCTCCATCAAAATCCCTTTGCTGATATTTCATAAATGGACTCTTCCCTTCCATTAGGAATACATAAATATATTTACCACTTTTAAGGAAAATCCTTTTCTTTGAATCCATAAGAATTTTCAATTTAATCTGCTTATGTAAAATTTGTTTTTGCCGCCATTAGTAGATGTGCCATGGGGACAAGTCCCCAGGCTTAGATTTCATAAAAACCCTCTATCAAACTTACATTATGGTAAAATAAGGATGCACGCCACACAGGGGGGGTAAAATAAGTTGCCAGGGGGTTGATTAAGGAGAATCGGATTTTCAAAAACCTTACCTTAGAAGATTGGGCAAATAACGTTGTTAAGACGCATTTTCAAAAAATAAAGGAGCGAACCCATGACCTCTCCAGAATTAAGACTGAAAGAAATGAACTGGCAGCTGCTTAATAAGGAACCTATCACCGGTGTCCATGCCGGGTCTATTTATAGAATTACCGTAACCACTCATGATAATAATAGAAGCACTTATATCTATAAGGAATTTGTCAAGGAGCGAAATAATGAAGCAGACGTCTATAAGAAACTGCAAAGTACGCTCAAGCCGTTCAGTAAATTGATTAAATTGTGGGACTCTTCTCCACAAGCTATTCTTATGTGTGATCTACATGCCCCTATGAAGGAGGGATTCATAGAACTGCCTTTAGAAAATAAAAAGAATTTGCTCAAACACATTTTGAAAAGACTGGCTGATTTACATAGCTTGCACCTTGGTAAAATCGCAGATGATCTGCCTGTCCACTCTATCTCCTCTGAATGGTACGAATGGGGTCTGGATCAAATGAAGCGATTATGCACCCGGCATAAATGGGCGAAACCGGAGTGGATCCAATCGCTTCAGCACGCATACTCAAAATTAGGCCTCCACCATTACAAGATAAAAAGTCCGCTCACTTTAACTCATGGCGACCCCCACTTAGAAAACCTTTTCCTACTAGATGAGGGCATTTGGTTTATCGATTGGGAATGGGCAGCCATGGCATCTCCACTTAGAGACATAACCATCCTGCTGCAAGATATTTATGACCCTGATCTTATTCAGTACTCCAATAAATACTATAGAGATTTATTAGAAGCCAAGGGATTTCCGATAAGCAAAGAAGATTATAGAAATGACTTTAATCACCTGTACATCGATCATACAACCATGATGCTGGCGTGGGAAATCGAAAAGTATTACAAAGGGTATGTATCAGAAGAAAGAATGAAAGAGATTACAACGTTTAAAATCAGGGAGATTAATAGAGTAGCGAAAGAGGCATTGGGAGAATAATTTTGCATGAAGAAAGGAAACAAACATGAACACATCCACACAAAACCTAAACCAACTAACAAATGACATTAACGAAATGTTGAATACCCACCAAGGAGTCGGAATGAGCGTGGCCATCGTAAAAGACTCAGACATCATCTATTCCAAGGGTTTCGGACATTCGCAGATTCATCCTAACCAGCCAATTGATGGTGACACCATGATGAGCATTCAAAGTATATCCAAGAATTTCATGGCTCTTTCCATCATGCAGCTTGTTGAAAACAATCTTATTTCATTGGATCAACCTGTGGTTACCTATCTGCCCTATTTCAGAACAAAAAACAAACAACAGAGCGATTCCATTACGATCCGGCATCTGTTATCCCATACGGCCGGCCTGCCCTCCAACGCAGGGATTGCCAATATGGCCGCTCCAAATGTAAGGGAGATTTTTTCAGATACACCCACCGAATTCCAGGAAGCATTGGACTACTACAACCTCACTGAAGAAGAGATTGAAAGCATTCAAACCCGCGAAGACCTGACGAAATGGTTTGAAAAAGCAGAACTGGAATATCCACCTGGGACCGGTTGGAATTATTGCACCGATGCGTATGTAATCCTTGCCGATTTGTTTGAAAAAGTGACAGGCACCCTTTGGGAAGATCACCTTAAAGAAGAAATCCTCACCCCTCTGAATATGAAGCGCACAACAGGCGATTCAGAAATGGTCGAAAAGGATCCGAACAGCGCGAGATATTATTTAGGAGAGGATAAAATTGAAACGCCTTTTCCAAAAAACCCGCTTTCAGCCCCAATCGGATATCTGTATTCTACGGCAAATGATTTAGCGCGCTATCTGCGATTCCATTTAAATAAAAAACAAGACATCTTACGTCCAGACCTAGTTGAGGACATGCAGCATCCAGTTCATATTGTCAGTGAAGAATGGAGGTTCGACAGTGATGAGAGAAGTTACGCGCTCGCATGGTTTACAGACATATATAGAGGAAAAAGAATCGTGGAACATGGAGGCGGTCAGATGGCCGTTAGATCACTGATGTCGATCCTGCCCGACCTTAACCTGGGGGTCGTGGTCCTGCTGAATTTTGACGGCACCATCCATCATGATATATGCAGAAAGGTCATTGATATATTCATCGATTCGTGAGGTGAGGATGAGGCTCTCCGACTTTTAAAGTTGGAGAGCCCTTTTCTTATAATTTCCTTTTACCTCTGCGCCGGCCACGATCCCTGCATTTTTCGAATTTGAATGATTTGACCCGTATGATAAGCATCATGAAGAAAGATATCCATCAATTCCGCTTCAAAGGACTGTCCATCAAGTTCCTCCAAGGTCATTTCACTCAACCTCTGCCTTAACTTCAGATGAACGGTTTCAGCACGTTCAACGACTTTCCGCCACTCATCATCCTCACCAGATTGTTCAGTCAAATGGAAATTTTCGTCCCCGCTGAGATGTTGTGTCCATTCACGACCCTCCATCTTCGCGACAAGCCTCTCTTTGTAATAAATGAGATGATTCACGTTCTCCCAGATTGATTTCACGGCTACACCCGCAGGCTTCCAACTCGCCTGCTCTGCCGTGATCCCTTCCATGCCATCTTTTAGGGGAGCATACCAGCTCTCCTTATCAAACGTTGAATCCAGTACTTTAGTAAGCAATTCGATCCGTTCCACAACGATCACCTCCTATATTTTTCAAGGTATACTTCGATTACGATTATTCGTATAACCATTTCGCCAGTTTGCCACGTAAATCCTGCCCGTGAATAAAAAGGCCCGTCCCGCACTACAGTAAAACTTCACCGTAACGCGGGACGGGCCTTTAATGGAGAAGTGCACCCTCCAGAAAAATAATTACACCCTTCGTCCGAAAGATTGTGCCCTTATTTTCACTGATTGTACCTTTAAAAAAATTCATTCTACCCCTCTTTCAAATAATTACGCCTTATAAAATTTTTTTTGCGTCCTTCATGTCGAATAATCTCTGCCACATTCCACTTGGATCGAAGGCTGCATACTTTCATAATTGAATAAACCAAACCAGCCTCACCAACCATTGAGGAGGCTATATATATGAAATGAAAAATGGAAGATGCCCCTTGCTCTGCCCCACAGATAAACTATATGAAAATATTAAACTCTTCATCCTTGACTTTTTCACCAGCATATATAATAATAAATATCGAATTAGAATTATTATAAACTATTAATAATTCTCAATCACACACCACATACTACTTAGGAGGAATTTACACTATGTCTTTAATCGGATCAGAAGTAAAACCATTCACAGCACAAGCATACAAGGACGGCGAGTTCATCACTGTCACTGACGAAAGCCTGAAAGGTCAATGGAGCATTTTCTGCTTCTACCCTGCAGATTTCACATTCGTATGCCCAACTGAACTTGAAGACCTTCAAAATAACTACGACGCTCTTAAAGAGCTTGGCGTAGAAGTATATTCCGTATCAACAGATACTCACTTTACACATAAAGGCTGGCACGACAGCTCAGAAAAAATCGGTAAGATCAAATACGCGATGATCGGGGATCCATCTCAAACAATCACCCGCAACTTCGAAGTATTGAACGAAGAAGAAGGTCTTGCTGACCGCGGAACGTTCATCATCGATCCAGATGGTGTCATCCAAACAGTAGAAATCAATGCAGGCGGCATCGGCCGTGACGCAGACATCCTAATCAGCAAAATCAAGGCTGCACAATACGTGCGCACGAATCCAGGCGAAGTTTGCCCGGCTAAATGGCAGGAAGGTTCTGAAACACTTAAGCCAAGCCTTGATTTAGTTGGTAAATTATAAGGAGTGCAGTAAATCATGCTCGAAGCAGATATTAAGGCACAATTAGAACAGTACCTGCAAATGATGGAAGGCGATATCGTCCTGAAAGTCTCAGCAGGTGAAGATGACACATCAAAGGACATGCTGGCTCTCGTCGAAGAGCTTTCTTCCATGTCCCCTATGATCTCTGTCGAAAAAGCTGACCTTCCAAGAACACCAAGCTTCAGTGTGAATCGTGCAGGAGAGGAAGATACCGGCGTCCATTTCGCCGGTATCCCTCTCGGCCACGAATTCACTTCCCTGGTGCTTGCCCTTCTTCAAGTCAGCGGCAGAGCCCCGAAAGTTGATCAGAGTGTCATCGATCAGATCAAGAGCGTCAAAGGCGAGCATCACTTTGAAACGTATGTCAGCCTGAGCTGTCATAACTGCCCTGATGTTGTACAGGCCCTCAACATCATGAGTGTGCTCAACCCGAACATCACTCACACGATGATTGACGGTGCAGCGTACAAGGAAGAGGCAGAATACAAGAACATCATGGCTGTTCCATCCGTTCACCTGAATGCTGAATTCTTCAGCGGCGGACGCACGACGCTTGAAGAAATCCTTGCGAAAATCGTTGAAGGTCCTGATGCTGAAGAGCTTTCCAACAAGGATCCATACGACGTCCTTGTTGTCGGCGGCGGACCGGCTGGTTCCAGTGCGGCGATCTATGCAGCACGTAAAGGGATCCGCACGGGTATCGTAGCTGAACGCTTCGGAGGACAGGTACTTGACACGATGAGCATCGAGAACTTCATCAGCGTCAAGCAGACGGAAGGCCCCAAGCTTGTTGCAAGCCTTGAAGAACACGTGAAGGACTACGGAATCGATGTCATGAACCTTCAGCGTGCCAAGCGCCTTGAAAAGAAAGACCTGATCGAGCTTGAACTTGAAAACGGCGCAGTCCTTAAGAGTAAAAGCCTGATCATCTCGACGGGTGCCCGCTGGAGAAACATCGGCGTCCCTGGCGAGCAGGAATTCAAGAACAAAGGTGTGGCATACTGCCCTCACTGTGACGGTCCGTTATTCGAAGGAAAAGATGTAGCGGTCATCGGCGGCGGTAACTCCGGTGTCGAAGCGGCGATCGACCTTGCCGGCATCGTCAACCACGTAACGGTCCTTGAGTTCAACTCAGAACTGAAAGCCGATGACGTCTTGCAAAAACGTCTTCACAGCCTTCCGAATGTGACGGTCATCACGAACGCACAGACACAGGAGATCACCGGAACCGACAAGGTGAACGGGATCACCTATACAAATCGCGACACACACGAAGAACACCACATCGAGCTGCAAGGTGTATTCGTCCAGATCGGTCTTGTACCAAATACGGACTGGCTTGACGAAACGATCGAACGCACACGATTCGGTGAAATCGTCGTGGACAAGCACGGAGCGACAAGTCTTCCAGGCGTTTTCGCTGCAGGAGACTGTACAGACAGTGCATATAATCAAATCATCATTTCCATGGGATCAGGTGCGACAGCCTCTTTAGGCGCGTTCGATTATCTCATCCGCAATTAATGAAAAAACCGCTCTTCTGCCGATTGGCAGGAAGGCGGTTTTTTCATTAATATTGTTCACCCTCAACAACCGCGCACTCTTCTCTTATTGTCATTCCTTCCCCTCTTGAACGGTTGACCATTGGATAAGCCCCATGAATAATTCCACCCTCACCTGTAAAAAGTATGCAAGACCATATTAGTATCTCACTCCCCTTTTAAAATAGAATTTCAATAGAAAGGATTGAGCATAAATGGAGTTCTCTTGGATATGGAAAGCCGTCCTTATCGTCCTTGCCGGGACACTGCTGTTAAGGATCGCCGGCAGGAAGTCGATTTCCCAGATGACCCTGGCCCAGACGGTCATCATGATCGGGATCGGGTCGTTATTGATCCAACCTGTAGCAGGGAAGAATATTTGGACGACAATCGGCGTCGGGCTCATCCTCGTCCTCACACTGATGGGGATGGAATTTTTACAAGTGAAATCGGACCGGGTGGAAAAAATGATCACCGGCAAATCTAAGATCCTGGTGGAGAATGGCATCCTCAATGAAAAGAATTTCAAGAAATTGCGCATAACCGTGGATCAGCTCGAAATGAAGTTAAGGCAGAATGGTGTCAGCAAGATCACCGATGTTAAATGGGCAACCCTTGAACCAAACGGACAAGTCGGAATCGAGCTGAAACAGCAGGCGAAACCTGTGACGATGAAAGATTTCCAGCAGCTTCAAGCGCAGATACAGGAAATTAGAAACCTCCTCCTGAATCAGCCGGCGACCAGTCACCCAGTGAGCCAGGAACCCCCTATGGAAGATATTTTCGCGGAAATTCAAGAAAACTCATCAGTGAAGACTCCCCCAGAGCATCTTCAATGACTATGTGATTCACCGAGTATAGTCCTTTTAAGAGTGCCGTATTTCGCATTCTAAAATCTGATGTCGTAAGAAAACTGATAGAGAATTGAATGGGAGGAATAATCATGAAAGCTGTAACCTATCAAGGGAAGAATTCCGTGGCCGTCAAGAAGGTGGATGATCCGCGCATAGAAGATCCGCAAGATGTCATTGTCAGGATAACGTCTACCGCCATCTGCGGCTCGGATTTGCATCTGTATCAAGGGAACTTTCCCCTTCCCATCGGTTATGTGATCGGTCACGAACCGATGGGAATCGTCGAAGAAATCGGTCACGACGTAACGAAAGTAAAAAAAGGAGATCGCGTGATCATCCCCTTCACGGTCGCCTGCGGAACTTGTCACTATTGCAGTCACCATCTGGAAAGCCAGTGTGACAATTCCAACCCTCATTACGATTCCGGCGGACTATTCGGCTACTCGGAGAAATTCGGAAATTATCCCGGCGGTCAGGCGGAGTATCTGAGAGTCCCATTTGGGAATTACACCCCCTTTCTTGTACCGGAAGATTGTGAGTTGGAGGACGAGCAGCTTCTCATGCTTTCTGATGTAATGCCCACTGCCTGGTGGAGTGTAGAAAATGCAGGCGTAAAAAAAGGGGATACCGTCATCGTGCTTGGATGCGGACCGGTCGGCTTGATGGCCCAGCAGTTCGCATGGAAAAAAGGCGCAGAACGGGTGATAGCAGTCGATTATTTCGACTACCGGCTTCAGCACTCAAAGAAGATGAACAGCACCGAAACCTTTGATTTCACCCAATACGACGATATGGGGGAAACCTTGAAGGAATTGACCAAGGGCGGAGCAGATGTCGTGATCGATTGCGTCGGGATGGACGGTAAAAAATCACCCCTCGAATTTGTGGAACAAAAATTAAAACTGCAGGGCGGCACGATCGGACCGATTCAAATCGCGACCAAAGCGGTACGAAAGTGCGGCACCGTTCAATTGACAGGCGTATACGGGGGACTTTACAACATGTTCCCCCTCGGAGCATTCTTCTCCAGGAACATTACGCTGAAAATGGGGCAGGCACATGCCAGAGCCTACATGGCCCCTCTCTATAAACAAATCGTCAACAATGAAATCGACTCCACCTCCATCATCACCCACAAACTCAAACTTGACGACGCAGCAAAAGGCTACCAGCTGTTCAACAAAAAAGAAGACGACTGCATCAAGGTCATCCTTAAGCCATAAAAAAGTGCCTGGTCCCTATATTGGGGACCAGGCGCACACAAAATGGCCCTGATTTGCACTTTTTTAATGAAAAGTGAATCTGGAAGAGCTAATTTCATTGAAAACGCGCTTCTTTACCTTTAGTCGGTCCCGCTCAACACCGAAAAATCCAGCTTCACTTTTAATAATCATGACGACTTCCAAATAATTGCGCCACTTTTTTAAATAATCGAGCCAGATTTCAATTTATTGCGCCAGATTCTAAATAATTGCGCCAACTTTCTCGATTTTCCCACGGGCCTGGCAATCCCAAACCTCAAGCCCTCCTGTAAAAACCTGCCCCTGAGAATGCCGCTCACCATTCTGGACAGGCTAACGCTCCAAATTCAGAAGCCACACCCAGCTGCATCAAATTTAAAATCTAAAAAAGATGCCCAAACTCGAATCAAATCCGAATCAGGCACCATATTCCATTACTTATTCTTCCTTCTATACAAATCCATCGACTTATAGCCCTCATCCAGGACAGTCTCCATATCCTTCAATCGCTTTTCCTGCGTTTCTTTTCGTTTCGCACTATAGACGTAACGGGCCCAATCCTTTTGGTATCCAGGCGTCAATCCGGCATAAATGGCTAAGACTGCGTCATTTTTGCTCAAATACTGTTTGATGTCATCAATATTGTCAATGTAGTCATCTACACATTGACTGCTTTTCGTGGTGGCGGCTTTTTTCGCTTTCTTAGGCGCAGCCTTCATGCCCACCACGGTGAACACATCATTCAGACTGATCATTCTTGAAAACTTCAGGTTACTTCCATGAACGTATCCTTCCTCATTATAATGTTTCTCATTATAAATGCTGTCACGGTCTATGTATTCGGCATACTTTGGATTGTTCTTCTTAGGATAGGCAAAGTATAAATAGCCGTTGTCCTTCACCAATTGCTTTTCGGAAATTTCCTTCAATTGAGTGGAGAAAGCTTCTAAACTGAAAATAAAAGTGAAGACGAGGTCATAACGAACCTGTTTAATGTTCGCGTCATAATCGATTGCATCAAAGTCCTCGATATCCTCCGGGATGTTAAGAATGAGTTTCTCAGGATATTTGCTGAAATTCAATTTCTCAGTAACAGGTTTAGTTGAATTCATTTCATAACTCCTTTTCTGCTTGTCTTTGACTAAAGGTGCCCCGTGCACGGAGGACTGACCCCGATTCGACCTCTTCATGACCAGGGGAGCATCATCCACAGGGACAGGTGCCCCGCCCTAAGCCACTCTTCCAACCGCTTCAGTCTACACATACCAAGCCTATTCCCACTTAAACACCCAGCTCGCCACCGCAAACCCGCCAACAAGCCATATGCCCAAAATGAGCATCTCCGTCCCCAGTGCAAAAAACGAGGTCCCGATATTCATCGTCTCCCGCAGTGCAGAAGTCAGATGAGAAATCGGCAGGACCTTCACAATCGGCTGGATCAGTTCAGGCATATTGTTGATCGGGAAGAAAACCCCGCCAAGAAATAGGAGCGGAAACGACACAAATCCTGCAATCGGTCCTGCACTTTCCGGGTTTTTCGCCATTCCGGCAATGATGAAACCGATCGACATGAACGCCAGGGTGCCGAGTACAATAAAGAAAATCAATGCCAGCCACGAACCGGCAACATTAATATCAAAAATGAGATTCGCTATGAGGACGACCAATAAAGCCTGCGTCCCGTTCAGCAAGAGGCGTGCCGTAATCTGGGCAGCGATGAACGTTGAGGCTTTCAACCTCGTCCCCTGCATTCGGCGGAGGATTCCGCGTTCGCGCCAGGCCGAGATCTGCCCTGCGACACCGTTCATGTTGTTGCTCATGATCATCATCGCAACGATCCCTGGTACGAGGAAGTCGATATAGCGGATGTTAAGCGCCTCGATCCCCACTTTTTCAACCGTCACCAGCGGCTTGTAATCGACAAGGTCCTTGCTGTATTGATCAATGATCCCGTTCACCACCGTAAGGCCGAGCTCAGCAGTGGTCAAATTTTTCTCATTATAATAAACAGGAACGGAAAATGCCCCGCCCCCATCCTCAAGGCTCGCTCCATACCCTTCCGGAATCTCGATCAGAAGCTGGATATCACCGTTCTCGACAGCTTCCTTACCTGCGTCGACTGTGTTATAGTCAGCGGTCTCAATTCCTTCATTTTCATAAAATAAATCCTTCAAGTCCTTTGAGGCATCAGTTGCATCACGGTCGACCATCCCTGCCGTCAGCGAAAGGGAATTTCCGCCGCCCACGAAAGATCCGAGCGCCACCATCAGGATGATCGGGAAGAGTAGCGTGAAGAATATCACCTGCTTATTGCGGGCAAAAATGCGCAGTTGTGCCAATGTCAGCTGCCAATAAGCTCTCATGATTCACGCAGCCTCCTTCCGGTCATATGAATGAACACGTCTTCCAGTGTCGCCTGCCGTGTCTGCAGGTCCCTGATTTCCAGGCCGTGCTCGGCCGATACCCCGATAAGGGATGTCAGTGCCAACTGAAGGTCATCTGTGTACAGCTGGACGAATGTATCTTTGACTGCCGCTTCTTCGACCCCGTCCATTTTCATGAACCACTCCTGCTCAGGCGGGTTGTTCAGATAAAATTCCACGGTACTCGTCGACTGCAAGGTTTTCACAAGATTCGCCGGCGTGTCGAGCGCGATCAGCTCCCCTTGATCCATGATGCCGATGCGGTCGCAGAGCACATGGGCTTCATCCATATAATGCGTCGAAAGAATAACCGTCTTCCCCCGCTCCTTCAAGCGAAGCACGATGTCCCACAGCGTCCGTCTTGCCTGCGGATCCAGTCCTGTCGTCGGCTCATCGAGAAACACAATCGCGGGATCATGAATCAGTGCGAGCGCAATCGCAAGCCGCTGCTTCTGGCCGCCAGACAGCCCCTTGATCCGGTCTCGCCGCTTCTCGGTCAGAAGCATGTCCCCGATCAGCCCTTCAATATCCACATGACTCGGATAAAAGCTCGCATATAAATGAAGGATTTCCTCCACCTTCAATAATTCAAAAAGAGAAGTCGACTGAAGCTGTACCCCAATCACTTCCTTCACCTTGTTCACTTGTTTACGGACATCATTGCCCGCCAAGCTTGCTGTCCCCGCATCAGGCTTCCGGAGACCGACAAGCATCTCGATCGTCGTCGTCTTCCCGGCCCCGTTCGGACCAAGCAAGCCGAAGATTTCTCCTTTTTTCACTTGAAATGCAACACCATTCACTGCCGTAAAGGTGCCATACTTTTTCACAAGATTTTTCACATCAACCATTACTTCATCAGGCATAAAGAGCCTCCTTTTGAAAAAAGTAACCGCTCAGGCGTTGAGCGGTCCCTTCCCTGTTGTCTATACGCGATGATGATCCTCACGCCAATTCTGTACAGCTCTCTTAATGTCTTTAGGTGTTAAGTTCTCTTGCGTTGTCCGTTCCACCAAGCCTGGGAACTCTTCATCCGGAGCAAAGCGCAGGGCAACCACCTGCTTCACGGTTAGACCCGGATCCAGCGTTTTACCAGTCAAACGATAATAACGGAAATTCTCTTCATTACGGATAATCCGGTCCTGCACCTGCAGGGCATATAATCTCAGTTTAGCCACGATTAATAGGAACGTAACCGCAGCGAAAAGCACGATGAAACTGAGCAGCGTCTCCGCACCGGCATTTTTCACAAAAAACGTAATTGACAAAATCAACGTGACCACTGTTAAAATGGCCAATCCATAATGATAGACCGGGTCGATCTTACTGTGATTTTCATAATTTTGCTGTTTCATATGTACCTCCCTGAAGTTGATACTTTCATTATATACCAGTTGGCCGCCGGTTGGAGAAATGTGACAAAAAAAGAACACACTGGTCCGGTCCAAAACTCTGCTAAAGCGGCCATCCGGGTTCGTTTTTTTATGAAATATAGGAAGCCATGATGATTTCGAGGCGAGAAACTGATCTCTCAGGGGGAATCGGACAGTAGCCAGCCTCATTTATTAATAATTGCGCCGGAATCCACATTATTGAGCCACTTCGACGGTAATTGCGCCTGTACAGAAATTATTGCGCCGGTTTCCTGTTATTTGCGCCACTTCCCCGAATAATTGCGCCTATTGTCGAAAATTCCACAGCTGCAATCTCATCATTAAAAGGCCTGTCCTTAATCACATTAAATATGATAAAAGACAGGCCTTTAACCTTCTTTACGAGCCCCTGTTTCTTAGTCGAAATAAGCTGCCGGCTCTACACCATAAACGGCGGGATATACCGCCCGTCTATATCGGTGAACCCGTACTCCTCTGCCAAATCCCCTGCTTTTAACACCTGTCCGCTTTTCTCCACCACTTCAGGATCCATTGCCAGTGCAGTGATGGCACGTCCGATATAGTGAGGCGTCTCGGTTTGCTTCAAGTCGTCATACTCCATCCAATTCTCCTCGTCCGTTCCAAAATGCTTCAGCACGAGCTCCGTCCTCATGAATCCCGGCGACACGGCAAGAACCGCAATGCCGTCTTCCTTCAATTCTTCCGATAGGCCAAACGCCATGCGGACAAGCGCATTCTTTGCCAGATCATAATAAAACTGACCTGAGTATTTGCCTTCATCCCAGAAGGTGGTGTGAAAGATCATTCCACCCGGATTCTCACAAAGCAGCGGGATCGCATAATGATTCGTCGCCAACTGGGCACGCACACCCGCCGTGAACATTTTATCCCAAAGGGAAAGCGGCAGTTCCCAGAAAGCACCCGGTTCGACACCAATATCATGAGCTCCCCACACATTATTCACGAGAATATCCAGCTTCCCCTGTTCGTCACGAATCTGATTGATGACTGCCTCCGTTTCCGCATCAATTGTATGATCACACCGGACCGCAATCCCTCGGCCGCCAGCTGCTTTAATCGCTGAAACCGTGTCATCGATCGTACCCGGCCAATCATTGGTGGAATTCCCTTTCGTACTTCGTCCCGTTACATATACAGTCGCACCTGCTTTTCCTAACTCTATCGCAATTCCGCGTCCAGCTCCCCTGCTTGCTCCGGTTACAAGTGCCACTTTTCCAGCCAGTGAATTCATCAACCTCAACCCTTTCATCTTCAAGATACTCTCATTATACGATTGTATTCTTGACATCAAGTGTCATATTTAATTAAATTAAACTAATAAATTTATGAAAAAGGTGAACGAAATGAGAGGCGACAGAATGATTTCCATCCTACTATTATTGCAGTCTCACGGCCGAATGACCGCGGGAGAACTGGCAGAACAGCTTGAAGTATCAGAAAGAACCATCTACAGGGATATGGAAGCGTTAAGCGGGACAGGCATCCCGGTCGTTGCGGAACGAGGCAAGAACGGAGGCTGGTCACTGCTTGAAAACTACAAAACGGACCTGACCGGATTGAAGGAAGCTGAAATACAGGCCCTCTTCGTTTCAACTTCCGCACATTTGCTCGACGATCTCGGGCTTACCCGTCTATCTCAAGAAGCCAGAAACAAACTGATCGCCTCCCTTCCAACCACCTACCGGGAAAACGCTAAAGATGTCTGGAACCGGATCCACATCGACACCCGGTCTTGGCGCAGGCAGCAGGGAAAAACTGCATCGTTCGACATACTGAAACAAGCCATATGGGAAGAAAACAAGTTGAAGATCACCTATCAGAGGGCAGACGGGAAGACCGACGACCGCACAGTTTCCCCGCTCGGCCTCGTCGCTAAAGGTGACCTCTGGTACCTGATCGCCGCCAAAGATAACGGCGACCTCAGGAACTACCGGGCGTCCAGGATCCAACACGCAGAACTTCTCGAAGAAAGATTTGTCCGGCCGGATGACTTCAACCTCGCCGAATACTGGACCTCTTCCACCAAAACCTTCATAAGGAACCTGCCCAGCTATGAAGTGAAAGTAGAGGCAGCGGCAGCCGTCGTTTCAAGGCTTACCTTCAGCGGACGGTTTGCCCGTGTCCTCAATGTTGGTTCTGAAAACAATGAAGGCCGGGTACCCGTTACTCTCTCATTTGATACGGAAGAAGAAGCTGTGGGCTATCTGCTGGGATTCGGGGATCAGCTGAAAGTCGTCGAGCCTGAAGGACTAAGCCGCAGGGTTTTGGAGAGGGCTGAAAGGACGGTCGCTTTTTATCGGGGGGATTAGTTGATTATTAAAAATTGTGAACCCGTCTAGAAAATATCTATTTTTTTCCAAGTTCAATGATATGATAAGAGTAGAGGCTTTTATCCAATAATCGTTTTTCACCTGCTTTACCCAAGTCGGTTCATAAAAAGGAGGTAACAAAATGGTTTGGTTATTCGTTCTTATTCCACTATCCTTCATGGCTGGTGTCGTCACTGTCGGCAGCATCAAGGAACGGTATTTTTCCCAAGGCTATCTCTCTGGTAACTGTTATGATACTCACAAGCCTGACGGATATGACGCTTTCTGCCGTGCCCAACGAAATCATCTGAGGGGATGGACAGGCGGTCATTAAAAATAAGTAAAACAGCTTGGTCAAAAGGATCTAATTTCAAATAATAGAAAGGCATCGCTGTCTGTGGTGCCTTTTTACATATAGTAATTAACGCTATTCAATTTTTAAAAAAGGAAAGATTCCCCTCCATACAGTATCATTAACCTATACCCCTCTCCCAAAGGAGCGATACCATGACCTACGAAGAAATCATGCTAAAACTAGAAGAACTCGGAACGGACCAGACAAAGCGGATCTACCTGAACCACGGCGTGAAAGAACCATATTACGGTGTGAAGATCGGGGATTTGAAAAAGCTGGTCAAATACGTAAAAAAGGATCATGGACTGGCTCTCAGACTCTATGATTCCGGCAACCACGATGCCATGTATCTTGCCGGTCTCTCCATCAATCCGAAGCTTGTTTCAAAAGAAACACTGGAGGATTGGGCCGAAAAAGCCTACTGGTATATGATTGCCGAGTACACGGTGGCCGGTGTGGCTGCGGAAAGTCAGTACGCGCGGGAGCTAGCAAAGAAATGGATGGATTCCGATGAAGAGATGATGGCGGTTTGCGGCTGGAGTACGTATTCAAATTATCTCTCCATCACGCCGGATGACGAGCTTGGCCTGAACGAAATCAGGGTGCTCCTGAACCGGGTCAAGAACTCTGTCCATAATGAACGGAACCGCGTGCGCTATGTGATGAACGGCTTTGTCATCTCAGTCGGAAGCTATGTCCCGGCCCTTCATGAGGAAGCCATGGGTGTCGCCGAGTCGATCGGGAAGGTCCATGTGGATGTCGGAAATACCGCATGCAAGGTGCCGCTTGCTTCAACGTACATTAAGAAGATTGCTGACAAAAATCGTATCGGTCTGAAACGGAAAACGTGTATCTGCTGATCTTCCTGGTAAAAAAACACCCCCGAATAACCAATCGGAGGTGTTTTGTATTAAAAAGTTAAGTGTCTTTTATAAAAACGGCCTTCTAAAGCGGATTGTGCCTTATAATCGGATAATTGCACCCTTCATTCAATTATTAGGCCTTTCACTATTCCTATTACACCCTTCAATTAAATCATTGTGCCTTTCACCAGATTAATTCTACCCTTCATGTCGAATATTTTTCATTTAACATGACCACACCAAACCGCCAACACAACCACCCTACTTCAACCTATTAATCAACACCGTCAACTCCAAAAACCGCGCATCCAGCTCAGCATACTCTGCATCCCCGGGCACCATAAAACTAAGCCGCCCCAGCACTTCCTGCCTCTCCGTCTCAAGCTTCAACCGCAATTCTTCCACATCATCCCGCTCAGGAGCAGGCTGACTAAGCTGCTTTCGAACCCCTCCATTCTCAATCACCAATTTCACATCCGTCGTCTTCTCCACAAAATACCGATCATGCGACACGACGATCAGTGTGCCATTATACTTAGCAAGCGTCTCTTCCAGCTGTTCACGCGAAGGGAGATCAAGATGGTTCGTCGGCTCATCCAGGATCAGCACATCCCTTTCCTCTAGAATATACTTCATCAGCTTGCACTTCACGCGCTCGCCCATACTCATATCCCGGATCGGTTCCCGCCACTGGGCAGACGAGAACCCCAGGTGCTTCATCAGCGTCTGGACCCTGCCCCGCTCCTCGAACGTTCCCTTATAAAAAAGCTCCTCAGGCGCCTCATCAAGCGGCAGGTCGAACACCTCCTGCGTCAGATAGCCGATCTCGGCGGAAGGTGATACCCATACATCTCCGTCAGCCGTTTCCTCACCCATGATCATCTTTAACAGCGTCGTTTTCCCGCTCCCATTCGGACCAAGGATCGCCACCTTCTCACCATACTGAATTGTAAAATTCGCCTTACTAAATAACGTCCCCCCGTCAAACGACTTCGCCAGATCCTTCACTTCCAAGAACCGTTTCCCCTTCTTATGCGCGGATTTGATCGAGAACCGCACTTCATGATCCTCTTCCACCCGCTCAACCTTCGCCTTCTCAAGCTCCCTTTCAAGCCGCTTCTGCTTCGATTTCACCTGGCTGTCCGTCCGTTTTGCCTGTACGCGGTAATATTCCTTGAAACCTTCCTGCTTCGTCGACTGGGCATGCGCTTTTTCCGACCAAGAAGAGAGCTCCTTCATCTGACTTTCGATCCGCTTCACCATCTTCTGCTGCTTCTCATATTTACGCTGCTGCGTCAGCCGCTTCTGCTCCCGCTCTTCCATATAGCTCGAATAATTCCCCTTGTGTTCAATCAGCCTGCCATGTTCAAGCGACCAAATCTTCGTCACCGCTTCATCTAAAAAAGACCGGTCATGGGACACGAGAATGATCGTCCCTCGATATTCCGCGATTTCTTTCGTCAAAAGTTCCAAACTGTCCTGATCCAAATGATTCGTCGGCTCATCAAGCAGGAGCAGGTCAGCATTCCGGGCGAACCCATTCGCAAGTCTCGCCTTCAGCTTCTCCCCTCCGCTCAGCTGAGAAAAGTCATGCCCAGGCACACGCCACTTTTCCAAAAGCTTCACTTCAGCAGCCGACACCTCATCAGAAGAATGTTCCTCCGTTTCCTGCACGACCATACTCATGTTCAGCCCGCTATGAATCCACTGAACCCGTCCTTCCGCCGGCTCAACACCGCCATGAATCAAGTTCAGGAGCGTCGACTTCCCGGCACCATTCCGGCCGATGATTCCGATGACCTCCCCTTCCTGAACACTCCCATTCACCTCTTCAAATATCTTCTGATCTCCAATTTCATAACGGATATTCAATAATTTCATTAATTCTCTCATACAATCTTCCCCTCTTATAAAAGGGAGGACAAAAAAATCCTCCCAGAATCTCTTATCTGGAAGGATTAGCCGTACCTGTCACGTGCACAAACAAAGCTATTCTCAATCGATAGCTCAGGCAATGTATAAAAATGGGCAGACTAATCCTATTCAGGTTGATTTGAAATATGGAATTTCAAACGTCTCAAAAATAAGATCAGTGCTTCATCGTCCACCCATCACTCCTGTCATAATTAGTAAATTCACTATACCACGGATTTTCTAAAAGAGAAAGCCCATTATCCCCAAGGCCAATCCCTAAGCCCCCAGCGGTTTCTCAGCCCGACAATTTTTTATATTGATTAATTTTATTTAAAAAGGGTAATGTTCAAAAGAGATTTGACGCACAATAAGTGGTAAGATAGGCACTGGAGACTTGTATGCAAAAAGTTTAGAATTTAAAATCTATGATGAAAAAGTACACGTACAGAAAAGACGGGGCCATTCTCGGCCGGATGACTGTGTGTGATGTAAAACGGCACTCGTTTTATTCACTTCTTTCTCTGGCTTTTTGTAAAATGGGACCCACATTTCTGACTGCATATTGAGAGGAGAGTTATGTTTGGATTCAATTTGGTTAGAATACGGATGGACATTATTGATCCTTATCGGACTTGAAGGCCTTTTATCAGCTGATAATGCACTTGTCCTTGCCGTCATTGCGAAACACTTGCCTGAAGATCAAAAGAGAAAGGCCATCAGCTACGGTATATTAATGGCTTTTGTCTTCCGCTTTGGAGCGCTGTTTGCCATTTCCTTCATCGCCAATGTCTGGCAGATTCAGGCGATCGGTGCAGCTTACCTGCTTTATTTAGGTTTGAAGCATGTCATCAAGGCAAAGTTCGGGAAGAAAAATGAAAATATACGGGAAGATACGGAAGAAGAAGCAAAAGGAAAAGGCTTCTGGCCGACAGTCAGCAAGATTGGTTTAGCCGACCTTGCATTTGCGATCGATTCGATCCTTGCTGCAGTGGCGCTTGCCCTTGGTCTTCCGGATTCACCGCTGCCGGATTTCGGCGGTATGGACGGTGGGAAATTCCTGGTTGTCGTCCTCGGCGGAATCGCTGGTCTGATCTTGATCAAGTATGCGGCAACTTGGTTCGTGAAGCTGCTTGATACACGACCGGCATTGGAAACGACTGCTTATGCAATCGTAGCCTGGGTCGGAGTGAAGCTTGCTGTCATCACACTTGCCCATGAAGACATTCACATACTGGCTCACGATTTCCCGCACAGCACCGTTTGGACCCTGATTTTCTATGGCGTCCTGGTGGCGATTGCTTTACTTGGATGGTTTGCACCAAGCAACAAGAGAACACCTGATAAAGAACTGATGTAAAATCATAAAAACGTGCCTGCCCCGAATGTTTGGGACAGGCACGTTTTTTTTAAAAAAAGAAGTTATACCCCCGGGAACCATCCCGGCGTATTGATGATCGCGTTCCACAACGGATCAGGAACAACCAGTTCTTCCTGTTTCTCCTTATCAATCTCTGTCACGATTTCTTCTTCTTTTCCTTCTGCAATCTTCTCGACCCAGTCAGGATCGATGATGAGCTCGCGGCCGAGTGCCAATAACGGTACTTCCGTCTCGAATGCTTTACGGGCATCTTCAGCTGAGTATATCGAACCAACTCCAATAAGAGGTGTGCGGTCTGCGATTGTTTCCAGTAGATACTCCATTCTTGGCTTCTCAAGATCCTCGACGCCCCTTCTTGGCTTTGAGAAGAATTCAAACAGGGAGACATGAAGATAATCGAGATCCTTATCTGCCAGCGCATTCACCAGCGCAAGCGTGTCGCCCATAGAGAAGCCATCCTCCTCAGCCTCTTCAGGTGAAAAACGGTACCCGACGAGGAAAGACGGATCAGCATGCTCTTCAACCACACTCTTCACTTTATCGACAATCGCCATCGGGAACGCCATGCGTTTCTCCAGACTTCCGCCAAAACGGTCATCACGCTGATTCGTCATCGGAGAAAAGAATTGGTGAATGAGATAGCCGTTCGCTCCGTGGATCTCAACGCCATCATAGCCGGCCTCAATTGCACGGCGGGTCGTCTCACCGAATGCCTCGATGATTTCTTCCACTTCCGCTTCGGATAATCCCCTTGCTTTTTTCTCTCCATTATCTCCGGTTACCTCACTCGCACTGACTACGTCCCCATCCGGAACCAGATCCTGAGGGCACTGCACCCCGCCATGGAAAATCTGCAGAACCGCTTTCGCCCCCTGATCCTTGATCGCCTTTGCCAGTCGTTCGAGACTTGGAATCATCTCATCAGAGTCCGCACCGAACTCACCCGGGAACCCTTTCCCATTCGGCGTCACATATGTACACGCCGTGATGACCATGCTGACATCCTTTGAACGGCGCGCATAGTACTTCAGCTCTGCATCCGTTACGCTGCCGTTTTCATCAGATGAAAAATTGGTCATCGGCGCCATGATGATGCGGTTCTTCAGCTCCACTCCGTTTTTAAATGTATATGGTGATAATAATTCTTTGTATTTGTCGTTCATGATTTTGCCTCCTTCTTGGTGCTAAGGGATATCATAGTAGATGAAAATGGATTTGACTATTTATCTGCTTATGGGATGTGCTGTGATCCCTTATCTCCATTGCCCTTGAAGTTATTTGATAATAAAAAGGACATTTCGATGATAAAAAGCTGAAATCAATTTCACCCTTATCTTTTTGAGAATATATTTTACCCGGTCTCCCATTTCGATAATAAATCTTTCATTTTCGATAAAAGAACCGCTTTTTCCGATAATAAATCCTTCAATATCGATAATAAAATTAATGTCCGTTCAAAATTCCCATCTAAAAAGGGTTTTGACAAGCAAAAAAGAGTAAATCCGAACGATGAATCGTATTAATTAATTCCACTCTTCTAAAATCATTCGATTTTCACTCATTTCTTACCCATTTTCAACAAAAAATCCCTATCAACTTAAAAAGGACCGGACACACATCCGATCCTCTCCCTCACACAAATCAATCCATTTCCCTAACCTCAATCGGAATCAACGCCCGCTCCAACTGTTCACGATGGCCTTCATACTGCTGGGGCAGCATCAATTTCTCCCCCATTGTTCCCTCTGATTCATCATGTGCGAATCCCGGAGGATCCGTCGCGATTTCAAACAGGATCTCCCCCTGTTCCCGGAAGTAAATCGCATTAAAATAATTCCGGTCAATCACTGGAGTGACGCTATATCCATTATATTCCACGAGTTTCTGCCATTCCAATTGATCTTCGTCATCCTGGGCACGCCATGCAATATGATGGACAGTTCCGGCACCCATCCGGCCGCGTCCGGTCGGAGTCATCTTCAGATCGATGACGTTCCCGATGTCAGAAGCAGCACGATACCGGGCCAAATCTCCTTCTCTGCCGACGAACTCCAGTCCCATAACGTCTTCAAGCAATCCAGCTGTTTTCTCAGGCTGTACCGATAATAATGTGGCGCCTCCAAATCCTTTGATCGCCACCTCTGGGGTCACCCCGCCAAAGCTCCACGTACTGTGTTCCCCATCTTCCCTCTCCACGATTTCCAAGTGAAGACCATGAGGATCATCGAATTCCACATACGTTTCACCAAAACGCTCCACTTTTGTAAAAGGAATATCGAACGAACCTAACCGCTTTTCCCAGAAAGACAGCGAGCCCTTAGGTACAACGTAAGAAGTCACTCCGACCTGGCCGTCACCGATGACACCTTGCTGCGCACCGGCCCACGGAAAGAACGTGATGATGGTCCCCGGTCTCCCGCCTTCATCCCCGAAATAGAGATGATACGTTCCAGGGTCATCAAAGTTGACTGTTTTCTTCACCAGCCTCAAGCCGAGCACCCCTGCGTAGAAATCCACATTCTCCTGGGGGTGCCCGACGATTGCCGTGATATGGTGGATACCCATTGTCTTCTTGTTCATGTTCATCACTCCTTTTATCTGCTGCTACTAGTATTAACCCTTCTACTCATTAAAATAAAAATGCATCCACTGCATATTGACCCGGACCGATCAACGCAATTCCGATCGCCACTGCAAGCAGCGTCAAGTTGTATTCATACCCATTGGATGTTGCCCATAATCCATTCTGGCCGTGTACCTTAACAATCGCCATGAACATCGTCCCTGCAATCAGGATGGCCGCAAACGGAGTCAGAAGCCCAAGCGCAAATAAGATTCCTCCAACCAGTTCTGAAAGTCCAGCCAGCAGGGCCATCGTTACACCAGGCTTCATCCCGATGGATTCAAACCAGCCTCCCGTGCCTTTCAATCCATGACCGCCATACCATCCAAACAATTTCTGCGCCCCGTGCCCAATGAACAACACACCAATAACTAAACGAATGATTAATAATCCAAGATCCATCATAATGAAATCCTCCTATTTTTATCTCGAATTCGAGATATTTATCCAAAAATTTTTATTCTTGCATACTTTGATTGCACAAAGCAACATATCGTTACCCATTCTCACTTTATCTGTCGCCGCGTCACCTCCCGGACAAATTATCTCGATTTTAAATATCTTGAATATGAGATAATAATATATCATCTATCATCCGTTGTCAACGGGCGATTGACATCTTTATCAAAATTGGGCTCGTCATTGATTTTAACCCAGCAAGGAAAAAGAAAAAGGCTGAGACAAAACCCTAATAACACTGTCTAAAGACGAACATTTTATAGTAGGCTCTAAAAACCGCTAATGATTTCCGTGCAAGACTTCGCTTTCCACGGGTAGCCCGTGAGCCTCCTCGTCACTGCGTTCCAGTGGGCTAGAAAAGCGGAGGCGGCTTGGCCAGAGGCGACAAGCATAAGGCGAGCAAGCCGGAAAGGCGTTCTTTGCCTTTTTGGCTTGCTTGACTTATGACCTCGAGCCTCTAGCCGCCGGAG
>NZ_JBBYAF010000025.1:0-63612 GCF_038405515.1 Rossellomorea oryzaecorticis | reverse complement strand
GGCTTAGAGGCACATGTCATAAGTCAAACCGACCAAGAAGGCAAAGAACGCCTTCGTGGCCGATTCGCCTTATGCCACCCGCCTCTGAGCAAAGCTCCTCCGCTTTTCTTCCCGCAGGCTTGCCCAGGAGGCTCACGGGCTACCCGCGGAAAGCGAAGTCTTGCACGGAAATCATTAGCGGCATTAAAAGTCTATACTGAAATTGTTCGTGTTTATATGGTGGTTTTTTAGTTTCGCCCCAGCCTCTTTCTTTTCTGCGAACCCCGATTTTCAAAAGCAAAAAACCATCTCAATACTAATTATTGAAATGGTTTCCCTTATCTATTCTTCTTCATATGACGGATCACTGATGATGATTTCAACTCTTCTATTCTTTTGCAAGTTCTCTGCAGTATCGTTCGGTGCGATCGGACGTGTATCACCATACCCTACTGCAATAAAGCGTTTGGGATCAAGCCCTTGTTCCTGAGTCAAGTAACGGATCACAGCACTGGCACGAGCTGATGACAACTCCCAGTTGGAAGGAAATTGATAGGTGGAAATAGGTCTGTCATCCGTGTGCCCTTCCACTTTTACAAAATTGGGGATTCGCGACATCAAGTCTGCGACCTTGTTTAAAAATGGATAGGACGCTCCGAGAATCGTTGCTTCACCGGAAGCGAAGAGTGCCTGCTCCTGAAGGACAAGGACGACTCCCCTTTCAGTTCTCGTCGCAACTACGACATCACTTAATTGGCTTTCTTTTAAGTAAGCTTGGATTTCAGTGAGTAATTCCTGAAGGTCTCTATCGCGCTGTTCTCTTGTATCTTCTTTATTTTCATTCATTTCTAATTCAGGGTCGCCTGAAGGTTTTTCAAATGGAATGACAGAAGGATAGAATTCCAGGATCTGCTTCTGTTGAAATGAATCTGCAATGGCCCTGAATTTCACGATATCAATCTGCGACATTGAAAAGAGCAGAATAAAGAATACAAGAATAAGAGTAATCAAATCTGAAAAAGTCACCATCCATCTCGGTGCACTTGATTTAGGCTCAGGCGGTTTTCTTCTACGCCTCATCGAGAGATGCCCCCTCCTGCTCCTTTACTGCATGTTTCAGCAGTTCGTCATGAGACAGAAAGACTTTGAGCTTTTCCTCGAGTATGCGGGGATTCTGACCAGATTGAACCCCTACCACGCCTTCGATAACGATTTGCTTCATGAACACTTCTTTTTCTGTACGCATGGCTAATTTAGATGCCATAGGAATGAAAACAAGGTTGGCAAGCAATGATCCATACAGGGTCGTCAAGAGCGCAATCGCCATATTTGGTCCCAAGGAAGACGGATCATTCAGGTTTTTAAGCATGAGGACGAGGCCGATCAGGGTACCGATCATCCCCCATGCAGGTGCGTATTCGCCTGCTTTATCCAATAAGCTTCTGCTCTTGCGGTGACGCTCTTCCAGTGCGATTATTTCGGCATTCATGATATCTGTAATCATGTCCGGCTCGATTCCATCAACAGCTAGAAGAACACCTTTTCGTATGAAAGGGTCCTCAATTTCTTCCACTTCCGCCTCTAATGCCAGGAGACCTTCTCTTCTAGCCTTTTCAGAGAGCATGATGAAGGTGCGAATCAATCCATGGATGTCATAATCCTCATCCCGGAACGATTCGCGCATGACTTTTCCCAAACCTTTTAGTTCTTTGAGTGAGAAACTGACTAGCATGGCAGCCATCAAACCGCCAATGACAATAAAAATAGAGGGAAGGTCCACGAATGAACCAAACCCTGGAAGCCCTGCGTTTGTAATGATGGCAAAAGCTACAAATAGAAAGCCTGCGACTACCCCGATAGGCGTAAGAACATCAATCTTCTTCATTTTGACTCTCCCTGTACATAAGTTCATTTTGTCTTATCTATATCTACTATATCGACAAAAAACTTATTTTGTTGAGCCTCGATGTTCAATACGGTGAGGTAGTACCACTGTTTCTTCTTCAACAGTTTCTTTGTTCATATATTTCGTCAGAAGTCTCATCGCAACAGCACCGATATCATACAACGGCTGCACGACTGACGTCAGCTGCGGTCTTACCATGAGTGCAAGTCTTGTATTATCAAAGCTGATGATTTCCACATTTTCCGGTATCGTTACACCACTGTCCTGTGCACCGTGTACGACGCCAAGAGCCGTTTCATCATTCCCTACAAAGATCGCTGTCGGTTTTTCATCCAGGTCAGCGAATTTCTGCCAGGCTTCAAGACCGGAGTCATATGTGTATTCCCCCTCGATCACAAGGCCATCGTTGAATTCCACTCCTGCTGAACCTAAAGCTTCTCTATATCCCTCAAGTTTAAACTTCATGTTGATGGTATCGTGGAAAGGACCGCTCACAAACCCGATTCGTTTATGACCTTTATCAAGCAGCTCTTTCACTGCATCATATGTCGCTGCCTTATAGTCAATGTTTACAGAGGGAACTGTATTGGTTTCTTCAACAGCACCGGCAAGTACGATCGGGACAGGAGAACGTTCAAACTCCTGGACATGCTCCTCAGAAATATGCCCGCCCATGAAGAGGATGCCATCGACTTGTTTTCCAAGCATCGTGTTTAACAGATGCAGTTCCTTTTCCGAATTTTGATCGGAGTTGCTTAAGATGATATTGTATTTATACATTGTGGCAATATCCTCGATCCCGCGCGCCAGTTCAGCATAGAAGATATTTGAAATATCCGGGATGATGACTCCGACTGTCGTGGTCTTTTTACTGGCAAGTCCTCTGGCTACCGCATTTGGACGGTATCCTAAGCGGTCGATGACCTCAAGTACTTTTTTTCTTGTTGCAGGTTTTACATTCGGGTTTCCATTTACTACACGTGATACTGTGGCCATCGAGACGTTTGCTTCCCGCGCTACATCGTATATTGTTATATTCATTATTGACACTCCTTCAACTTCTCAACTTGTTATTGTTATTTTACACTAAACACTCCATAAGAAAAAAGCGATTACAATAGTTTGTTAAAAAATGCACATATTTTGTATGAAAAGATCCATTATAACAGTGTTTAGTCTATTTATCTGCAATTATGTAGATTATCATACGACAGACTTTATCTAACTGCAATGATGGAGATTTAAAATTGTCTTCCTTTTAACGCCGCTTTTGATTTCCGTGGAAGACTTCGCTTTCCGCGGGCGGTTGGTGAGCCTCCTCGTCGCTGCGCTCCTGCGGGGTCTCACCTAACACGCTTTTCCCGCAGGAGTCTTCGTCTTCCACTCCAATCAAAAGCTGGAGAGAACTCAAACCACAATTGCTTTACTTACAATACCTATATGAACTTTTCAAACTAAAAAGGCTGGACCCTTGAGAAGTCCAGCCTTTTTTCTATACCCCGGTTCGGGTGGTTTAAACGTTGATTGTGCGGCCTTTTAGTAGTTCTTGGTAGAAGTGATCGAATTGGTCCAGGTCCATTTGCTGTGCTGAGTCGGATAGGGCTACAGCTGGATCGGGATGCACTTCTGCCATGACGCCGTCTGCTCCGATTGCAATGGCTGCTTTCGCAGTCGGCAGGAGCAGGTCCCTGCGTCCAGTGGAGTGTGTGACGTCCACGAATACAGGAAGATGCGTTTCTTGTTTGAGAATCGGAACAGCTGAGATATCCAGCGTGTTTCGTGTCGCTTTCTCATACGTACGGATGCCTCGTTCACACAAGATGATGTCCCCGTTGCCTTGAGAAATGATATATTCAGCTGCATTGATGAATTCATCAATCGTTGCAGCCAGGCCTCTTTTTAATAATACAGGCTTTTTCACGGCACCTGCAGCTTTTAACAATTCGAAGTTCTGCATGTTTCGCGCACCGATTTGAATGACATCAATGTATTCAATTGCCTGCTCGATATCTGCAGGATTTACGATTTCACTGACGACAGCCAGATCATATTCGTCCGCTACCTTCTTAAGAATCTTCAATCCTTCGATTCCAAGACCTTGGAAGTCGTATGGAGAGGTTCTTGGTTTGAACGCCCCGCCTCGAAGCAGTTTTAATCCCTTTGCTTTAACTGCTTGCGCCACCTGGGCTACTTGCTCATAGGATTCGACAGCACATGGACCGAAGATGAAATGAGGATTTCCATCACCGATAGAATCTCCATTGATATTCACAATCGTGTCTTCTGCCTTTTTCTTACGTGAAACTAATAAAGCCTTCCGATGATCATCTTTCTGCAATTCTAAACCAGCTTTAAAGACCTCTTTAAAAATATGTTCAATGGTTGAATGTTCAAAAGGACCATTGTTATTTTCCTTAATCAGGTCAAGCATTCCTCTTTCACGAACAGGATCATATCGGTATACTCCTTGCTTTTCTTTCACGCGCCCGATTTCTTGAACCAGCTTTGCACGTTCATTAATGGTGTCTAATAGTTTTAAGTTCATCTCGTCGACTTTTTTTCGTAATTGATCGAGCTCTTGATTACTCACAATACAGCACCCTTTCTTGATTTAATCCTGTTCATACATAAAAAACTGTATTAGTTTTATGAAAGTATGATACATTTTTTATAGATATTGAAACTAATTATAATAGAAGAATTCCCAAATGTCACGATAAATTTCTTTATTAATTAAACGCTTTTAAGCACTAAAGTATTTTAGTATCATATGAGACTGGTCAAAAGTAGGTGTATACTATGCAAAAAATTTTTTCATTAGATATAGGGACCCGTTCCGTCGTCGGCATCATTTTAGAAGAAAGGGACGGGAATTACCATGTATCTGACATTGAAGTAGAAGAACATAAGGAACGGGCGATGCTGGATGGTCAAATCCATGATGTCCCCGCAGTTTCAGATGTCATTTCATCCATCAAGAAGAAACTCGAAGAAAAGCATGGACCGCTTCATAAAGTATGTGTCGCTGCAGCCGGAAGAGCGTTGAAAACGGAAAAAGCACTTGCTTCTTTTTCCATTAAAGGCAAGCCCCTTCTTAAGAAAGAAGATATTCTCCATCTGGAACTCAGTGCCGTCCAGAAGGCCCAAGCGCAGGCAGCAGATAATGAGAACGACGATAAAAGCTATCATTACTATTGCGTCGGCTACTCCGTGTTATATTACCGTTTGGACGGGGAGGGAATTGGCAGTCTGATCGATCAGCAAGGTGATGAGGCAAGTGCGGAAATCATTGCTACCTTCCTTCCGAGAGTTGTAGTTGAATCCCTTCTGGCAGCGTTAAATCGGGCAGGTCTTGAAATGGAGGCATTGACGCTCGAACCGATTGCAGCAATCAATGTCTTGATCCCTCAATCCATGCGAAGATTGAATGTCGCCCTGGTCGACATAGGAGCGGGAACGTCTGATATCGCCCTGACAAACAAAGGGACCGTCACCGCATACGGGATGGTGCCGACGGCCGGAGATGAAATCACCGAGGCCCTCAGTGATGCATTATTGCTCGATTTCCCATTGGCGGAAAAAGCGAAAAGGGAACTCCATCAATCCGATAACATTACGGTGACCGACATTTTAGGCTTTGAAACAGAGCTTGCCGTTCAGGACGTGGTGGAGAAAATACACTCTTCCATTGAAATCCTTGCAGAGAAGATCTCTCATGAAATTCTTCTATTAAACAATCAAAAGTCTCCCCAGGCAGTCATGCTTGTCGGAGGAGGAAGCCTGACACCGGAATTGCCTGGAGAATTGGCCAGAGCCCTGAATCTTCCGCAAAACAGAGTAGCCGTAAGAGGAATCGAAGCCATACAGAATTTATCCTTTACAGACCTTCTAGCGAAAGGACCTGAACTGGTTACACCCGTCGGAATTGCGATTGCAGCAAAACAAGCCCCCGTCCAATACGTAACCATTCATGTCAATGATCAGCCCATCCGATTGTTTGAGGTAAAAGATTTAACAATCGGGGATGGTTTACTTGCTGCAGGTTTGAAAATTAACAAGCTTTACGGAAAGCCGGGAAATGCCTATTTCATCACCGTCAATGGCCAGGAAATCACTCTTCCCGGAGGCTACGGACTCCCTCCTGTGATTACTAAAAACGGGAAAGAAGCCTCGGTGGACGACAAACTGAGAAACCATGACAGGGTAACCGTCATTAAAGGAGAAGACGGGACCTCCCCTTCTGTAAAAATAGCAGAGTTAGTGGATGACCTTCCGGTTAAGAATCTCTTAATCAATGATAAACCGCATACCATTTCACCGATGCTATTAAGGAATGGAAAGAATGTTTCACTCGAAGAAAAGATCCTAGATGGCGACACCATTCACTATGAGGCCAGAGAAACAATTGCAGATGCATTAAAAAAGCTCGGTTATGAAACGTGGCTGGATAAATGGAAGCCGTTCCGCCTTACCATCAACGGAAAAGAAACATTCATACCATCATTTAGCGGAAAGGTGTTTGTGAATGGGATGGAAGCTAAACCTTCTGCAATATTTTCTCATAATGACAAAATTACACTAAAAGATCCTGAGAAGCCTACAGTGAAACAATTACTCATGAAAAGAAGTGAATTCAGGGAAAGCTCGATCGAGGTCATGTTCAACGGCTCTCCGGTGATCCTGAAACAAGAAGCCAAGGTTTTCAAAGAAGGCAGGCCATTGAATCCGGATGATACCGTGAATTCTGGAGATACGCTGACAATTGAAGAAAAAACGGGTCATTCTTTCATCTTTCAGGATGTCTTTAATCATGTGGAAGTCGCCATGCCTGCAAGCGGAAATGCCTCCTTTCAGCTAGTGAGGAATGGAGAAGAAACAACTTTTTATGAAGAAATACAAGCTGGAGACAGTCTCGAAATACGATGGACAAATGCTTATAAAAAATAAGACATAAAAAACTGGCGTAAACGCCAGTTTTTTATGTTATGATCCAATCTGTCCAGGGACACTGCTCGGCTTATTCGTACTGTGGACATTTTCGTTGCTCGAGGATGGAGTTGACGTCGATGTAGATGAAGTTTGTGAAGGTTCAGACGTCACTTCTTCACCTGCTTCCTTTACTTTACTGCCGATATCCTTAAGATCCTCAGCAGCCTCTTTTGTTGTCGCGATTATTTCAGAAGAGTCATCTTTTACCTGGTTCACTTGATCGATGACGTCCCCGTTTACTTTTTCGTAAAGCTTTTGAGCGTCATTGATCGCTTCTTTCAATACAGAAGAAGCCGACTTGATTCGCTCCTGCCAGTCATTCATGACTCCTGAGGGATTTTCTTTCACTTTTGAGACCATGCCCATTGTGGAATCCTTTACGGAACTCGTATTTGTTGAAATCTTCTTTCTTGTATTCTTGTCCATCATGGCTACCGCTCCGCCCACGACAGCTCCGAGTACGATTCCTTTTACAAGCTTGCCGCTTCTCTTATCCTTTACGGTAGGGATTTGATTTACATTGTTTGTTTCAGTAGTTTGACTTTGGTAAGACTGTACCATATTAATTGATCCTCCTATAGTTTTATTGGTTTGTTATTACGTTTAATTCCCCTTCCCGGTGCAAATAAACTTTTATTGGGGAAATTCCTATTATTACCGATGTTGGTTTGTTTTTTTACTGATAAGTATAGAGATACACTTTGAACACCGCTTTTGATTTCCGTGGAAGACTCCGCTTTCCGCGGGCGGTTGGTGAGCCTCCTCGTCGCTAAAGCTCCTGCGGGGTCTCACCTAACTCGCTATTCCCGCAGGAGTCTTCGTCTTCCACTCCAATCAAAAGCTGGAACCACCTGAAATAAATAATGTAAAATACCCACTACTATTTCCCTGAGCAATACAATTAACATCTCAATAGAAGTACCAATTCCAAACAAAGTTCAGGAAAATCTAAAGAAATAAAAAAGAACCTGCACATTGCAGATTCTTTTTATAATTTACTAAGTTCCTTTTCGGTGATATGCCAGTGGGAGGCGTTCCAGCCTGGTTTGCCGTCGATGAATAGGAATACTTGGGGGGATTCGTGTCTGATTCCGTATTTTTCGGCAATGTGATTGGAGAGTTCCCTGGATTCCTGGACCGCCAGATAAAAGCCCTCTTCTTCTCTATTATTGTTTAGGAACGCTTGATAATCAGTAAATGCATTTGAACTGATCGGACAAGTTAAACTGTGCTTCATAAAGAAAAAACGCGGCTTCGTTTCTGCAAGTTGCTCAAATTGCTGAACGGTTTCGATCTTTTGCATCTTCAATATTCATCCTTTCTTTCACAATTCCTTTTACAGTTGGTTTTTGTGGTCAAGAATAGCCTGCACTAAAAAGCGGCGAAGTAATCATATCACTTCACCGCTCGTCAGGACAAATATTATTGATTATATGTTTTTTCTGTTTGATCAAAAGCTTTTTTCGTTTCCTCAAGCTTTTGGTTCACATTATCAGTTTCCTGAACAGGCGTTGCATCTCCCACAGGTACTTCCTGAAGTTCGTCATTTACATTTTCAGTATTGTTCTTTGAACGGTAAGAATTGAACTTATCTTTCACTGTATTGGATTGTTCCTGCACAGTCTTGGAAAGTGCAGCAGATTTTTCCTTGGCTACAGCAGCTAACTCATTGCTCTTCTCAACCGCTGTATCTTTCCATTGACCGGATTTTTCTTTAATCACAACAGCCTGTTCATTAAGGTCGTTGCGTAAATCCTTACCAGATTTAGGAGCCAGTAAAAGCGCTGTTGCCGCTCCGACAATCCCTCCGATCAATGTACCGATCATAAAGTCCTTTGAGTTGATGTTATTGCTGTCGTTTGTTTGCTGGTTTTGGTTTTGATTTTGGTTTTGTGTCATTTAAAAATTCCCCTCTCCTAATTGTTATAAGATCTTGCTCTTTTAATCAATTTTTCACGAGATTGAACTTCTTCTGGTGTGGTTTTGGTTTGATTATGAACAGCTTTATCAGAAAGACTCTGCTGTTGTCCCTTTTTTTGCTTCCATTTGTCCTTTAGCTCGATAATCGCATTCCCCCACTGAACCACTTGTGAAATCTTACCCTGGTTCTTTTCAAGTTCAGTAGAAATGGATGTGCTCACTTTCTTTACCGAGTTATTAAGATTTTGAATGGAATGACCTACATCCTTTACTGCATAAACAACGGTGTTTAAATCCTCAGACTTACGCTGGATATCCTCGGCTAACAAATTTGTTTTATGTAGTAATTCAGTAGACTCTTTCGTCACTCCCTGAAGCTGGGATTCAAGACCGTTCAGCGTAGTGGATACACTGTCGAGTGTCGTTCCCATGGATTTCAAGGTTTTCATAACGCTGATTACTAAAATGAAGAAAGCAATTGCTATGACAGCTACACTTAGATAAAGAATTATTTCCATATAGTACACCTCCATATATAAAAATTCTTTACCCACCTTATACACAAATTAAACATTATACTAGGATTTCTTCCTTTGAAAGGTAAATTCCTGCTTAATATTAAAAATACTTTTTTATCTTTTCTAATTTTCTTTTTAATCATCCCGGTAAAATTTGGGGTACAATAAGGATTGATATTTATATATAGGGGGTTAAACAAATGAAAGATCCGCGTATTGAAAAACTGGCCCGTAATTTAATTCAGTATTCAGTCCAATTACAGCCTGGTGAAAAAGTTCTGATTGAAAACTTCGGTTTACAGCGTGAATTGGTCACTGCACTCGTTAAAGAAGCATATAATGCAGGCGGCTTCCCGTTTGTAGCGATTAAAGATCACTCGGTGGACCGCGCACTATTAATGGGGGCCAAGGAAGAACAATACAATATGATGGCTGATTTCGAAGCGAATGTCATGAAGGATATGGACGCATATATCGGACTCCGTTCTGGTGAGAATATCAGTGAGCAATCGGATGTTCCAGATGAAAAAATGAAGATACATGGAAATACGATCGGCAAGAAAGTACATAGGGAAATCCGCGTTCCTAAGAAGAAATGGGTGGTCCTGCGCTATCCTAATGCATCAATGGCCCAGCTGGCAAAAATGAGCACCGAAGCATTTGAAGACTTTTACTTTAATGTCTGCAACCTTGATTACAGTAAAATGGACAAGGCAATGGACAACCTCGTTGAACTTATGAATAAAACGGACAAAGTCCGCATGACGGGAGAAGGTACAGACCTTACATTCTCCATCAAGGATATACCTGCCGTTAAATGTGCGGGACGATTAAACATCCCGGACGGGGAAGTCTACTCGGCACCAGTGAAAGATTCTGTAAATGGAATCATTTCTTACAATACTCCATCACCATATAATGGCTTTACGTTTGAGAATGTAAAGCTTACATTCAAAGACGGCAAGATTGTCGAAGCGTCTGCCAATGATAGTGAAAGAATCAATAAAATATTCGATACGGATGAAGGGGCGAGATATGTGGGAGAATTTGCAATCGGGGTCAACCCGTATATCCAGCACCCGATGCAGGACATCTTGTTTGATGAAAAAATCGACGGGAGCTTCCACTTCACTCCGGGTGAGTGCTATGAAGATGCGTATAATGGAAATCACTCCAATATCCACTGGGACATGGTCATGATTCAACGACCTGAATACGGAGGAGGAGAAATCTACTTCGACGATGTACTGATTCGCAAAGACGGTAAATTCGTCCTTCCGGAACTCGAAGTACTGAATCCGGAAAACTTGAAGTAACAAGAAATCCGGAGGCGGCTCGCTTAAAGGCGACAAGCACAAGATGAATGGGCCGGGAAGGCGCTCTTTGCCTTCATGGACCATTTAGCTTATGACCTCGAGCCTCTAGCCACCGGAGCTAGAAATCAAAATTAAAGGCCCGTCCCTCATCGTTTAAAGCGATGAGGGACGGGCCTTTAAATTGGAAGCCGACCGCATTAGGGCCGGCTTTATATGATTAGTTTTCTGCTAATTTCTCTTTTAGTGTCGTTTCGTATGCTTCTTGGAACTTTTGAACATCTCCCGCTCCCATGAAGATCAGGACACTGTTCTCATGCACCAATAGAGGCGTAGTATCGTGTTCATCGATAATCTCGGATCCTTCAATTTTACTTTGCAGATCTTGAATCGACAGCTTGCCATGATTTTCCCTTGCTGAACCGAAAATCTCACATAGATACACTTTATCTGCCATATCCAGGCTTTCTGCAAACTCTGAAAGGAAGGTTTGAGTACGGGTGAAAGTATGCGGCTGGAATACAGCGATGATATCCTTCTCCGGATATTTTTGTCGCGCGGAATCCACCGTAGCCTTGATCTCCGTAGGATGATGAGCATAGTCATCAATCAGGATTTGAGATCCGATTTCCTTTTCAGAGAAACGGCGTTTTACACCTTTGAAGCTGCTCAATCTTTCCTGCACCACGGCAGTATCAAGCTCTTCGTAGTGGCAAATCGCAATCACGGACAATGCATTCATGATATTGTGATCGCCAAATGTAGGGATTTTAAAGCTTGCATAGAATTCATTACGTACAAATACATCGAAGGAAGTACCTTCGCGGTCACGGTTCACGTTTCTTGCCTGAAAATCATTTTCTTCAGCGAAACCATAAAAGACGACCGGTACCTGAGCTTGTATCTTCTGTAATTGTTCATCATCGCCGCAAGCAATAATGCCTTTTTTCACTTGCATCGCCATCTCCTGGAATGCAGAGAAGACATCATCGACATTGGCAAAATAGTCAGGGTGATCAAAATCGATATTCGTCATGATCGCATAGTCAGGATAATAGGATAAGAAATGACGACGATATTCGCATGCTTCAAAAACAAAATATTGAGCATCCACTTCCCCCTTACCTGTACCGTCACCGATCAGATACGAAGTAGGCTTCGCACCGCTGATCACGTGCGCCAGAAGGCCTGTTGTGGATGTTTTCCCATGCGCCCCTGTCACCGCTACGCTTGTAAACTTCTGCATAAAGTCCCCAAGGAATTTATGATATCGCGTGATCGGCACTCCTTGTTCGATTGCCGCTTCAATTTCCTCATGTGTATCAGGAAATGCATTTCCTGCTATCACATGCATATCCCCTCCGATATTTTCTTTCTGGAAAGGAAGGATTTTTATATTTGATTCATCTAAAGACTTTTGAGTAAAGAAATATTTATCTACATCAGATCCTTGGACCTCGTAGTCCATATCGTGGAGTATTTGGGCTAATGCACTCATACCCGAACCCTTGATTCCTACGAAATGATATATAGTCATAATAGAACCTCCAACAATCATCTATCTAAAGCATTATATGAAATGTATATTTTTTTGCTATCCGTATGGCTATGGACATGAGATACCGAGAAAAGCGCAAGTGCCTTGTTCAGCCCAGACAAACGCTTCAGGGCGGACCGAAACGTCTCGAGGGGCTGGGCGCTGGCCATCCCTCAAATTTCAGGTAAACTTTCTTATAATTTGAAATATCCTGCGGCAGACTGCCGCTGTCTTTCTAAGTATAAGGGAGTTCAAGGAGAATGGCTACTTTTGCCAACCTTTCTGAAAGATTACTTGTTTCTTTCAACTTGAACATTATATCACTTTTTAACCCCACTGACCATGAACAGCCTAGGATTGACCCTTAAGGATATATGACGGAGCTTCTTCTTTTAGAAATGTCCTCCATAATACTCCAGTTTCATGATTCTTTTGATGGTAATGTTTTTTTATCTCTGCCTGTACATCATTGCTTCCTGCCTGAAATACAGGTCCTATGAGCCACTGATCTGTTACGAGAGGGACTTTTCTCATAAAAGAAAGGGAACCAGGCTGTATTTCTTCGCTTACCCGCTCACCGGTTGTTTTTACGCATTCTTTCTGGTCATGAATGATGTGTTCAGCTGTGATTAAAACTTCATTATCTCCTGAATGGATGTCCGTGACCATCAATGGTTCAGGGGGAGCCGTCAGCAGCAGCGCGCCCATCATTTTAACAGGTGCGCTCAGCTTTCGGGACTGCAAAAACTGAAAGAATAATGTTTGTCCTTTAATTGTTTTATAATCAAAAAGAAACCATTGGTGAAAAACATCTTCGGCTTTCTTCGACACCATCGATGGTTCCTTCAATTGAAACCGTTTTGCAAATAACATCTTAGCTCGTACTTTTTCACGTATATTGGTTTCTTTTAACGAGTATTGAAATGCTTGTTGATATAATTCATCGATTTGCTCTTCTGCAATGCGCTGTTTCTTTATACGATATTGACTTAAATCCAAGAGTTCCTTATCCTGCATGCTCTCACCTATTCGAATTCAACTTTTTCAAGCCTTGCATTAGGACGAAGCTTCCTGCCGGCTTTTGCTTGGTGTACACCGTCAAGCGTGACGTTATCACCTGTAAAGGCGACGTGGATTTTAAGCAGGCTGCTGCCGATCCCATACACATCAACCGGCACCCTGTTCTCTTCAAATTCACGGATCCTCTTCTCGTTGAAGCCTCCCGTTACCACAATCTTCACATGTTGATATCCTTCTTCATCCAAGGCTTTTCTGAGTGCAAAAATCAATTCACTGTTCACTCCCCGCGGATCGAACGTTCCGAGCACATGCTGATTGCGAAGGAAGTATTTATCGATCATCATCCGGGACGTATCTACTCGTACCCCTTTTAGATCAGAACCAAACTCCCTGGCAACATTCAATGCATCGGTAATCACATCATTGTTGTAATCGACCAGCGCAATCAGCTCATCCTCAGGGAAGGTTTCCTGATAAGCCTTGGCTGCTTCCACGATATCTCCATTAAATAACTGGATCAAGGCATGAGGCATCGTGCCCATCCCCTGTTTACCCCACCATTCATTCATTGCATGGGTTGCCTGGGCGGTAGATCCACCGATAAAGGCGGCATACCCGTCTCCAGCCTGCTGGGTGTAGTGGTCATCTCGGTCACCCATGAAAATGACCGGCTTCTGTTCACCGGAAAGGGCAGCTGCTTTCATCACGTTATAAACACTTGTTGCAACGGATGTTCTTCTTGCGAGAATCCCATCAATGATCCCCTCCAGGTAACCGAAATCCTGGTAACGCCCTGTTATCGTCAGTACAGTTTCAAATGGAGAAATTTGATCTCCATCCTTCAAAGAGTGGATGTCAAGATTCTCAGGCTGATCTGCAAACGTATGTAGAAGAGCAATGACTTCATCTGTTCCGCATAGTACAGAGTGATCCTTTTGGAAAAATTGCATCGTCACGACGGCGTCAGGTTTATATTTCCGCGCGATTTCTTTCGTTTTTAAAAAGTAGACTGCAGAAAACCAGCCTTCCTTGATGCGTTCGTCAAATTTAAATGTATGATTCGTTAATCGCTTGATTTTCCCTTGAAGTTTCAATTCAATTTCTTTCATCATAAAGCTCCTTATGGCTTCCCAAAAAAATAGGTATTCTGTTTACATCATAAACAGAATACCATGTATTAAATGTTTGTACTAGTCTATGCCAATGTCTCCAATTCGCTCTCCGAAATAAGGACATCCCTTGGTTTACTGCCTCTTGATTCTGAGATGACCCCACTCTTTTCCATCATTTCCATCAATCTTGCCGCACGGTTATAACCGATTCTGAACCGTCTTTGCAGGCTGGAAGCAGAAGCCCCTCCCTGGTCGATGACAAATTCACATGCTTCGAAGAACAGTTCATCTTCTTCTTCCGTGACCTGAGCTTTCTTGATCAGTTCATCCTGCTGAAAAAGATAATCAGGCTCTCTTTGCTCCCGCACATGATTGATGATTTCATCAATCTCATCATCGGAAACAAATGTGCCCTGCAGTCTCACAGGTTTTGAAGATCCATTTTCAAGGAAAAGCATGTCCCCTTTCCCCAGCAGACGTTCAGCTCCACTTCCATCAATGATTGTTCTGGAATCAACACCTGAGGAAACGGAGAATGCAACCCTTGTCGGCACATTCGCTTTAATTAATCCTGTGATGACATCAACCGATGGCCGCTGTGTTGCAATGATCAAGTGAATTCCGCAGGCACGTGCCTTCTGTGCGATACGGCAGATCGCTTCTTCTACATCTGCAGGCGACATCATCATGAGGTCCGCCAGCTCATCAATAACGATGACAAGGTATGGAAGCATATCATTGTATTGTTTGTTCCTCTTCGCCAGTTCATTGAAGCGCTTGATATCCCTCACACCCGTATGGGCAAACAATTCATACCGTCTTTCCATCTCCTCGACAGCCCACTTCAAAGCAGCTGTGGCAGCTTTCACGTCAGTGATGACCGGGCTTACAAGATGCGGGATACGGTTATATGGTGCCAGTTCCACCATCTTCGGATCGATGAGTAGAAGCTTCAATTCATCCGGTGATGCTTTATACAAAAGACTTACCAGGATTGAATTGATGCATACGCTTTTTCCTGAACCAGTGGCACCGGCGATCAGCCCATGAGGCATCTTACTCAAATCCGTCACGATCGGCTGACCAGATATATCGAGGCCGAGTGCGGCAGTCAGCGCCGATTCGGACTCTTGGAATGAAGGACTTGCAATCACCTCACTGATGCAGACGGGGCGGCTTTCCCGGTTCGGCACCTCGATCCCGATTGTATGCTTCCCTGGTATAGGCGCCTCGATGCGGATATCTTTCGCTGCAAGGCTGAGCTTAATATCATCTGCTAGATTCGTGATTTTGTTTACCTTCACCCCTGGCTCCGGCTGCACTTCGAATCGCGTAACAGACGGTCCCTGGGTGACATTGACCACTTTCGCCCTTACATTAAAGTTATGAAGCGTTTCATCCAGCAGGCTTTGTTGGGATTCAAGCCATTCCCCGCTCAGCTTCTTTGAGACGGGAGGCATCAAATAATCCATTTCCGGAAACGTATATCCTTTAGAACTTTTCACCGAAGATGCAAGTTCACTATAGCTTTTAGCGGCTTCTTCCCCCTGTACGGCATCAGACTGACTAAACTCAACCCGTGCTTCTGAATGATGCTGCTGTACCGGTTGAACAGGAGATGCATCCACTCTTTCCTCACGATTTTGGGGCGCAGAATAAACCGGTTGTCTTTCCGGCGCACCATTTGTTCTGTGGCGCTGATTCATCTGCCGTTTGTCCTGCTTCAACATCAAAACATTAAAAGGAAGATGCGATCTTTTTTTCTTCTTTGGTTCTACTTCCCGATTCTGGATCGTTTCCAGCTTCTGGTTTAATTCTTGTTTTTCAACAGGTTCTTCCGGTTCATTTTTAGAATTGGTTTCTGCTTCTTCCGGCAAAAGAGGTGCAGGTTCTTCATGATTCTGAATGTCTTCTTTTTCGATGTAAGATATATCTGGTGTTCCCTCTTCATGCAATGATGATTCTGTATTTTCTTCTGTCACTTCTTCCGTCACTTCAAGAGTCCCGGGTTCAACGGATGCAGCAGCTGCATAATCTTGCTGTGAAACTGCATACATGTCCGTTTCATTTGATTCTTCTAACACCTCAGGTTCCTGGTTGTTCTGAGGCTCTGATTCTTCCTGATACCCATTTTCCGTGAACGAAAATTCATTCCCCACCAAAGAAGCTTCTACACCTGGTTTGTTCAGGCTGTGTTCTTCATCTATCACTTCTCTGACTTCTTTGATCTCCGGTGGATACACATCAAGCTTTTCTTCCTTCACTGCTTCCCCATTATGTAAGAACTCATTCAGTTGATTTTCCACTTCACCTTTTAGAGCTGGTTTAACCGGCCTCGTTCTGAAACCGTATATCGGGGAAGGGATTTCTGTCGGACGAAACGGCCGGCTGTTTCCTTTTCCAACTTTCTTTGTCTTCGGCTTTTTGTCACCTTTTTCACTTTGGAGCTCAGACGATACGGTTTCTGAATAAGATGCCTTTTGCAGCTGGGTTTTACGCGATTTCCGTTCGATTCCTCGCACTTCGTCGCGATGCGGCTCTTGTTTGTCTTTTTGTTCGGGCTCTCTCCGTTTTCTCTGCGGGCGGGTGTCATTCACGTTTTCCCCGTCGGAGATGAGCGGGAATCGGAAGTTCCCTTTTGGATATTGATAGGTCATTCTCGCTTCTACGTCTCTTGAATGATTTAAGACTCTATTATTAAATATACGTTTTTCAGACCGTGGCTCTTTCTCTCTCTCTTCCACTTCTTCTTCAAGATATTCTTCAATCGGCTCATCTTGATCGGATAGTTTGTTCATTATTTTTTTAATCCAACTCACAATTATCACTCTTTCCTTGATACTTATCTTTTATTTTAGCAGGTAAAGAGAAAAATTCGAGTTATTTCGCTAGAATTAGAGAATTGTTAAAGAAATGTGTCGAAAGCAACATTGGTGTAATATTGTTTTGGTGGGAAAAGTTAGAATAAAGAATTAGAACTGTCTTTCATTACCGCTGTTGATTTCCGTGGAAGACTTCGCTTTCCGCGGGCGGTTGGTGAGCCTCCTCGTCGCTAAAGCTCCTGCGGGGTCTCACCTAACAAGCTTTTCCCGCAGGAGTCTTCGTCTTGCACTCCAATCAACCGCTGGAAACGTTTTTGAATAAGAATAGGCTTATACTAATTCAACTTTCGATATTAAGGTAAAGAGCTATTTTCATCCATAAAACTTGGACACACTTCGAAAACCTTCACATCAACACTTCTCCATTCTTCTTGTTTCATTCCAATCACCTGATGGAGACGGACTGAAACTTTGGATTCCTCCTAAAAAAACTCGTCCATTCTCAGATCTTTCATTCTAAAAATACTGGTCGTAGAGAAATCACCCTCTAATTAAAACATTAAAAAACCCGAAGTCATTTGACTCCAGGCTTATCTTTTGTAAATTTATCCTTTAAATGGCTGTCCAACTTCATAGCTGTCTTCAAGTACTAATATTCCTTTTTCTTTTGGAGCATCCGGCAGGTCGAGTTCTTTTGCTGAGCAGATCATGCCTGATGAAGGGACTCCGCGCAGTTCGGCGTCTTTGATGAGCATTCCGCTTGGCATGACGGCTCCCACTTTTGCAACGACCACTTTCTGTCCCTGGTCGACATTCGGTGCACCGCATACGATTTGCAGAGTTTCTCCGCCTACATCCACTTTACAGATATTTAGTTTGTCGGCGTTAGGATGCTTTTCTTTTTCCGCAACAAACCCTACAACAAATTTAGGGGAGAAGTCTGCTTCCAATACTACTTCAAACCCGTTTTTCTTAAGGGCTTCATTGATTTGCCCCAGCTTGTCGTCATTCATTTCAACCTGCCCTTTTTCATTCAACTCCATATAATTTGAGGCACAGAACAAATTAAAGCCGACTGTTTTTCCCGATTCTTTATCGAAGATGCGGACAGCGTCTCCTTTTCCTTCATGCTCCACTTTCCCTTCAAATCCAGGTTGTAGCGTGATGATAAGGGTATCCCCGATCCCTTCAAGATTGTAAAATACGTTCATTTCTTTTTCTCCCTTCACTTTTTACGGTTTTTAGCGAGGATGAAGACTGGTTCCAGTTCTCCATCTTCATAAACAAATGATAAGGCTGTAATTGGAACATTGCCTGTGGTGAAAAAACTCATCGTTAACTGCGCCAGGACATCATAGCCCGTTTCGTTGCGGATATCACCTATCACAAGCACGTCCTGATGCGGAACGGAAACTGTCATTTCACCTTGTATATCAGCGCTCATCTTCTTTAAGAAAGCATCATTTAATATCCGGCTTGCATCGTAGCCGTCATTATTATTCAAGAAATAATAAATATTGCCGGCCACTTCATCTTTCTTCATCTGTGTCGGTAAACCCCTTACGTTGAATAAGGCTGTTTCTTTCATCTGCTCATGGGACCAGCCTTCTTCTTTCAACATATTCTCATCTATTAAACGATAGGTAGAACCCAGATCAATTGCATAATAAATTCTGGTTTCAGCTGTATGATCGTCGGTCACGAGCGGGATGCCGTCATTTGATTCGGTTGCAAATGATGTGGATCTGATGACCGGGAATACGTTTTTCTCCTTGCTTCCCATGTCCGATTTGGTACCCATTACATTCAATGCTTCTTCTACATAATAAACGACTTCATCGATGATCGACTTATTATTTTCTTTCCATTTTGAGACAATGGGCGGAAGTGCAACAGTGATTCCTTTTTTTGTCTCGGTATTCTCTATACGCAGGGAATCCTTTTCCCGATCATATGTAAATGTGCGATTCGGTTTGTCCAACCGTTCCTGAAGGATGCCTTTTAGTTTTTTGATATCCATGGTTCCCCTCCTTCTTAAAACTGTTTATTCCCGTTCATTTTAATTAAAACTGCAACCTATAACATTTTACAATAAAATCACAAGAATACAAAAGAACTCATTCATAGAAAAAGGGATACCCCGAAAGAATATCCCTTTTGCATTATTTAGATAAGCTGTTCATGAACTTTTGAATCTCTTCTTTTGTTTTCCGGTCCTTGCTTACAAAGCGGCCAGTTTCCTGCCCGTCATGATACGCCAGGAAACTTGGAATTCCAAAGATATCATGTTCAATGCATATATCGATGAACTGGTCGCGATCCACATATAGGAAGGTGTAATCGCTGAATTCACTTTCTATTTCAGGCAGGATTGGTTCGATCACCCGGCAGTCGGGACACCAGTCGGCTGAAAACATGAATACATGTTTCCCGTTATTTTTCAACTCATGAAATTCTTCCATCGTCTCAAGCTTACGCATTTTATTTTCCTCCTGTATCAATCGTCATTTGGTTTGGTTTGATCCAACCTATCTTACGCATATATTCAGATAGTAACAGGGAGATGAATGCAGGTCCAACGAAATGCAACAGCAGAACTTTGAGTGCCGTATCCCAAGTGAAGCCCATCGTTTTAAATGTCATGATCTGACCGACGAGGCCGCTCGTTCCCATTCCAGCTCCGGCAGCATTGTTTTCCATTATCCAAAGCGTTGTTCCGATCGGTGCAAGCACCATCCCTGCTATCGTTGGCGGAAGCAAAATGCGAGGGTTCCGGACAATATTCGGCACTTGCAGCATGGACGTTCCGATTCCTTGAGCAAGAAGGCCGCCCACTTTGTTCTCCCGGTAGCTGATCACGGCAAATCCAACCATTTGAGCAGCGCATCCGATCGTTGCAGCCCCTGCAGCCACGCCGCTCAAATCAAGCATCAGCGCAATGGCAGCACTGGATATAGGTGCCGTTAAAGCAAGCCCCATGAGCGCCGCTACCAGGATTCCCATAATGACCGGCCTCTGTTCCGTCGCCCAGCTGATCCAGCTTCCGAACATTGTCATAAAGTCCCCTATTTGCGGACCCACAAAATAAGCCACAGAAAAACCAGCCAAAATCGTCATAAATGGAGTGACGATAATATCCACTTTCGTCGTTTTACTCACAAGCTTTCCAATTTCAGTGGATACCACTGCTGCCAGATAGGCACCTGCCGGCCCTCCGAGTGATGCACCTGCCGCACCCGTCACGACTGCAGCGAATAAAACAAGCGGCGGGGCACCCAGGCCGTATGCAATGGCGGCACCTATGGCGGGACCCATCAGACTGATGGCAAGGGCACCCATATCGATAAAAAAGGTTTGCACCGGCATTGGCAGAAATGTCGCCTGCTCTCCGATTGTCTTAATGATCAACCCGATAATCAACGAGCTGAAAAGACCTAATGCCATATAACTTAGAGCATCTATAAAATAAACTTTTGCAGAGAACTTGACCCCTTTACTCTCCATATAGTTTTTCATTTACATTCCCCTTTTCTCTATACTAAGGAACTCACATTTACTAGTGTAAAGACACATGTTGATTTTGTCTATATTTAATTTCCAAACTGCCTTTGACTAATAATCTGTCCATGTGGATACTGCAGGATTCATGGACAAAGGGGCTCCCATGGGAATAAAAAAAACCGATTTTCTACTATTAAGTAAAAAATCGGTCGATATCGTTATTTATGTTTTACCGAGCTGGCTATTTCCATCATCATTTCGGCATTATCAGAAAGATCTTCTAAATGGGACTGAGTGGTCAACTTAGTTCCTCCCACCCCTACGATCAATTCATATTCTTCTGTATCAGGTAATTTCTTTATGACATAATATCCTAAACGATTGTCTTCTTTGAACGTATTGTGCTGAACAATGTTTTTATCATCGCTGATTGCCATTTTATATAGAAGCTCACTGTTCTTTTCTTCTTCAGTGTTTGCAAAAAGAATAAACGTATCTGAGCCTTCTGTAATAATAATATTATTGGAAGATTCCTTTTCAATCTTGGCTCCAAACGGAAGATAAAAGCTTAAGTTCCCAGCTTCTTCTTTATCGTCCTTCTTTGTTTTTTTGAACGTTTCTTCCACGGTTTTGGCTGTCTGTTCTTTCTCTTCATCAATGGTTGTATTGCATCCAGCCAATATAAGCACAAGAAAGAAGAAAACGATCGAAATCTTTGTTTTCATCCTTGCTTATCCTCCCTTTTCCGGCTTAGGCGGAGATCCGCCTTCATTTCCTCACTTTGGACCTATGCTAATAATACCGTCACAAAGTACCATTGACAACCCTTTCATCAAGAAAAAACATTAACTTCATGGCAATTCAGGTTACTTTTCACCAGCGCAGGGTATATATGATAAAATGACTAAAAAAAGGAGAGATGCCGTATGGAATTTACTGTATACCTTGCAGGGGAAATACATAGCAGCTGGAGAGAAGAAATAAAGCAGCAAGCGAAACAGATGGACTTGCCTTTATCCTTTGTCGGACCCATGGAAAATCATGACCGCTCTGATTTCGTCGGGGAAGAAATCCTCGGCGGACAACCTGATAAGATCCTGCGTGATGAAGCTGCGTCCGCCATCAATAACCTTCGCACCGAATTGCTTATGAAGAAATCAGACCTGGTCGTTGCATTATTTGGAGAGAAGTATAAACAATGGAATACAGCCATGGATGCAAGTACTGCCCTTGCCATGAATAAACCAGTGATCCTCATCCGCCCGGAAGAACTGCACCACCCTCTAAAAGAACTGTCGAATAAAGCGAATGTAACCTGTACAACGATCGAGCAGGCAACGAAAGTGCTTTCGTACATTTTCGAATCGAAATAACCAGATTATTCTTTTACTGACAGTAATTTAATCTTTAATTTAATTTAAACATGCCGGTATAATAATCCTCGGCATGTTTTTTTGTATGTAAACACAGCCATCATACCTGAATTGTCTTACTATTCTAAAATAATAAAATGTTGTCAAAATAAAAATATTTTATGATATAATTACTAGTTTTTAAAGTTTTTTTGACTTTATGAAAATATTAAAATATTATAGTAAAAGAACTAAGGAGGTTGTAATATGTCGTCAATCAATAAACAGAAAATTGTGGATAGTGTGCCCCAGAAGGGATTTTTTGGACACCCTAAGGGACTATTCACGCTATTCTTCACAGAATTTTGGGAGCGCTTTTCTTACTACGGAATGCGCGCAATCCTTGTGTACTATATGTACTACGAGGTTTCAAAAGGCGGTCTTGGACTAGAAGAAGGCACAGCTTTAGCAATCATGTCTATTTATGGATCACTAGTTTATATGTCCGGTGTCATCGGAGGCTGGCTCGCAGATAGATTATTCGGTACATCAAAAGCCGTTTTCTACGGAGGAATATTGATCATGTTCGGGCATATCGCTTTATCATTCCCGGGCAGCTTGTCCATGTTTTTCGTTTCAATGGTATTAATCGTTATCGGTACTGGTTTATTAAAACCAAACGTATCGACTGTAGTCGGTGAAATGTACGCAGAAAATGATACTCGCCGCGATGCTGCATTCAGTATCTTCTATATGGGTATCAACTTAGGAGCATTCCTTGCACCACTCCTTACAGGCGCTCTTATGAAAAGCTACGGATTCCACTGGGGATTCGCACTTGCTGCAATCGGTATGTTCTTCGGACTAGTCGTCTTCATGGTGACAAAGAAGAAGAGCCTGGGTCTAGCTGGTACATATGTGCCAAACCCGCTTAATGCTGCTGAAAAGAAAAAATACGGTTCCATCGCTGCACTTGTTTTGGTTGCAGTTGCCATCGTACTTGGAATTACGATTCCTAACGGCTGGTTCACCTTGGATTTATTTATCAATCTAGTCGGAATCTTCGGTATCTTGGCACCAACGATTTATTTCATCGTCATGTACAAGAGTCCTAAAACAACAGCAACAGAACGTTCACGTGTCATTGCTTATATTCCATTATTCATTGCTGCAGTCATGTTCTGGGCCATCCAGGAACAAGGTTCAACAATCCTGGCTGCTTATGCAGATAAACGTACTCAACTGGACTTTTTAGGACTTGAGATTTCACCTGCATGGTTCCAATCTCTTAACCCGCTATTCATTATCATCTTAGCACCGATGTTTGCCGGTATGTGGGTAAAACTGGGCGATCGTCAGCCGACGATCCCTCAAAAATTCTCTCTTGGTCTTCTATTTGCAGGTTTATCATTCCTTGTCATCCTGCTGCCTGGTTATTTCACAGGAGAAGATGCATTAGTAAGTCCGCTGTGGTTAGTACTAAGTTACTTTATCGTAGTACTTGGTGAATTGATGATTTCACCGGTAGGTCTGTCAGCAACAACCAAACTTGCACCAGAAGCATTCTCAGCTCAGACAATGAGTCTTTGGTTCCTTGCATCTGCCGGAGCTCAGGCCTTGAATGCACAGCTTGTAAGATTCTATTCAGCTGATTCAGAAATGCTTTACTTTGGTTCCATTGGAGGAGCTGCAATCGTATTAAGTATCATCCTTTTCCTTCTTGCACCGAAGATTCAAGTGTTTATGAAAGGTATAAAATAAATAAGTTCATGACCCTCTGATGAAGTTCAGAGGGTTTTTTTATGCAAAAAAAGACCCGCGCATACACGCGGAGCCTTTTCCCCCTTTACCAGAACCAGCAGCAGTTTCTGCGTCTTCTTCTGCGATTATCTTCCGCTCCAAGGACACCATCTCTACGGCATCCTCTGCGGTCGTCTCTTGCACCAAGGACATTGTCATCTCTCCTATGGCGGCATCCACAGTGATTGTCCCCCGCTCCAAGAACATCGTCATCTCTTCTGCGTTTTCTTCTGCGGTCGTCTCCTGCACCAAGAACGTCGTCATCTCTTCTGCGACGTCTTCTGCGGCTGCCAAATAAAAGGTCGTCCCAACAGTCGTCACGACGCCCGCCAACACGATCATCATTTCTGCATCCCATTTACCAAACCTCCCTGCAATAAATTATCAGATACTAAACTCTGATATAGTTTATCGTATGAAGAGGCAGTTAGTTTGGTATGGGCCAAGTAGGAGGAAGATGAATAAATGCTTCCTATCCGTTTTGTTTTTCTCTATATTTCAGCTGTCCGATCAATAACTGTACAACATGATGGAACATGGCATCCCGGGTGACAACCCCATCGGTAAAAATCCCTACAGCCCCTTCACTTTGCCTGATGCCTGTCCTGTGGGTGTATTCATCCATGAGCGGGCCAAGTTCCCTGCCTTGCCGTAAACCCCTGCCAATTTCTGCAGGCAGCGATATTCTCGCCCCTCCGGCGATAATTTCATTGCCTTTTCGATCTACGAGCCCTCCCCAGTTGCATAAAAACATACCGTAAAGAGTTTCTGTCACGCCACCTTCAAGACCGATTCCAATGTCGGCTTCCGTCATCCTTAATACGTTTTTTGCCCGATTTAAAGCCCCTTCAATCGTTTCCTGATCTGAAAAAGGCTGTTCACTCACATTTGATTCGGTTTTCAGGCATTCGAAACGTATATTCTCATAATGCTCCTGAAACCCCTTTTGTATAGCCTCAACTTTTGCTTTGTTCTGTGTCCCGATTGTTATTTTCAACAAATTGAATACCTCTTTTCCAACAGTGCATGGTATTGAGGATTAGCTTGACTCCATCCTCTTTGCTTTAAGTCTGTTCCCTAAAAAAACTGCCTCCGGGGAGACAGTTCTCAATTACTATGTTTTCTCTATCTTAGCTCAAATAATCGACTATCCGTTATGTTTGATGGTTTCGATTGTGGAGCGGTCACATTGTTTGACCAATTTTACAATAAGCTCTTTAGCAGCTGCATAATCGTCCACATGGATCATGGATGCATGTGTATGGATGTAGCGTGAACAGATTCCAACTACCGCACTTGGTACACCTTCATTCGAGATATGCACCCTTCCTGCATCCGTCCCGCCTTGAGATACAAAGTATTGATAAGGGATGTCATTGGACTCTGCAGTATCCAGGATGAATTCCCTGATTCCTTTATGCGTTACCATGGAACGGTCAAGAATGCGAAGGAGTGCCCCTTTGCCTAATTGACCAAACTCATTTTTATCACCGGACATATCATTCGCAGGACTTGCATCTAACGCAAAGAAAACGTCAGGGTTGATCATATTTGCAGCGGTCTGGGCTCCACGAAGACCAACTTCCTCCTGCACAGTAGCACCTGAATAAAGGGTGCTCGACAATTCTGTACCTTGAAGTTCTTTTAAAAGCTCAATGGCTAATCCGCAGCCATAGCGGTTATCCCAAGCTTTGGCAAGAATCTTCTTTTCATTAGCCATTGGAGTAAACGGACAAATCGGAACGATCTGCTGACCTGGCTTGATTCCGATTTCCAGTGCATTTTCCTTATTATCTGCACCGATATCGATGAGCATATTTTTCATATCCATCGGCTTTCTGCGCTGTTCCTCGCCTAGGAGGTGCGGAGGGATACTGCCGATGACTCCGATTACAGGTCCGTTGTCGGTAATGATTTGTACACGCTGAGCAAGGAGGACCTGACTCCACCAGCCTCCAAGCGTTTGAAAACGAAGCATTCCATTGTCTGTGATGGAAGTGACCATGAAGCCTACTTCATCCATGTGCCCTGCAACCATGACAACCGGATCTTCCGATTTACCCCTTCTAACACCGAATACTCCACCAAGACGGTCCTGGACCACTTCATCGGAATACTCAGCCAGTTGTTCCTTCATGAATTGACGTACAGCATGTTCATTCCCTGGTGCTCCAGGCAACTCTGTTAACGTTTTAAATAAATCCATTGTATCTTGTTTCATATATTCTTCCCCTTTTTATTTAGTATCTGTTTATGTATAGTTTTTATTTTACAGAACTTTCTCACGTCTTACCACCAATTAAGGCAAAAGCAGTTCTCTTTTTTTCTGAATCTTTGTTAGAATGTACCTATATACTTGTTTGTAATCATGGCTGTGGAGGGATTAATATGAATTGGAAGTCATTCATTTTGGGAATCGGAATCGGTGCTGCAGGCGGCATATTACTAAGTGATAAGCTGAAAGATGCAAGCTTTGTATCTGCCGAAAAAGTGTTAAAGGATGTAAAGCTCTCATTTAAGAAAGAAGGAAGAGTAGATGGCTCTTGGATCGCCATGAAACCAGAAGATTATCAGAAGCATTCCTTATCCACCAAAGTTTATAAAGGCGGAGTTTCCCGCCGGAGTGCAGGCCGATTGGAACAGTATGAATTTTTGGCTGATGCATATACCGGCACCGTGATCGATGTTTATCCACTTTCTCAATAACGGTATTAATAGGATGGCACCCAGGTGCCATCCTTTTTCATTTATGTCCAGTTCGAATAGGGCGGTAAAATGGATAGCACCCAGGTGCCGTCCTTTTTCATTTATAAAATTCTCGGCACCTCTTCAATGATTTCTCCGTTCTTGTTCCATTTAAGCGCTCTGTATACGGCATCGTGATAGAAGAGGAACCAATACTCATTGTCTAACGCCTGATTGATCCACTTGTGTTTTGCTTGGATGGATGTCATTGGATAATCGTCATAAGCAAGGACCCATAGCGGATTTTTATGAGCGTGGGTCGGCATGATATCTGCCATGTGAATGAACGTCTCACCAGCATGCTCGAGGACAATGATTGAATGACCGTCACTGTGGCCCCCTGTATGAATCATGCGAAGTCCCGGCAGCACCTCCAATTCCTCTTCAAATGTTTCCACCTGATGAGTGATGCTTTCCCAGTTTTCTTTCCAATATGTATTACGAGACCTGATATTCGGCTCTCTCATTTCATCCCATTCGACCTTCGAAGTATAGATCTTTGCATTTGGAAACACTGGAACAAGGCTCTCACCCTCATACTTGGTCAATCCGCATGCATGATCGAAATGCATATGAGTCATTAAAACGACATCAATATCTGAAGTGGTCAATCCAAGCTGTTCTAACGATGATTCTACCGATGATTCCTCATGAACACCATAGTTACGTTTTTGCTTATCATTAAGTTTCCCTTTTCCGATACCTGATTCAATCAAAACGTTTTTCCCTTGATATTGAAAAAAGAGAGGATCGGTTCTCAGCTCGATTTGGTTCAATTCATTGACTGCATATTTTTTTGACCAAAGAGGTCTCGGAACGACTCCAAACATCGCTCCCCCGTCCATGTGCGTGACTCCCCCATTAAGCCAATGGATTGTTAAGTCCCCTATCTTCAATGATTCCTTCATGTCTTATTCCTCCTTTGTTCGTACGATTTTTATTTTATCAGAATTTATGGACAACTTACACAGATAAGCATGAGGTGATATTAAGAGATGTAGTCTTCGTCTTGTACCCCGATAAACAGCTGTGATTGCTTAACCACGTTTATAAATAAAGAAAGAAAGAAAATTCGACAACAGGCGCAATTACTGATATTCTTGCGCAATTATTTTGTAAGTGGCACGATTATTGAAAAAGTGGCGCAATTACTTGGAAACCGGCGCAATTATTGTGGGGATGACCTTTGGAGTGATTAATCTAAAGTACGAAATTAAAAAAATCCTTATCAAACATGCCTCCAGAGTGATATTTTTTTCAAAATCCATCACTTTTTTTTCAAAAACCTGTGATATTTTTTCAAATACCAATTTATTATTCAAAAAACCCCCCGCATTCCACAGCTCTCTCCCGCTTAACCTCTATTCCAACAAAAAAAAGCGTCCCGAATCATCAATCCAGGACACTTCTACTATAATATTATTGATTCTGATACTGTGCTTCCACCCTATAAATACGCTGGCCTTTAGCAGAAAACTTTTCTTCGTATTCGGTCATGATATTTCCTTCAAAATCACTGTTATGAAGGTCGAGGCTCAAGAATTTCAAATGCAAACCGTACCATGAAAAACTCTTCAAGGAGTATTCGAACAAGCCCTGGTTGTCGGTCTTAAAGTGGATTTCTCCACCCTTGATCAAGATATCCTCATAAAGCTTAAGGAAATTTTCGTATGTGAGACGGCGCTTTTCGTGACGGTTCTTCGGCCAAGGATCAGAGAAGTTGAGATATACTCTGCCCACTTCCCCACTCGCGAAGAAGTCTGTTAAGTTGCGCGCATCTACGTTCAGCAGCTTCACATTAGGGAGCTCTGCTTCAATCAATCGATCCAGAGCCGTTACGATGACACTTTCATATAATTCGATCCCGATGTAATTGACATCTGGATTCGCTCTTGCCATTTCCGTGACGAATTGACCTTTTCCAGTTCCAACTTCTATATGAATCGGATTGTCATTTCCAAATTCCTTATCCCATTTTCCTTTTTTCTCTTCGGGCTGGGCAACCACATACTGTGGATTTTCGCTGATTTTTTCAGAAGCCCATGGTTTATGTCTTAAACGCATGATGTGACACCTCATTTGATAATTTTAAAGCGGTTTTCATATAAGACGTTTTTTCATAAACAATTCATATGAAAACAGCTCTACCGAAAAAAACAATAACAGATGTGAGAACTCACTGCAACAATAAATTTAATTCTTAATGCTAACCGAATCTAGCTGTTGATTGGAGTGCAAGACGAAGACTCCTGCGGGAAAAGCGAGACAGGAGTGACTTGTCTAGCTCTGGCGGCTAAAGGCTCGAGACATAAGCCATGCCATCCAAAAAGGCAAAAAACGCCTTTATGGCTACCCTGGCTTATGCTTGTCGCCTTTGAACAAGCCGCCTCCGCTTTTCTGACCCGCAGGAGCAGAGCGACGAGGAGGCTCACCGGCCGCCCGCGGAAAGCGAAGTCTTGCACGGAAATCAACAGCGGTGTTTAATAGACGCATTCAAAAAAATCACACGAATAATAAAAAAAGGAATTCACACACTAAATGTGAATTCCTTTTTTGTTTTCAAGAATGAAAACGATGTAAGATCTTTATATGAAAGGGTGTTACGGTATGCCGTTGGATTCCCATTATCAAATGCAGTTATTGAAAGATATATTATCGAATCATCAAACAGATTGCTGCGGTTCAGTATCTGAATGTGAGCAAGTCGAACGATTAGTGAAATCGTTGATGGTCAATGCCGATATTAATGAAAACATTAAGCCGGTCCTGCAGGAAATTTATCAATACAGTCAAAGTGGAGCAGGCAGCTCTGACCTTGGCTCTCATATTACGAGCAATAGACAGAACCTGTCCCAATGGGTGACGGATATGGATCAGTTCTCCTGATCAAACAATCTTATGCAAATACTCGATCCAGTGGTTCATTTCATGAAAACGTCCTTTCCCTTTATGCCATTGAATGGAAAGGATTGTTTGAGCCACTACATACCACTTCATTCTCAATCTTAAATTGTCTGTTAACTCCACGCCATATTGGGTGAGCCATTCAGTCCACTCTTCTTCGGGAATGTACCAGTATAACAGCATTCCGACATCGAAAGCGGGGTCGGCTATCATTGCACCGTCCCAATCAATTAAGTACAGCTGGTTGAAGTCAGAAAGCAGCCAGTTGTTATGGTTGACATCTCCGTGACAGACCACATATTCATCCTGGCGCACATCTTCCAGTTCTTTTTGGAGAAATAATAACGCTTGCCTGACAACCGGCAGTGATAGAAGATCGAATTCGAGCCCTGTTTCTACTTCTGTCAGCATATGCTCCGGTTGAAAAGGTTCTTGACCCAATCTCTCAAGCATCGTGGACAGAGGCTTTGAAGAGTGTATTTTCTTGAGCAGTCTGGCTACCCGTTCATTCTTCATTTCTTCAGGATCTAATTCTCTTCCATTTAACCAGTGCTGTGCTGTTATAACGTCCCCATTTTCCATTCGCTTTGTCCATACCAGCTTTGGCACGATGCCTTCTGCCGATAATACGGCTACAAATGGAGAAGAGTTGCGTTTCAGAAATAGCTTCTGCTCCTGATACTGAGCAAAAAAAGCTTCTCCGGTAGCGCCGCCTGCGGGGACTATTTCCCAATCTTGGTCAAATAAGTGTTCCAATATATTCACCTTCTATTGGTCCTTAGTCATGTTCGTTTCTATCGTACGTACTTTTGTTATCGTCAATTAAAGTTATTCTTTAAACACATTTTATCAATTAAAAGTCTTCATAAAACAAAAAAGACAGCTATTGGGCAGATCAATCAATAGCCATCTGTTTTTGATTTTATCGTCATCTTCTCATTTCGTCAAGCATTGGAACGATGTGTCAGCGGACAATCAAATAGGAGGATAGTCCTTCAACCTCTATGGAGCCTCCGTTCAGCTCACATAATCCATTCACATTCGCCTGATTTCCGTCTGCCAGGATAATCCAAGTCTTTCCTTTTGGCAAGGGAACTCTCACCTTATCGCTGCTTCCCGAATGGAAAAGCAGAATAAGCTCATTCCAGGGACCGTACGGATGAACATCTTGATAATGGACCATTACCAGATTTTCTGCTGGATGTGAGACAGAAGCATATTTCCGGATGAGGTTTGATTGCCTGAAACGAAATGCCCCGTGACTTTTCCTGATTGCAATCAAGCCCCTGACATATTCGATATCTTCATCATGCTTTTCTCTTTTCAGCCAATCAAGCTGGTTTATTGCTGCGGGCGAATTATAGCTGTTTTCGATTCCCTGCTTTGTCCGGAAAAATTCCTGGCCAGCATGGATGAATGGGATACCTTGAGAAAGCAGCACCATCGAAGTTGCAAGCTTCTGCCTTTTCTTTAAGATTTCATCGTCTTCCTCAAGGCAGGCTTTCATTTTATCCCAAAGCGTATGATTATCATGTGACTCGACATAGTTGACGGATTGAACCGGCTCAATGAAAATGCCCCGTTCTCCGTTAGGGGTGCCCACGCTTCCCGTGAGCACCTGTTCCACTTTCTCCTCCAATTTCCCGTGGCCGAGTGCAAACCCTTTATCGTGCAGATTGAAAGTACTCCCCTTGATGGTATCGCGGAAACAATCATTGAACTGCCCGATTCCAATAAGACTGTTTGCATTTCGAAGGTTTGCTTTACTATTGAACGGGAGAGGTGTGTTCAGATCCCACCCTTCACCGATCAGGATTGCATCAGGCAGGACTCTGTTTACTTCTTCACGGATTTCGTTCATCGTCGCGATATCCAGGATACCCATCAGATCGAACCTGAATCCGTCCACTCCGTAGGTTCTCATCCAGTATAGAATTGAATCCTTGATGAATTTCCTTGCCATCAAACGCTCAGAAGCAAAATCATTCCCGACTCCTGTTCCATTTGAGGGCAGTCCGTTTTCATCATGTCTGAAAAAATATCCAGGGACAAGTTTTTCAAAAGACGATGTTTCCCTAATATAAACGTGGTTATAGACGACATCCAGAATGACCCTTATATTTTCTTCATGCAGGGAGTGAATCACAGATTTCAGTTCGTGTATCCGTTCTGCAGGATCATCGGGCTTCATACTGTAGCTGCCTTCAGGAGCGTTAAAGTATAAAGGGTTGTATCCCCAGTTATAACGGTTATCAGCCGGATCGTCCGATACACCGTCGAAATCATTCACGGGAAGCAGTTCCACATGTGTGATACCCAGTTCCTTCAAGTATTGAATGCCGCTTGAAAATCCATTCGGCGTGCGGGTATCTTTCTCCGTAAAAGCAAGATACTTTCCTTTGAACTTCATGCCGCTTTCCCTGGCATTCGAAAAGTCCCTTATATTCAATTCATAGATGACTGCATCCGTTGGGGACGGCAGAGGTTCCAATGAAGAACATCCCGGTTTGATTCGATCCGGATTCACAGCGCATCCCCATTCACTGTTATAGGAAACAGCTTTCGCATATGGATCGACAAGCTCATTCCAGATCAAATTGATGCATGTCAGAAATGTATAATAATACCCTTCAATGTCTGCAGCGATCGTCAGCTCCCAGACTCCGTTCCCGTTTCTTTTCATAGGATATTGAACGGCCTTTTCTTCATGGGGGGACTTTAATTTAAGCTTCACTTCGGTAGAGGTCGGGGACCACACTTTAAAAACGGCAGCATCTTCAAGAAAGGTGACTCCAAGGTCATCCCCCTCATAATAAAAATGCTGATCGAATTCTTCTGTCCGGATGACTGCACCGATTTGCAGGTCCGTTTCCGTATTGTGTTCGTCAACGATGGTGTAGGTTTTTCCAAGCTCCAGTCTCTCCGGCAGGGATGCAGTGTATTTCATTGCATCATCCAACGGGATCTTTTCCTTCAGTTCGAGTGCAATTTCGTTCCCGTCTTTAATTAAGGAAAATCGATTGGACTGACCGCCATGATACGTATAAGGGAGAATGAATGTAATTGTATGAAATGTATCCAGGAATGCTTCGTACTGCCGACTAATGACTAACACTTCTGCCACCTGCTTCTATTTAACATTTTCCAGCTGTCGGGAAGAACCTTTATGTACAGTTCTCTGTCTCCATCGATGACTCCTGTAAAATCGCCATCTGCATGGACAGGAACCCCCTCCCCGCTTCTGATTGTGATACTTCTTCCTCTTAATGTATGGACTTCTTTTAATTCAGTATGTTTACCGAAAAAGACGGAAATAAACAAAAACAAAAGTTTCCATTTTGAAAGTCCCGATACAATGGTCAAATCAAGCTCTCCATCATTCGGACATGCTTCTGGCGCTATTTTCATCCCTCCGCCGAAATACGGCTGATTCGAAATCGTGATAAACCATACCCGATCCAGGGTCTGAGTTGCACCGTCAGCCTCGATCGTCATTTGAAATGGGGTGAAGCTCAATGTTTCCCTGCAAAGAAGGATTGGATAGATCAACTTCCCCAATGACCATCGGTTAAGTTTTTTCTTTAGAAGGGATGCATTTGCCTTTTTGGCGATTAAAGCATCGAAACCTACACCTATATTATTCACAAAATATCGCTTTGGTCCTTCTCCGATAGAGAAAAGTCCTGCATCCAGTGAAATCGGCTCTTGGGAAGATGCTGTTTCTTTAATCAGGTTGTATGCTTCATTTTGATTGGCGGGCCAATGAAACCCCCGTGCAAAATCATTTCCGCTTCCTCCCGGCATATACCCAATGGCAATATTTTCGAAACCCGCCGTGCCTGTGATGATGGAGTTCATCGTCCCATCACCGCCTACTCCGATTATGTATAACGTCTCATGGGGATGATTTCGGACAAGCTCCCCCACGATGCCTTTCACATCGTCAGGATGCTCTGTGATATACAGCATGTGGGGAATGGTGATGTTCTTCTGAAACCTTCTCCAGGAAGAAATTGAATGATCGTTCCTTGCAGATGGATTCACGATGAAGATTGTCTTCATTGAGAGTCCTCTTCAGCTGCTTGATTCCACTCCTTTAATGTCTCATGCTGATAATGCATCCGCTTGAAGGAAGTCGTCTGACAAAAATCCAAAATGACTTTCGCTGCTTTCAATTGGACACTTTTAATCGGTGAACGGATTGAACGCTGCTGATTGAACCAGCTCTCATGCATCCGCTTATCAATAAATCGATATCCGGCAGGTGCCTGAGGGTAATCGATATAGCCGTTTCTCGAGATGACAGCTTTATGGACCGGCAATTCAATCCCCGCATATTCAACAATTTGCTGAATGATGCGTTCCATTCTTCTTAAGGAAATCAACGGGTTCAGAACTCTTGTTTCGGTCTCTCCCCATTTTTTCTCCCAGAAACGATCCCCGGAACCTATATAGGCCGTCCCATCCTCAAATTCAAGAAATGATAAGCACCATATACCTGTCGGCGTTATAAGGACAACCTCCAACTCAACAGGTGCATTCTTTATTTTAAGAACCGGGTAATATAGAACCAGTGTGTTATCAGGAAATCGCTGCAGCAAATATTTCAGACGCTCATCATAATAGTAACTGTTATCCACATAGGACTTTTCTGAAATCGTCGAACTCGCCCACCTTAATTGAAAACCGAAGATGGAATCCAGGAAATGCTTCTTCAGCTCTTCTTCTGTTGAAATATCAGAGTGCGAGCTCATTTCAATCTCGATTTCGTCATCATCTTTCTGATTGAGAAACTCGCTCTCTGCCGGTCCACCATCATCTTTCTTTTTAAAAAAAGACATAAACTTATTGGTCACAGATGGTTTTTCTTTTTCTTCTACTTCTTCTTTTTCAAGAGAGGCAAACGTATCTCCGCTTTCCCAATGAAGTTTCATTTTTTCCCATTGCTGCTTTTTTAATCTTACAAATTGGGAAGGATATCTATATAAATCGGTTTCATACCTTGAAACATAATCTTGGAGTTTAATTAACTGCGCCATCCGGAGTCCTTCCTTTCAAGTATGGTTTAGGGCAGGTCATTCAATTGTATGGTGTGGATCGCTTCATATTTCGGAGAACGGTCCATGTGCGTTTGATACAAAACGACTTCTGATATGCGGTGGCTTGGAGTTTCGCAGGGATTGAATTCATTCAGCCATTCCTTCGAAAATGAATAGTTCTTGTTCCACTTGCGCCCAATCGTAATATGAGGGGTGAAAGGCCTTGATTCCAGACGAAATCCCGCTTCCTCGCAGGCTTCGTATACTTTCTCTCGAATTTGGTGAAGACTTGATGACGGGTTCACACCCATCCAGAAAATCCTTGGTTCATCACTTTTCCCGAACGTGCCAAATTGCTTGAGTGATAACGGAAAACTGCCAAGGTTATGTAAAGAATGTGTGACAGTATCAATTGCCACATCCAGATCTTCTTGTGAAGCATCACCTAAAAAGGCCAGGGTAATATGGTAGTCTTCTGGATGAACCCACTTTTTAAAAGACCCCTCCTCCCTGAAAGTGGCGGTCAACTCATGTATTTCATTCTTCAATTCTTTTGGTAATGATAATGCAAAAAAATAGTGTGTCTTTAACATAACATCCCATTCCTTTGTGTTTGGCTTTGTTAGAGAGTATGGTGATTGTTCATTCAGCTTGTTCCAGCTGTTGATTGTGTTAGGTGAGACCCTGCAGGAGCAGAGCGACGAGGAGGCTCACCAACCGCCCGCGGAAAGCGAAGTCTTGCTCGGAAATCAACAGCGGTATTCAAAGGAACTAACTTTGACTTATTTATCTCTATTTTAGCAAAATGTGCTAAGAGAAAGAATCACTGATGGAAAATGCAATAAAAATGAAATACAAAGCCAATTTAGTTGATAAGATTTATATGAATGAGTACCATAGAATTAGACAGTGAAGGAAAGGAAGTTGACCATGAAAGTAGTACAGAATATCGCTGAATTGATCGGGGACACGCCCCTTGTTAAACTAAATCGCCTGAATCCTTCTGATGGCGCGGATGTATATGTAAAACTTGAATTTTATAACCCAAGCAAGAGTGTAAAAGATCGTGCAGCTTTCCAGATGATCGTGGAAGCTGAGAAAGAAGGGCTGCTGAAAGAAGGTTCGACGATCATTGAACCGACGAGCGGAAATACAGGAATCGGACTTGCCATGAATGCTGCAGCAAGAGGTTACCGCTCCATTCTCGTCATGCCTGACACGATGACCCAGGAGCGGATTAACCTGCTGAAAGCATACGGAGCAGAGGTCGTATTGACTCCCGGCGATGAGAAGATGCCAGGTGCGATCAATAAAGCAAAAGAACTGACAAAAGAGATCCCAAACAGCTTTATGCCGATGCAGTTCGAAAATGCAGCCAATCCAAACGCCCATCGAAAAACAACGGCACTTGAAATTGTGGAAGCCATGGAGCAAATCGGCAAGCCCCTCTCAGCTTTCGTCGCAACGGCCGGTACAGGCGGAACGATTACTGGAACAGGAGAAGTTTTGAAGGAGCATTATCCTGACATTCAGGTGCATGTCGTGGAACCGGCAGGATCGCCTGTCCTATCCGGGGGAAAACCAGGAAAGCATAAACTGGTCGGCACAAGTCCCGGCTTTGTTCCGGATACGCTTAATACTGAGGTCTACGATAAAATTCACAAGATAGAAGATGAACAGGCTTATGATATCGCAAGAAGAATGGCAAGCGAAGAAGGAATCCTTGTCGGCCCGTCATCGGGTGCGGCATGCTACGCAGCCATTGAAGTCGCCAAAACATTATCCCCAGACGATGTAGTTGTATGCATTGCATGTGATACCGGGGAAAGATACCTCTCTAGTGATTTATTCCGATTCTAACATCAGAAGGCCCGTCCCTCGCTGCTTTAATGCAGTGAAGTGACGGGCCTTCTTTTATATTTTTTCTTTAACTTTGCGGTAATTCGAGATGAAATGATCGGGTGAAGACTTCACTATGAACGTCAGGACCCCTTCAATGGTGTGAAGGTAGAGAAACGTGTAGTGAGAAGAAAGATGTTTTTTCGTTACATCCCACACCTGCTGCATTGTAAAGCTCCGTTTTGGCGTCACGATTTTATCAGTATACAAGTATAAATATTCTTCCGTTTCCACCGTATACTGCTGATTGTCTTCAATGAGACGTTCCTGTTTCATGTAAGCTTGTGAACAGATCAATTTCATCCCGCTTCCTCCGTTAACCTTGTTGAATCTTGCACTCTGACTTGATGCTGGCAGTAAACCATTCTTGTAATTTCGTTGTTACAGGTCCCGGCATGCCTTGGCCGATTGTCACATCATTCACCTTTATGACCGGCATCACTTCTGACGTTGTGCTCGCAATGAAGATTTCATCTGCTGAAAGCAGCTCATCCACCGTGAATATCTGTTCTACAAATGGTACCCCATTTTTATCTGCCATATCCTTGATGACCCTTCTCGTAATGCCATTTAGAATAAGGTTCGTGGCAGGATGTGTAAAGACCGTGCCATCTTTTACGATAAAGGCGTTTGAAGAAGACCCTTCCGTCACCGTTTCCCCGCGATGCTGGATCGCTTCGAAATGTCCTTTGGAAGACGCTTCTTCTTTCGCCAGGATATTTCCTAAGAGATTCAAACTCTTAATATCACAGCGCAGCCATCTGATATCCTCTACAAGCGTGGCTGTTACCCCTTCTTGCATTTCCTTTAACGGACGGGGGATTTCTTTTGTATAAGCGATCACACTGCCGGATACGTCTTCTCCCGGAAAGTGGTGCTGCCTCGGTGAAATTCCTCTTGAAACCTGCATATAGACAATGCCCTCATTTACCTCATTCGCTTCAATCAGCTTGAATACGATGGAAGTGAGTTCCTGAAGGTCAAATGGAATCTTCAGCTTCATCTTCTCTGCACTTTGATACAGTCGCTCCATGTGTTCGTTCATTGTAAAAACATCCCCGCCGTACACACGGATGACTTCATAGATTCCATCTCCGAATTGATAGCCGCGGTCTTCAATATCTACTTTTGCATGTTTTCTCTTTACAAATTCCCCATTAAGAAAAACCGTTTCATTCGTCATTTCCCTCTCTCCTCCTGATTCTTATGATTTACATGCTAATTCATAAATGGCCTGAGCGTAAATCGCCGTCGCTTTGAGGAGATCCTCTATATACATATATTCATCCTTTTGGTGGGCAATATCTTCTCTTCCCGGGAATAACGGTCCAAATGCGACCCCTGCTTCAAGGCTTCTTGCATAGGTTCCGCCCCCGATTGTGATGAGCTCACCTTTTTCTCCTGTCTGCTCTTCATATACTTTTTTCAGTGTTTGCACCAGCTCATCATCCGCTGATACATGGTGCGGCTTGCTGTCGGTGAATTTTTCAACCGTAAATCCTTCAATGGCCTGAAGAGTCTTCTTCGCTTGTTCTATTTCGTAATGGACCCCGTAACGCATATTGAGACCCAGACGACCTCCTTCATCTTTCGAATAACGCAGTTTCCCTACGTTAATCGTCAGGTCACCTGTGATTTCATCACAATGGCTCACACCAAGCTTTACTCCGCGGGAATCTTTGAAGAAGTTCTCTTTCGTAAAAGCAAAGAATGCTTCTGCCTGTGAATCCAGAGGAAGCTCTGTCAAGAAAGAGGCAAGATATAACCCGGCATTTTTTCCGTTATCAGGTTCCATCCCATGAGCTGAGACACCTTCGACTTCAAAAATCACGTCTCCATTTTCAATGTAGTAGCTGCCCTTGATTTCTTCTTTTTTCGTGAATATTTCAAATTGCTGTACCCATTTCGTATGATCTTCCTCCAGATGGACAACAGCCTTTGCATAGTCCGGAACCATGTTATAACGGCGCCCTGATTCGAAGGAAACCACTATATTGCCTTCTTCGTTCCCTTCCCTTTTCATTTTCTGAACAAGATCATAGTCGGCAATCCCTTTCTCTGCATAAATGATAGGGAAGTCAGCGTCAGGGGCAAATCCCATCGAAGGCATTTCCTCTTTCTTGAAATAGTGATCGACACATCTCCAATCACTTTCTTCATCCGTTCCGATGATCATACGTACTCGTTTCGTGAAATCCGGCTTCAGTTCTTTTACGATTTTCATGGCATAATAAGCAGCCATCGTTGGTCCCTTATCATCAATCGCTCCGCGCGCATAAATCTTTCCGTCCTTGATTTCCCCGCCGTATGGATCCACACTCCAGCCGTCGCCTTCAGGAACGACATCCACGTGGCAAAGAATACCAAGAAGATCTTCTCCTTCACCGAATTCAAGATGACCCGCAAGATGGTCGACATTCTTAGGGGTAAAGCCATCTTTTTCACCAAGCATCAATAAATAATCCAGAGCTTCCTTTACCCCTTTTCCAAGCGGGGCATCTTCTGTTGCATTTTCTTCATCCAACACACTTTTAATTTTCAAGAAATTCTGTAAATCTTTTAGTAAATCATCTTTTCGCTTCTCTACTTCCTGGGTCCAATTCATCTCTAACACCTGCTCATTATGTATTTAATCTCATTCCCCTCCATTTTATACTGTTTGCTGGTGAAATCCAAACAAGGAGGGGGGACCTATAAAAAATGTTTGCGTGTTTAATTTTTGGAATTATTCATTTTTTTCTGTGAAACCTCATAAAAATAGGGATAACAAAAGTGCCTAACGTTAATTGTTTGTAAATTTAGACAATATTATAGAATTTTTGTAGAATTAAGGGTACAATATAATTGTCAGACATCTTATGAGTAAACAATCAAAAAGGAAAAGGGTTGTCTAAAGCGCATGGTACATAAGGGCACGTGAGGTGCACAAATGACGATGTAGTCTTTGACTTTGGAAAAATGATGAGGGAGTGGTTCTTTGAAACCTTCAACCAATCGTATGCTAACAAGAATAAAAGCTGTATACATGTACATTAACAAGAAAGGTACTGTAACAACTCAAGATCTCGTTGACGAATTTGGCATTACTCCTCGCACCATTCAAAGGGATCTCAACGTGTTAGCGTATAATGACTTGGTACAAAGCCCAAGTCGCGGCCAATGGACAACAACAGAGAAGAAAGTAAAGATGTCTTCATAGAAAGAAAAGCGGAAGCGCCTTGCTTAGAGGCGACAAGCATAAGATAAACCTACCGGAAAGGCGCTCTTTGCCTTTTTGGTAGGTTTAACTTATGACCTCGAGCCTCTAGGCGCTGTAGCTGGACAAGAGAAAAGCGGAGCCGACTGCTCTGGCCCGACAAGCATAAGACGAGTCGGCCGGAAAGGCGGCTTTTTGCCTTTGGGGATTTTTCAGTTATAACCTCTTGCTAATATCAAGAGGGCTGATTCCTCTATGTAGAAAATTCGACAAAACGAGCATATATCCAGAATTTCGAGCACTAATTAAGAGTTTCCGCGCAAAAAAACAGAGAAATCGAGCATATATTTATAGATTTCGAGCAAAAATCCGCCCTATGCTCAAAAACCAGGCTGCCACTTTTCATAAAAAACCTGAAAACCAACTTTTAATAGTAGTTCCAGGCTTTTTCTAACTAATTTACTAAATCAAGGACGATACTCCTTCAGCATCTCCACTTCTTCATCCGTCAACTCACGATATTCTCCAAGTTCCAGGTCCTCATCCAGCTTTAAAGGCCCCATCGACAAACGCTTCAAATAAACAACGCGCTTCCCTACACTTTCAAACATCCGCTTCACCTGATGGAACTTGCCTTCCGTGATCGTCAACTCGATATCAGATGTAATGCCCGATTTTAAAATCACAAGGTTACCCGGCTTTGTATGATATCCGTCCTCGAGCGTCACACCCTCTTTAAAGGCTTCTATATCACGTTCAGTCACTTCTCCCTCAATCACCGCAAAATAAGTTTTCGGCACATGCCGTTTTGGAGAAAGGAGCTGGTGTGACAATTGCCCATCGTTTGTGATAAGCAGCAAGCCTTCCGTATCTTTGTCGAGCCTTCCTACAGGAAATGGATTGAAGATCTGGTCTTCCATCTGAAGGATATCGATGACGGTTTCTTCATTGGCATCCTCTGTCGCTGAAATCAGGCCAGGCGGCTTGTTCATCATCAGATAGATGAATTCACGATATTCCACCTTATCACCGTACAGCATAACGGTATCCTTTTCCGTGTCGACGTGGACTTTTCCATCCTTGACGACCTCCCCGTTCACCTGCAGACCTCCATCCTTCAGCAGTTTCTTCACTTCTTTTCGGCTTCCATAGCCCATGTTTGCAAGTAATTTATCAATTCTCATGATTACACTCCTATTGTGTTTAATAAATGCCGTTCAATAATTCGTTTATTCCACTTAGGCAAACCGCCCATTCATTATCCTATTTTATACATAGGCTATTAACGATAAGCAAGAAACCTATCTTAAACTCGAGGTGAAAAGAATGTATCCTTATCGACAACAAGGAAGCGGCGGCATTTTAATTCCGATTCCCTTTCCCGGCGGCGGACAGCAATATCCCGGTTATCCAGGTTATCCGGGAGGCGGTGGCGGAGGCTTCAACGACCGTCTGGATCGTTTAGAAAGACAATATCAGCGTTTGGACCGCAGGGTGGACCGCCTTCAAAGACAAGTGGAAAGGCTTGAAAGGCAGCTTGGTTACTATAATCAGTAAAAGAAAAAAGGGGATGGACTCGATGCGTCATCCCCTTTTTTATTATCCTATCCGCAATCGGCTCCGAATCTTATTGACTCTTTCTCCAAACAACTTATCTGCTAGCTTGCTTCTCAGGCTCAAGTAAAAATAGACAAGGGCCCCCGCTCCGCCGCAGACTGCTACGAGGATGACCGATTGGAAACCGGAAGCAGGATTTAAGAATTGTTTTAGAATGCCGTACAAAATCAGCACAACCGCGGCCATCACTGCATTCATGATACCGATGGCCACCGTTCTCCTGATGATAAGCTCGAATTTGTAACGGGCATATTTTTTAATAACATAAAGGTTAATGGCGATTGCAGCCGCATAACCGATCGTTGTTGCAATGACAGCTCCCTGTGTTTCAAAAAGCTTGATCAGTGGAATGTTCAGCACCATCTTCACCAAAAGGCCGACAAGCAAACCGAAGATCGTGAATTTCTGCTCATCGATTCCTTGAAGGATCGCTGCCGTTACAGCATAAAGAGCAAATAATATTGCCACCGGCGCATATGTTCTAAGAATCGAAGTACCTAGGTCGTCACTATGATAAAACATTGTGTAAGTAGGTTCTGCCAAAAGGGCGATTCCGATAGATGCAGGAACGGTTAGAAACAGCAGAATCTGAAAAGATTGGTCGATATTCCGGCGCATTGTTTTCCTGTCACCGCTTGTGTACGAAGTCGTGATAAGCGGAATCAAGGTCATGGAAAAAGCTGTTGCCAAAGATACCGGAATAATCACAAGCTTATGAGTATAAAAGTTTAATATTGCGAAAGCATGGTCGGAAATCTTAGCGTTTCCAATTTCAGCCATTGCTGTGTTAAAGGTGATTTGATCCACAAGTTGGAACAATGGATTGGCCAGTCCCACAAAAATGAATGGAATCGAATAAGCAATGATTTCTTTGTACATCTTTGGCAGGGAAACCTCTTCTTGCCCCCGGTCTTCTTCCAAAAGCTCATCTAGATGAGGCTTCCGTTTAAACCAATACCAAATGAGCACACCCAGACTGGCGACTCCTCCGACAAATGCAGCAAACGTGGCTACACTGATCGCAGTTGTAACCGATCCGTCCATAATATGCAGTACCACGTAAATCCCGCCGAGTAAAAAGACGATTCGGACTATCTGTTCAATCACCTGTGAAACGGCTGTCGGCCCCATCGATTGATGTCCCTGGAAAAACCCGCGTATCAGACTCATGAAAGGAATGATGATCAATGCAAAGCTGACCGCACGGATGACCGTCGTTACCTGGGCCACTGAAATGACCTGTTCATCACTTTTAATGGTCATCTCTGCAAATACCGGAGCAAAGATGTACATAACCAGAAATGAGAGAATTCCTGTTAACGTCATTAACAGCAATCCCGACTTAAACAGCTTCCGCCCGACGGCGTATTCCCCGATTGCATTATATTTCGAGACAAACTTCGAAACAGCGAGTGGAACCCCTGCGGTCGCCACAGTCAAAAAGATCGTATATGGCACATATCCATATTGATAGAGCGATGCCCCTTCTTCATTCCCTTTCAATAACTCATCAAACGGTATAACATAAAAAAGACCCAAAAACTTAGAAATAAAGGTCCCTAACGTTAAGATAAACGTTCCTTTTATCAATTTAGATGACATAGTATCCCTCTCTAGAAAAGCACAATTCCATATTTAGAAGTGTGCGATTGTACCTGTATATCTTACTCGAAAATTTACACACTATCAGTAGTTTACTACTGTACGTATCGAATGACAATTTTTTTCGACGTAGTAAATAGACTACCCTGAAGACGTACTTAACTAACACAGAAAGATAAACTTTTTAAGTACGGGCGTTTTTGTTAATATTAAGTGTTGAGAAGTTAAACTATAAAGTTGGTGAAAAAATGTCAGCATATGACGTAATTGTTATAGGCGGAGGACCATCGGGATTAATGGCGAGCATCGCTTCCGGCGAGAACGGTGCCAGGGTCCTTCTTGTAGATAAAGGAACAAAGCTCGGGAAAAAGCTTGCGATTTCAGGTGGCGGCCGGTGTAATGTGACAAACCGCCTGCCGATCGATGAGATCATCAAACACATCCCCGGCAACGGCCGCTTCTTGTACAGCGCTTTTTCCGAGTTCAATAATGAAGACATCATTTCTTTCTTTGAAAACCTGGGAATTCAATTAAAAGAAGAAGACCACGGCCGGATGTTTCCGGTCTCGAACCGGGCGCTGGATGTTGTAGAGGCTCTTTTAAACAGAATGAAAGAATTACGGGTGGAGACAAGAACGAGTACGGCGGTTGAAGAAGTGATTTATGCGGATGGCGAAACAAAGGGAATCCGATTAATGAATGGAGAAGTGATCCATTCAAAAGCCGTGGTCATTGCAGTAGGCGGAAAGTCAGTCCCTCATACCGGCTCAACCGGTGACGGATACCCCTGGGCCAGAAAAGCCGGCCACACGATCACTGAATTATTCCCGACTGAGGTTCCATTGACGTCCGATGAACCATTCATCAAGCAGAAAGCCTTACAGGGATTGTCGCTCCGGGACGTTGAACTGAGCGTGCTGAACCCTAAAGGGAAGAAGCTGATCACCCATAAGATGGACATGATTTTCACTCATTTAGGCATATCAGGTCCGGCTGTTCTCCGCTCCAGTCAGTATGTCGTGAAAGCGATGAAGAAATGGAACCTGACCCATGTGACGATGGTCGTCGACTCCCTTCCGGATAAAAATGAAGAACAGCTCTTCCAATCACTTTACAAGCAGGTAAAAGAAGAAGGAAAGAAAGCGGCCAAAAATATCTTCAAAGGCCTGGTGCCGGAAAGGTATCTATTATTCTTACTCGATCAAGCAGGAATGGATCCAGATGAAAAAGGAGACCACCTCTCTTCGGAGAAAGTCCGCCAGTTTGTTAAGCTGTTAAAGCAATTCACATTTACTGTGAACGGCACCCTGTCGATTGAAAAAGCATTCGTTACGGGCGGCGGCGTGTCGGTTAAGGAAATCGAGCCGAAAACGATGGCTTCAAAAAAGATGCACGGTCTGTTTTTCTGCGGGGAAGTACTGGATATCCACGGATACACAGGCGGCTATAACATCACGAGTGCCCTTGTGACTGGCCGTCTTGCAGGCTATAATGCAGCAAAAGTATAAAAAAAGAAAGGTTGATCGTCTTATCCACGAGACGTATCAACCTTTTTATTTTCGATAAATGACCATTGCGGAGAAACAGTAAATCTGCTCTTCCATTTCTTCTGACAACGCAGCGATATGATATTTAATATCGACGATTTTCTTCTCATCCACTTTACTCAGAAATTGATTCATATCCTGCTCCAAATCCTTCTCGTGCTCATAATCAAACACCTTCACCTGAATCATTCCGAACCCCGCCTTTCTGGAAACTATCACTAGTATTGTCAGATATTTAAATTTTCAAACAATTAACCATAAAAAAAACACACTCCCTCTACAGGAATGTGTTTTCTAGCAATGACATTATTTTTTGGGCGCTGTTTCCCCTGCCCAGTTCATCATGCCGCCTTCCATGTTTACCACTTTGTAACCTTGATCCTTCATATAATGCGCTACATTTCCACTGCGGTTGCCTGAGCGGCAGATAAAAATATATTCTTTATCTTTATCAAATTTGTCAAGTGACTCAGGGATATCACCCATTTTGATGTGGCGGGCACCCGGAATCATACCCTCTTCTACTTCTTCATCTTCACGTACGTCGACTAATAACAGGTCTTCACCATTTTTAAGTTTCGTGTTCAATTCATCTGTTGTGATTGTTTTGATTTCAGACATTTACTTCACCCTTTCATGATTATCAATATTGATTATATCAAAGGTATTCCCATTCACAAAAAGTTTAAACGCTCAGGGGTATTTTTTGAGAGGCTGTGGTGTGCAGGTATTTTTATTTGGGAAACGGGATGTGCCTGGCTCAAAACAGTCCTTTTGTGCCTGGCTCAAAACAGTCCTTTTGTGCCTGGCTCAATACAGTCCTTTTGTGCCTGGCTCAATACAGTCCATTTGTGCCTGGCTCAAATTATTAAAAAAGGAACGGACCCTTTAAAAAGGTCCGTCCCCTTATTCATTCACGATCAGTTCGCCACAATATTCACAAGCTTGCCTGGTACGGCAATCACTTTGCGTACTGTTTTCCCTTCGATTTGACTCTTGATGTCTTCGTTTTCCATAGCTGTTTTTTCAAGATCATCTTTGTTCATATCGCGGGGGATCATCACTTTCGCTTTCACTTTACCGTTCACTTGCAGGACGATTTCCACTTCGTTATCAACAAGCTTTGACTCATCGAATGCCGGCCACTCCACGTAAGTGATGGAATCTTCATGTCCAAGCTTCTCCCACAGCTCTTCTGTGGTATGTGGGGCGATCGGGGCAAGAATCTTCACGAAACCTTCCACGTACGCTTTCGGAAGGGTCTCAGCTTTATACGCTTCATTGATAAAGACCATCAGCTGGGAGATTCCGGTGTTGAATCGCAGCCCTTCATAGTCTTCAGTTACTTTCTTGACTGTTTGGTTGTAGATTTTATCAAGGCCGGGGTTGGCAGTGTCTGCGACTTTGCTAGATAGGGAACCATCTTCTTCAACAAGAAGGCGCCACACACGGTCCAAGAAGCGACGGGCTCCATCAAGTCCATTTGTGCTCCATGCAACGGATGCTTCAAGCGGCCCCATGAACATTTCATACAGGCGAAGCGTATCCGCACCGTGAGACTCTACAATCTCATCCGGGTTTACGACGTTTCCTTTTGATTTACTCATCTTCTCATTGTTTTCACCAAGGATCATCCCCTGGTTGAAAAGCTTTTGGAACGGCTCTTTCGTAGGGACTACCCCGATGTCATAAAGGAATTTGTGCCAGAAACGTGCGTACAGCAGGTGAAGTACCGCGTGCTCTGCTCCACCGATGTACATATCGACCGGAAGCCAGTCATCCATTTTCTTCGCATCTGCAAGTGCTTCCTCGTTATGAGGATCGATGTAGCGAAGGTAATACCAGCAGCTTCCCGCCCATTGCGGCATCGTGTTTGTTTCACGGCGTCCTTTTTTGCCTGTTTCAGGGTCTTCGACATTCACCCAGTCGCTGATGTTGGCAAGTGGTGATTCACCTGTACCGGACGGTTTGATTTCAGTTGTTTTAGGAAGAACAAGAGGAAGCTCACTTTCCGGAACACCGGATGTCGTGCCATCTTCCCAATGAATGACCGGAATCGGCTCGCCCCAGTAGCGCTGACGGCTGAACAGCCAGTCGCGAAGGCGGTATGTGACTTTCTTCGTACCGATTTCTTTTTCTTCAAGCCAGGAGATCGCTTTTGTGATTGCTTCTTCTTTTCCAAGTCCATTCAGGAAATCAGAGTTAACGTGCTCCCCGTCACCGGTGTATGCTTCTTTTTCAACGTCCCCGCCGGCAACCACTTCAACGATCGGCAGGTCGAATTGTTTAGCAAATTCGTAGTCTCTTTCATCATGGGCAGGTACGGCCATGATCGCTCCGGATCCGTAGCTTACAAGAACGTAGTCTGCAATCCAGATCGGCATTTTGCTGCCGTTTGCCGGGTTGATCGCATAGGCCCCAGTGAACACACCTGTTTTTTCTTTTGCAAGGTCGGTACGTTCAAGGTCGCTCTTGGTTTTCACTTTATCAAGGTACGCTTCTACCTGCTCTTTTTGTTCCGGTGTTGTGATCTTTTCAACAAGATCATGTTCAGGGGCAAGCACTGCATACGTGGCACCGAAGATCGTGTCAGGACGCGTAGTGAATACATCGAATGAGGCGTCATGTCCGTCAATAGTAAAGACGAGCTCCGCCCCTTCAGAACGGCCGATCCAGTTGCGCTGCATATCCTTGATGCTTTCAGGCCAATCGACATCTTCAAGATCTTCAAGAAGACGGTCCGCATAAGCCGTGATCTTCAACATCCACTGTTTCATCGGGCGGCGCTCGACCGGATGACCTCCGCGTTCACTCTTGCCATCGATGACTTCTTCATTCGCCAGCACCGTCCCAAGTGCCGGGCACCAGTTCACCGCTACTTCATCAATATAAGCCAGGCCCTTTTCATAAAGCTTAAGGAAAATCCACTGCGTCCATTTGTAGTAACCAGGATCTGTCGTATTCACTTCACGGTCCCAATCATAAGAGAATCCAAGCGCCTTGATCTGGCGGCGGAAATTATCAATATTTTGTTGGGTGAATTCTGCAGGATCGTTTCCTGTATCAAGCGCATATTGCTCAGCAGGAAGACCGAACGCATCCCATCCCATCGGATGAAGGACATTATAGCCCTGCATACGTTTCATTCTTGAAAGGATATCTGTCGCTGTATATCCTTCAGGATGACCGACGTGAAGCCCGGCGCCTGATGGATACGGGAACATATCCAGCGCGTAGAAATTCTTTTTCGACTCGTCTTCGGTCGTTTTAAACGTTTTATTCTCTTCCCAATACTTTTGCCATTTCGTCTCAACACTTCTATGATTAAAACTCATATTGAGATCCTCCTTTAACTTGATGGTAGAAAAGGTACCGTTACAGCCTCTTTTCTTTTTAAAAATAAAAAAACTCTCATCCCAAATAAATATTTGGGACGAGAGTTGTATTTACATTCTCCCGCGGTACCACCCACATTAGTGTACGCGCACTCAGCTTCATTCATCCTTAACGCGGAAAACGGCAAGTCTTACTGTGATGTTCACACTTGCAACTCAGCAGGCGAGTTCATGATGCTTCCGGTTGACTTCCACCACCCGTCAACTCTCTAAGACAGAAAACATTCACTACTACTCCTGATCAACGTTTACAATATAGAATCTTTATATATATTCACTATTTTAGGAGAAAATATTCAGGAGCGCAAGCCTAATGTTAAGGAATTTAATAAATTTGAAGCCGTTTTTGACAGAGCAGCTCAATTTTTGATTTTAAAATAGATAACCATAAAAATGAAAAGGCTGGGAAAAACTATAAATACCACTGTCTAAAGAGGAGTAGGTTCTAAATACCGCTATTGATTTCCGTGCAAGACTTCGCTTTCCGCGGGTAGTTCGTGAGCCTCCTCGGCTTTGCCTCCGGGGTCTCACATGTCTAGCTGCAGGGTTTAGAGGCAAATGTCATAAGCCTCTGAACAAAACCCTTCCGCTTTTCTAATAAGCTACTCTTCCCGCAGGAGTCTTCGTCTTGCACTCCAATCAATCGCTGGAAACAGCTAAATTCTAACTGCATATTAAACCAAAAACCCGAACTAATTTGCCTTTGAAAACGCATATTAATTCGGGTCAACCTTATCTAGAACACGTTTGTCTCAGCTTTCTCCATACATACATCACTGAACCGTATATCCCCCGTCCAGCACCACTGCCTGCCCAGTCACGCCTTTCGCTGCGTCACTGCACAGGAACATTGTATAATCCGCGATCTCCTTTACTTCCAGAAGCCTTTTTTGCGGTACCAGCGGGTAGATGACTTCTTCCAACACCTTCTCTAGTGGAACATTTCGCGTCTTAGCCAGATCACCAAGCTGATTCTGCACCAGCGGAGTATCGACATAACCCGGGCACACAGCATTCACAGTGACACCATGTGCTGCACCTTCAAGTGCTGCCACCTTCGTCAAGCCGATGACGCCGTGTTTTGCGGAATTATAGGCTGCTTTGCCGGCAAATCCCACCAGTCCATTAATGGACGCCATATTGATGATTCTTCCAAATCCCTGCTCTTTCATGATGGGCAATGCATGTTTGATTGCCACAAAAGGAGCAGTGAGCATAACCTTCACTAAAAACTCAAATTTCTCTGTCGGGAAATCTTCGATAGGCGACACATGCTGAAGGCCTGCATTATTAATCAGGACATCCAGTGTGCCATAATGATTCACCGTCGAGGCAATCGCTTCTTTTAAATCTTCCTCTGAAGTAACATCACAGCGGATGCCAAGAGCGTCATACCCTTCTTTCTTCAAAGCGAGGGCAGCTTCCTGCACCCCATCTTCTTTCAAATCTGTTAGAACAACTTTTGCCCCGTTCGCAGCGAATTCCTTGCCGATTTCATAACCGATTCCCTGTGCTGCACCCGTTACAAATACGACTTTATTTTCAACCATGATGATACTCCTTTCTTATATACCTACTCCCAAGCTGAATAAAATGATCGCCATCGCCAATCCGATCAACGGCACAATGACGGTCAATGCCCCGACTGCACCGTAAGCTTCCCCGTGGGATTCATTACAGATCGACCGGATCGTCGTTACAACATATCCGTTATGCGGAAGGGAATCCAATGCACCTGAAGAAATCGCCACAGTCCGGTGAAGGGCTTCAGGATTAACACCCATATCGACATAATGAGGAGCCAGGATAGGCAGGGCGATTGCCTGGCCGCCGGATGCAGATCCTGTCATACCTGCAATGACACTTACTGCAATTGCTCCCCCGATAAGAGGCGATCCTGGAATATTCGTCATGACAGCTACAGCCGTTTCAAATGCCGGAACAGCTTTCGCCACTCCTCCGAATCCAACCACCGCGGCCGTATTCCCGATTGCGATCAGGGCACCGATCGTACCCTCTGAAACCGCACTCCAAAATCCTTTGAAATATTTTCGATTTAAAGCGTATGCAGAAATGACCCCGCCTAATAACGCAATGATCAGTGCCGACTGCTTTAAAGAATCGTGGAAAATAAACGAAAGAATCAGAACGACCAATAACGGGATCAGACCCATTAATGGATTTGGCAAAGGTCTGCCTTCATCAATGACAGGGTCTTCTTCACGTGATTGGAATCTTTCTCCTTTGTTGACCGCTTTGGCGATCATTCGCTTTAACCACCAGTAGCCGAACACTGCCATGAACACTGCGACAATCAAGCTGACTTCCCAGCCGGCGTATGGCGTTGTCCCTAAATATTCAATCGGAATCCAGTTTTGGATTTCAGGCGATCCGGCTGACGTCATCGTAAAAGTTACAGATCCGAAGGCAAGTGAAGCCGGTATGAATCGCCGGGGCAAATCTGCCTGTTTAAAAAGGCTGACTGCCATTGGATATACAGAGAATGCTACGACGAATAAGCTTACCCCGCCATAAGTCAAAACGGCACAGGCCAAAACAATTGCAAATACTGCATATTTCATCCCCAATTTATCAACGACAAAACGCGATACACTGTCTGCCGCCCCGCTATCCTCCATCACCTTACCGAAAATGGCTCCAAGCAAGAACATTAAATACCATGCGGCTACGAAGCTGGTAAAGCCCGACATATAGTTAGAGACCAGATTCGCCTCTCCTTCTGCAGCAAGCTGCGGAAATAGCGGCATACCGCTTAATACAGCTACAAATAATGCAGAAATCGGTCCGACAATTAAAATATTCATGCCCCGCATTGTTAAAAAGATTAATAATATAAGTCCTCCAATGAGACCAATCATACTTAACATATTGTTATCCCCCTTTTTTCAACTGAAATTTTTCTCCTGTCCTGTTGTTGCAATCGTTTACATTTTTATGTTTGTTAATTGTCTGCTCCTTTCTGTACAAAGCGTTCACTAATAGACATGCAATAATTGTGCCAACTTTCAGATTAATAAAACCAGTATCCTGCGGGGCACGTCAGTCCGGAAATTCGGACTATCCAAAGAAATCATTCACAGGATGTACACAATTAAATACAAGAAACAAAAAGTCCGGAAAGCCGGACTTAATTCCAGTTTTCCGGACTAATCCAGAAGCTCATATTTATTTAATTTTTCATACATTGTCGATTTGCTTATACCGAGTGCCTCCGCCATCTTTTTCCGGTCATACTGAAATTTTTTCAGACTTTGTTCCAAAACGCTTCTTTCCGTATCATCTATGATTTCTTTCAATGTTTTCGATTCTACATTATAAAGCGTACCCGCCTTCATGTACTCTGGTAAGGAACTCAATGGAATTTGATTTTCGTTCGATAAATAAGTTGATGCATTTATCATATTCTCTAATTCCCTTAAATTACCCGGCCAGCTGTATGAAGTGAAGACATCCATCACTTCCTGCTGAAATCCATGAATCCTTTTACCTGAAGCCTTCGTGGATTTTTCTAAAAAGAATTGAGCAAGCGGGGCGATGTCATCTTTTCTTTCCCGCAAAGGGGGAATGACAAATGGCACGACATTGATTCGATAATAGAGATCACTCCTGAATCTTTTTTCTTCCATCATCTTTTCGAGTGGTCTGTTGGTGGCAGCAATGATCCTGACATTCACTTGGTGCACCCGTGACGACCCCACCGCTTCCACTTCTCCTTCCTGCAGTACCCTCAGAAGTTTTGCCTGCATGTTAAGCGGCATGTCCCCTATTTCATCCAGAAAAAGAGTCCCCTTATGCGCAAGCTGAAATTTCCCTTTTTTCCCGCCTTTTTTGGCTCCGGTAAACGCACCTTCTTCATATCCGAATAACTCTGACTCCAGAAGCTGTTCCGGAATCGCAGCACAATTCACTTTAATGAAGGGCTGACCGCTTCTTTCACTAAGCTGGTGTATGCTGTGTGCAAATAGTTCCTTACCTGTTCCGCTTTCCCCCCTGATCAATATTGAGATATCGCTGGGTGCAATCATTTGCGCCTTATCTTTCAGTTCCCTGATGCTTTCCGATTCCCCGATAATGTCATTCAAACTGTACTTCACGCCTGAATTGATATCCTGTATGTAGCTTTGTATCTTGGACATCATGTTTTTTACATGTGAACTCATTTGCATCCATTCACTTGTATCGCGAAAGATGACACTGCCGAAAGCCCCGATCACTTCCCCGTCCACAACGATCGGGATACGGTTTGCAATCATATAGTTCCCCTTGATGTACTGCAGATCGGCCACTTCATCTTTTCCGCTCTCCACGACCTTATGCATCCTTGTATTCTCAATCACATTGGTTACATGGGTACCGATCGCTTTATCCCTGTCCACTTCGAGAAACTTGCAATAGTTTTCATTGATATAAATGATGTGACCCTCTTTATCGACTACAACCAGCCATTCAAAGGCATTCTCCAAGATGATTTCAATCATCTCGGCAGAAACTTTTTTTAACAGACTGCTCATCCTAATCCCCTGCTTTCTTGCTGTATGATCTATATAGAATCGTCTATCTATTCAAAATAATCCTTACTATTATAGTAGCATATCGATTGAAAACCGAGGGGTATTTCCAAAATATATAAAACAGGAAGAATCGGGTTTATGAATTGAAGGGAGAGGGAATCTCTCTATATAAATACGAGGAGGTGATGGAATGGAAGTTGATCGTTTAAAAATCTATTATTTAGAAGATGATGGAATCATCCCAAACAATCCGGATCTCCCTGTTCTCATCTACCGGAATGCAGTGGAAAATACAGATGAGATGGAAAGAATCTTTAATGATAATAAGTGGCTGAACAGCTGGGTGAACGGTATCCATGATTATCACCATTATCACAGCAATTCACACGAAGTGCTTGGGGTCATGGAAGGCGAAGGAAACGTTCAACTTGGCGGTAAGAAGGGCATGGAAGTCTCCCTTCAAAAAGGTGATGTCATCTTACTGCCTGCAGGGACCGGCCATAAAAAGTTATCCTCCACTTCCGACTTCAAAGTGGTCGGTGCCTATCCTGACGGAACTGATTATAATATGAAGGAAGGGTCTATAAAAGAACGCCCTCAAGTCCTCATCGACATCAAAAATGTACCTCTGCCCGAATTTGATCCTGTATATGGTGACAAGGGTCCGGTTAATAAATACTGGCTGCAAAACATTAAAAAAGTAACCGAGTAAAAATGTTCCAATTCATATACAAAAGAAAAGATTGTGTTTGGATTCATTCCGTGTTATTCTATACAAGCGATGAGCTGAATTGTGTAAGTCGGTGATCATGCCTTAATGGCAACAGACTATGTGGAGTTTGCTGATCATCCGCCTCAATTTTTTGCAAGTGGGCTTCCATAGGAAATGGGAGCCCTTTTTATATAGAAAAGCGGAGGCGCCTTGCTCAGAGGTGACAAGCATAAGGTGAACCTACCGGAAAGGCGCTCTTTGCCTTTTTGGTAGGTTTAACTTATGACCTCGAGCCTCTAGGCGCCGGAGCTGGACAATAGAGAAAAGCGGAGGCGGCTCGCCCAGCCCCGACAAGCATAAGAGGCTAGCCCTTCGAGGTCATAAGCTAAATGGTCCAAGAAGGCAAAAAGCACCTTCCCGGCCCATTCAAAAGCCGCCGGAGCTGGACAATTTCCGTATAGAAAAAGCCAATAAGCAATGTCATTGGCTTTTTTAATGTATAGGTAATGATAAGGCTGCTTCCTTTTTCAACGGACGATCATAAAGGCTTGCTAACGTCAGTGAGACGATGAAGAATCCGACCAGCGTCATGAATAATACCTGCATGCTGAACAAATCAACCAGCACTCCCCCGATAAATGGCCCAATCATTCTTCCCCCGGTTGCGGTGCTGTTAACAATCCCTTGATAGAAACCTTCACGTCCCTTGGGTGCAAGAGAATTCGCTATCGTTGGCACTGCCGGCCATATCAGCATTTCCCCGATTGTCAGGATAATCATAGAGATGGCAAACCACTCAAAATTTCCCGATACAGAAGCCACTCCAAATGAAACCATAAAGATGACCGTTCCAATCATGATCTGCAGCTTAAGATTGTCTTCAAACCGTTTGATCGCTTTTGATAAAATTGGCTGAGCGAGCACGATCAATGCACCGTTAATGGTCCAAAGCAGGCTGTACTGCTTCAAACTGATATTGATTTCCTGTGTGTAGGTGGCTATGGTCGACTGCCATTGAACATAACCGACCCAGCATAATAAATATGCCGCACAGATGATGAGAAGAGCAGTAAGCTTTGATTTGTTCCGAATCACTTTTTTCTCGTTCAAGACAGATGTCTGTCTTCCTGAATCCACCGAAATATGGCGGTAACCCAAAAGAGCGATGAAGAAAAATACGATATACATCAGCAAATTCGCGAGGAATATATAGCTGAATGAAAAAGATGCCACTAATCCGCCTAAAGCTGCGCCGACTGCTACACCGATGTTTTGAGCGACATAAACGGAATTGAATGCCTTCCGCCCGCCTTCAGGCCAAACCGAACCAGCCATGGCATACATAGAAGGGAATACAATCCCCGAACCAAATCCGATCACAGTCAAAAATACAACATAATAAGGCCAGCCCTGCCACAGATTCATCCCAATCAGCGCTGCTAATGTAATACTGATTCCAAGCAATATGGAGCGGTAGCCCCCCAATTTATCAAAAAGGCTTCCGCCGATCAGATTCCCGATGACACTTGCCGCTGCATTGATCATCAGTACCAGCCCGGCAACCGATAATGACTTATCGAGATGTTCATGCAGATAGATCGTATTGAGCGGCCACAAGAAGGAAGAACCAGTGACATTCACCATCATCCCGATAACAAGCAACCATAAAGATTTAGGCATTTTCTGCTTCCTTTCCACCCATTTATTTCGAGTCCCAAAAGAATTTTACTCTTTTTAATCTGGTGTAGCAAGAACTATTTTTATGATTTTTCTCGGAACTCTCTCCATCACCTTACCAGCCAAACCAACAAAAAAACTAGGCACCATTAAAGCACCTAGTTTCTAAAATCATTTCCCGTTATTCTGTTTTGATTTGACCGGCTGACCCTGTTTTTCATACTTTTTCTTTGCTGTTTTCACAGTGTTCTGTTCTGCACCGAATTCTGTATCCAGATTACGGAAGTCGCTTCTTGTTTTTTGTTCAGGATTATTTTGTTTAGAACGTTTTTTCAATGTAATTTTCCTCCCACTACAGTCGGATCGTGTTCTAATAAAATCATCTCATTTTGCAGATTTTGCAGCTGAAGTCTCATTCTGTGCAGCTGTTCACGCTGCTGGGCATTCGCACTGTGCGCCAGGTCAGCGACATCATTGACCGCTTCTTCAATCTGCTGCATCGCTTTCGTGTATTCCTGATCGTGATAATGCTCTTGCTCCATACCTGATTTATATTGCTCTTGAGCGTAACGAATGGCATCTTCACATTTCTGAATACAGTCTTCAATGGATTGTCTTGTTGCCATGTCGACTACCTCCTGCTCTCTTTTTGTTTAAAGAAGAGAATATGCCAGCTCTTCTTCTTCATTAGTTTTAACCTCCAGACCGCATTCAGAAGTGGTAATCTTCGCCTATTTACACAGGGAAGATACTTTCATGTCCCCATTCATGTTAAAATCTTTTTGATGAGGGTTTATACATACTTAGATGAAAGAAATTAGGAGGTGTTTGTCATCGTGGCACACCCGTTCCCGTACGCAGCAGATAACAAACGATATCATACATGGAATTACCATTTACGCAATCATTTTGGTCATAAAGTGTTCAAAGTCGCACTTGATGGCGGTTTTGACTGCCCGAATCGTGACGGCACCGTCGCTCATGGCGGTTGTACATTCTGCAGTGCAGCAGGGTCAGGCGATTTCGCAGGCGCACGTGTGGACCCGCTCGAAAAGCAATTCAATGATATTAAAGACAAAATGCATAATAAGTGGAAAGACGGAAAATACATGGCCTATTTCCAGGAATTTACAAACACGCATGCGCCTGTAGAGGTTTTGAGGGAAAAGTATGAGTCTGTTTTAAAACAGGAAGGTGTCGTCGGGATCTCAATCGCCACGCGTCCTGACTGCCTCCCGGATGACGTGGTCGAGTATCTTGCCGAACTCAATAAGCGGACTTACCTCTGGGTGGAACTCGGACTTCAGACCATCCATGAAAAGACCTCGGATTTGATTAATCGTGCACACGACTATCAATGCTATCTAGAAGGTGTAAACAAGCTTAGAAAACACGGGATCCGTGTATGCTCCCATATTATTAACGGCCTGCCTCAGGAAAATGCAGCCATGATGATGGAAACTGCACGTGAGGTGGCAAAGCTGGATGTACAGGGAATTAAGATTCATCTTCTTCATTTATTGAAAGGGACACCAATGGTCAAACAGTACGAGAAGGGACTTCTTGAATTTATGGATTTTGATGAATACGTTAACCTTGTCTGTGATCAATTGGAGATTCTTCCTCCTGAAATGATCATCCACAGAATTACAGGGGACGGTCCGATAGAAATCATGGTGGGACCGATGTGGAGTGTGAATAAGTGGAATGTGTTGAATGCCATTGATCAGGAATTGAAGAATCGAAACAGCTGGCAAGGAAAATATTATAGTGTGGATGTGAAAGAATGAAACTGGAACGAATCTTACCATTTGCCCGAAAGCTTTTGGAAAATGCGGTAAAACCGGGCGATATTACAATAGATGCAACACTCGGCAACGGCCACGATACATTGTTTCTGGCACAGCTCGTCGGAGAAAACGGACGGGTTTACGGTTTTGATATCCAAGAGGAAGCCGTCGAGAATACTAAAGATCAACTTTCCACTCATGATCTCGCTCACCGGGTGACCCTGTTCCATCAGGGACACGAGACGGTCATGAACGTAATCCCTCCCGTTCATCACGGAAAGATTACTGGAGCCATCTTCAACCTTGGTTACCTTCCCGGCGGGGACAAAACAATCGTCACCCGGCCAAGGACAACCATATCGGCAATGAATCAAATCCTGGAAATGCTGGCGCCTGAGGGGATCCTTATCCTCGTCATTTACCACGGTCACCACGAAGGAGCCGTCGAACGGGACTATCTGCTCCGTTATGTAGAGAAATTAGATCAGAATTACGTACATGTCCTGCGCTATCAATTCATGAACCAACTCAATAACCCTCCATTTATCCTTGCATTAGAGAAAAGATAAAATAACAGGGACGGGCCTTTAGCATTCTAAAGGCCCGTCCCTCACTGCTTTAAAGCAGTGCATCGGCGATGAGCTGGAATGATTTTAGTTTGTCCTTGAAATCGTATGTGATGCTGACGAGCATGATTTCGTCGGTTTGGTATTGTTCACTGAGCTGCAGGATTTCCCTTTTCACTTTTTCAGGATTTCCGACAATCATTCGTTTTCGATTTTCTCTCACGCGCGCAGCCTCAAACGAACTATATTGATAGGCTGCCGCTTTTTCCGGACTTGGGGTTCCGTTAGAACGCATGCCCTGTTCCAGCATGATCAATGACAAATCTATACTTGATGCAACCCTTTCAGCTTCCTCATCCGTTTCTGCACAGATTGTGAAGACTGCCACCGTATTTTTTGGCTTATCCAGATACTGGGACGGTACAAAATTATTACGATAAGCCTCTGTATATTGGGGGCCCCCTTCGCCATTGATAAATTGTGCAAACGTATAAGGGAGTCCTTTTTGTGCCGCAAGCATGGCACTTGAAGGGCTGGATCCAAGCAGCCAAACATCAGGCTTCGTTTCGATCATGGGAGCTGCAGTCAATCCCTGGTATGGATGTGAATCGGGAAGGGAATCTGTGAGGTATCCCAACAGTTCATCAATCTGCTCGGGATAACGATGAACATCGCGGTGCTTTCCCTCACTAAGGGCCATCGAAGCCATTGGCATTCCACCCGGTGCCCTGCCCAGACCCAAATCAATCCGGTCAGGATTCAATCCTTCAAGCAGCCTGAAATTTTCAGCTACTTTATACGAACTGTAATGCGGCAGCATAACCCCGCCTGACCCGACACGGATCTTCGACGTGTTCTGCGCCAGATGGGCGATCAATACCTCCGGTGATGATCCGGCAAGGCTCGGTGAATCATGGTGCTCCGATACCCAGAAGCGGGTGAAACCAAGCTTTTCAACAAACTGTGCAAGTTCTACTGTATTATTCAAAGCCTCTTGGGGACTCATTCCTTCTGAAATCGGTGACTGATCTAACACACTTAATTTGATAGCCAAAATTGGACATCTCCTTTAATTGATGTGAGTATTATTATCAATTCCTCAATAAAAAATGTCCAATAACATGCTTAAAGGGTGACGGCCCTAAAGCCGTCACCCTTTACAAAATCATTCTTATTTGAAGATCAATACCTTACCTACAGTACCGTCTGCACTTTCACCAGTCACACGGAATTTCAATCCGTAGTCCGGAACATCACGTCCTGCATCTACAAGACCCTTGTTGCTGTAGTCCAGACTATCATCAAATAGTGGTGTCTGAGCAGTTTGATTATCCTTCATCGTCACGCCTAACAGCTGAGAATAATCTAGGAACATTTTTTCTGATTTATTCAGGCTGAATGCCGCATCATGTACCTGGTAACGAGTTGAGCCAACCGCTCCGTCACTCCAGTAGTTTGTGCTTTGATCGGCATCGACTACTCCTACAAATCCTTCTCCCGGATGGATTCCTGTCCAGTTTTCGCTGAACTGCTTGTCCACATACCATACCACTAGACCTTTATTGAATTGCATCAAGCTTGCACCGCGGCGGATGTTGGCAAGACCTTCATCGACACCGTTGTGGCTGCGCCATTCAAGGAGGTAGTAGTGATCGGAACGTTTAATACCATCATTTTTCGTGAATCCGTCTAATGTGAATTTAGGGTCACCTTCAGCATCATCAAATAGCACTTGTTCTCCGTCGACTACAAGAGATAGGTCATCAGCATAGAAACCTGGATTGGATACTGCAGCATCCGTTACATATTCAATCGCAACTTCCACTTCTTGACCTGCATATTCAGAAAGATCGAATGATGCATCAATCCATCCATTCGAAGAACCTGTAATCCCGTTTCCAAGGTTAGAACCATGTGGGTTCGTATCAGTAGTGATATCACTTGCAACTGGGTCACCGTTCACTGTTACATATGCATAATCCCAATCTACTTCGATATCATACCAAGCCTTAAAGTTAAACTCTGCAGACGTCGCATTCGTCAAGTCCACTGTAGTGGATAATGCATTGTGCAAGTCATCAGCACTTCCTGAGAAGTACTCATACTCACCGCTTGCCGGTTCATTGATTACTGTCTCTTTTTGTGGAAGAGTTACTTTCACAACGTCATTGTTCGTTCCTTTTGTGTTTGCCTGGTCTAAAAGGGCTTCAACACCTTTTGAAGTGACCTCGTCTACATTGATTTCCGAACCGGTCAACCAGTTCCCTTGAGTCCCTTCATTGTCAACGACAGCAGATGCTTGCAGCATTTCCTTCATATACGGGCTGAAACCTGTCGGCATCGTTCCAGGGATATCACCAGCCCAGCTTCCGCTTGACATAATCGACCAGTAACTGACCGGCTCACCAGCACCAGTGTATTGAGTATCATATTCGTCCGGCAATCCAAGGTCGTGACCAAATTCATGGGCCATTACACCGACTGCACCATCTTCTGGCTCAATCGTGTAGTCATAAGCTGCCATTGCTCCTCCCCAATAAGGGACAGTGGCATTCGTACCAGGAAGCTTGAAAACGCCTCCAAGATTCCAGCGATGTGACCAGATAGCGTCAGAGCCAAGAGAACCTCCCCCTGCTTCTTCCCCTACTCCGGAATGAATGACCATCAAGTGGTCAACAAGTCCATCTGGTTCAAGGTAATTTCCATCTCCGTCAAGGTCATAGCGATCCCACTTATCATAGTCAGCAATGTTAACATTCGGATCTGCTGCTGCTAAAGCTAAAGCTTCTTTAACAAGTCCTCTGGCATCTGCATCACTTCCATCTTCAGTTGGATAGTTGCCGCCATAAGCTGCAGCAGGTTTACTAGCTGTATACCAGCCCGCAACATCTCCTTCAACGGAATAGCTTCCGCCGGATTGCTGTTCATAATATTGCTTCATGGACACATACGTTTTTCCATCTGGACCCGTCCAGCCGCCATCTCCAAACAGCATATCTTGATAATGTGCACGGGAGTAAGCATCTTCATCTTCGTAATACATATCGGTTTCGTCTGCCGTCATGGAGTTATGAGGTTTGTCCGGATAATCTACAAGAAGGACCAAAACCTTATCCGTACGTTTTTCACCGTCCCAGGCTTCCTCTTTTACAGATCCAGGTGAGTTCTTCTTCGCCTGTCCTAATTTATTTCCTTTACCGGCTGTTAAGTCATTATTCTTTATATCCTTTTGCAGCTTTGCCTTCGTCTTTGCTTCATCTTCATGAAGATCTCCGCTCACTTTTTCAGCAGCTTCAGATTTCTCCTGTAAAAACTTATTCAACGCTTTTTCAGCCTGTGCTTGAGTCGCATTCTCAGAGATTTTACCTTCTTTCTTTAACATCTCGATCAAACGCTCGTCATTTGCGATTCCGAGGTCAAATGGACCACCGTGATGATGTTCATGCTTTACCGTTGGCTTTGACAACACATTCTCTGGTACTACAGTCCCCGCTGATGCCGATCCAGCAAATGTGCCGATACCCAAGGCAGCAGTAAGAGCCATAGATAATACTTTACGTGTTTTCAACACGTCATTCCCCCTTAATATGTACTATATTTTTACAACTAATTACAATATACTAGATTTTTCAGAAAAATCCATATATTCAGACATAAATCGATTATTTCCTCCTATGAAAAATTTTTACAAGGGAATATTTAACTAATAAAAAATGTTAAAAAACGACAAAAAGCTGGACCTATGGTAATAGGTCCAGCTTTTTAGATGGGACTATTTTATTTCGTAGTACGAAATAACCACCCTGTTTATTTGAATTTTTTCAATTTCCGATACATTTTTCCGTTCCAAAAGAAGAATTTTGTCACCCATCCTGCTTCTCCCAGGAATTCTTTTGAAAAAGCCTGCACCCTTTTTTGTCGGCGGGCTTTTTCATCAGACAGGTAGACCCCGATCAATCCTTTATTGATCAACCGGTGAAAGCCGGAGTGCGGGAGTTCCTTCGTATGTTCATCCGCTTTACGCAAAAAATGAATGAGTCTCTCTTTTAGATGTTCATCATTTTCATAATAAAAACAGAAATTCAAGTCCCCTCCATCAAAGTCCTCTTCCTGGTCGATAAAATAATCGAGCAGAATATGCAGACCTTGTATGTAAGGGAAATACCCCGACTTGATTTTCTCAGTGTAAGCTGGATGAAAGTCGTGGCGGCTTGCGTAAGCCACCAGGCAAAAGATTCCAAGTGTTGACCCCGAGCATGCTGAAAACTCGTACCAATCCATCTCCGGAAGTCCCGAGCGGTGTCCTTCAAACCATGTCTGCAGTCTGCTTTCTCTTTCTTCCACCTTCACATGTTTATGTATTTGCAAATCACAATAATACGCACATAGTTCCAAAAGCTCTCTTTGAATACTTTGATAGTGGGGAATTCCGGCCAGTGATTCCTGACATGCCAAAACCAGGTCGCGCAAATACCCGCCGTCATCCTGGTCTTCCCTCAAAGCATAGTAGTTAACAGGGACAGCCCCTGCGGTCAGCGAATCTTTCATCGATTGATGGAGAAGCTCGAAATCGGCAGGGTCAAGCGACGTACTGCGATCACAAAGATTATCCAGATAGTCACTGATCGTTTGATAAGCCACCGTGAAGCGGATCGTTTCCTTTTTCTTCTTCAATGAAAGAATCGAAAGAATCGAACCCCCTTCACAATGAAAGGTTTTATGCTCAATACTCGCTAAAGCCTGTTTTCTTAATTCTTCATTAGGGATCTCATCGGCCCTCTGTTTCCAGTAATTCAGCTCTTGATGGACAAGGGGGAAAATATCCCGATATACTTTTGTCATTAATGAAAAAGGACTTGCAGGTACTGACAAGCTTAACCACCTCGTTTATAAAATGTATCCCAGCGCCTTCAGCCGGCTCTCTATAAAGAGTTTTGAGTATTCAAAGATCTCTTCTCTTTCGGGTTCGTTATAAATCTCATGGTAGCATTTCGGCCATTCCTTATAGTGCATTTCAGAAAGAGACAGCTCGTTGAACCATTTCTTTACCGCACTTTTATCGACAATGCGATCATCCCCCGCTTGCAGCACCAGAAGCGGAACATCCGGCAGCTTATTTAAATTTACTGTAGCCAGCTTGATTGCCTGCGCAAGTTCCCTGTACCAGCGGACAGAAACTTTTGTAATATAAAGGGTATCATTGCTGTCGATTTCCCGGACATCGGCGTTACGGGTCGCCATATCGATCGTTAATCCTGAAGGGAACTTGACCATCGGTGCGATTTTATTCAACCCGTAAGAAAGCCATTCGATTGGCTTCGAAGGTCCGTCCACCAGCCCCAGGCAGGGAGAAGACAGAATGACCCCTGCCAAATTGACATGTGACTCCTGAAGCATGCGCACGGCAATCAGGCCGCCCATGCTGTGACCAAGAACAAATACAGGCAGTTCAAATTGATAGGCAGCCTGAACCCAGTCCTTTACCTCGATAATATATTCGTCAAACGAATCAATATGTCCTCTTTGTCTCCTCGACGTCATTCCCTGACCGGGCAAATCCCCCATGATGACATGAAAACCTGATGCACGCCACATTTCAATGAGCCAGCCGTATCGGCCATGATGTTCCATTGCTCCATGAATAATGACGATGACTGCCTTTGCCTCTTGCTCTGTTTCCCATTTCCACATGGCAAATCCTCCTTAAATGTTTCTCTAATGGTCCGCATCTGCTACCATTATTATAGTAAATAATATTGAAAGGGGTAGTGAAAAATGCTCTATCCATATCATGATAAAAAACCTATTATTGCAGAATCTGCTTATATCGCCGATTATGTAACGATTTCTGGGGATGTCGAAATCGGAGAAGAATCCAGCATCTGGTTCAATACCGTCATCAGGGGGGACGTGGCACCTACCAGGATTGGCCGGAAAGTGAACGTTCAGGACAATTCCATCCTTCACCAAAGTCCTGAAAATCCCCTTATCCTTGAAGATGAAGTAACGGTCGGCCACGGAGTCATCTTACACAGCTGTAAAATCAGAAAAAAAGCCCTCATAGGGATGGGATCGATCATACTAGATAACGCCGAAATCGGTGAAGGTGCTTTCATCGGAGCCGGAAGCCTTGTTCCCCAGGGAAAAATCATCCCTCCAAACAGCCTTGCCTTTGGCCGCCCCGCAAAAGTGGTGAGGGAGCTGAACGACCATGATATTAGTGAAATGACACGCATTTCAAGAGAATATGCCGAAAAAGGGCAGTATTACAAAAGCATCAAACCATTTTAACTCTTATACTTGTGATACCCCAACCTGAGTGAGATTACTCGTGTTAAATTACGGGATGCTTGAACTTGCTTTGATCATCGCGAATTTGTGCCTGGCTAGATTCTTTTTATTGGAGTCAGGCCCGACTTTGCCCGACTTCAGCTTTTTGAGCTTGGCTGGCTCACGGCTGATTTGGCTTGGCTCCACTTTGCGGCAGAGATATCTGCCATTATTTCATTATATCTGCCGTTTTTCATTTTTATCTATTTAGCCCCTTTACTCTTTTGGACACCTACTTCTAAAGATATTAAGATAGAAGTATCAAAGGAGGAGCCAAAATGAGTAAACGAAA
>NZ_JBBYAF010000024.1:0-65679 GCF_038405515.1 Rossellomorea oryzaecorticis | reverse complement strand
TGAGCCTCCTCGGCTTTGCCTGCGGGGTCTCACATAAGCTACTCTTCCCGCAGGAGTCTTCGTCTTGCACTCCAATCAACCGCTGGAAAGAGCTAAAATCCAGATGAACATTTGTAAAATTAAAAAACCGAACTAATTTGCCTCCTAAAATGCAAATTAGTTCGGTTTTCACATAGACTAAAACACTTTTGCCCCAGCCTCATTCGCTATTATACTTCTGGTGCGACAGCACGCCATCCATGTGCATGAAGGTTTTCCAAGTAGGTTTCAATCGGGATATCCTGGACCTCGATCGCCAACGGGGATAAAGAAACCCAGCATTCACCCTCCGCATAATTCAAGGTGACTTTCACCACTTCATAGCCGTTGTGGAAGTCTGGATGGAACCCGGGATCATCTAGGATGTCGCCTATTACCGGGCGTATGGTAGATTCAAACGTCTTTATCATCGCCGCACTATTTTCCGGCTCGTCTATTGATGACACAAAGATCATTAAGTGAATGTTCAATTCTCTCCACCCTCCTATTCTTATAAAAACCATTGTAACAAGTTTATTAGAAAATATGTCATAAACAGTGCGAAAAAACGCTTCTGTTTTTCTTACGCACGGTGTAAAATAAATACAAAATATGAATGATTAGTACATCTAGGGGGAAACCGGAAAACTTCATAAGAATGTGTCTTTGCTGGTATTGCTGCCGTTTATACTGCCTGCCGGATGCGACGTTCTCGTTGAATATTCGGAATATTATATCAATTAGAAGAGGTTGAGGAAAAGTTGACAATGGAAACGAATGAAGTGGCTGTTAAGGAACAAAGTATTTTCCATCACACTGGGAATAAAATTAAAACGGAAGATAGAGAGATTCAGATTATTGCCAGAATCGAAGAACCGTGCATCGCCGTTTTGGCAGGTGTGCTGAGTGATGAAGAATGCGACGCGCTAATTCAGCTGTCGAAGGACCGCATGAACCGTTCGAAAATCGGCAGCACCCGTAACGTGGATGAACTCAGAACAAGCAGCAGCATGTTCTTTGAAGAAGCTGAAAACGACGTGGTCGCGAAGGTAGAAAAAAGGGTGTCGCAAATCATGAACATCCCCGTTGAACACGGTGAAGGACTGCAAGTCCTGAACTACAAAATCGGTCAGGAATACAAGGCACACTTTGACTTCTTCCGATCGGCATCACACAAACCGGTAAACAACCCGAGGATCAGCACACTTGTCATGTACCTCAATGACGTGGAAACAGGCGGAGAAACCTACTTCCCCAAACTGAACTTCTCGGTCTCTCCCCAAAAAGGCATGGCCGTATACTTCGAATACTTTTACGACAACCAGGAACTTAACGAACTGACATTACACGGCGGTGCCCCCGTCAAAGCTGGAGACAAATGGGCTGCGACGCAGTGGATGAGAAGAAAGGTTTATAGATAACTCGAAAAGGTGGATACCTGCGATCCACAGGAACGGTGTAGTATTGGTTTTCGCAAGTTTTCTGTTGCTTGCCAGAGGAATTGGCGGGTAATGAGTTATGAAATTCGAACCCAGGGAAAGGAAACTTGTTCCATTAAATAATGAAGGAGGAGAAAATCGTGGGGGCTTGGAATACAGGGATCTTTGATGACGATACAACGTGTGATGTGAGAGATGATTTTATTGATTACTTGGAAGAGGGAAAATCATCGGAAGAGGCGACAAATCTGATCCTGGAAGAATATTTGGAAGAATTTGATGTCGATGAGGATCTGGAGGTCATCTCACTGGTGTATATAGCCCTTGCTGCTATTCAAATCGAGAAAGACTGTCTTCAGGAACAAATTAGGAAACGGGCTGTCGAACTAATTGATAAAGGGGCGGACCTTGAACTCTGGGAAGAGGCTGATGAAAAGGATTTTGAAAATCGGAAGAAAGTGCTTAGTGAGTTTAAGCAAAAGCTGTTGTATGGCGGCATGTAACATATACTAGATTTTTTTTTGCTACTAATAACTTATTGTCTTTCCCCTCCTCTTTTGAAATAATTGGTACTGATAGAATTTTGAATTATTAAAAATCTCTGGAGGGGATTCGACATGTTCGGATTCAATGAAGCGAATGGGTTAAATACGAATGTGGATGGCAGGGATTTGATCATCGAGCGGATTCTACATGCACCACGGCACCTTGTCTTTGAAGCATTTTCCGACTCAGGACAGCTGGCAGACTGGTGGGGGCCAAGAGGGTGGAAGACCGAAAATCGGGAGTTCACGTTCGAACCGAATGGAGTATGGATTTACGGAATGCGGTGCAACGATCAGAAACAGGCGGATTTTTACGGTATGGAGTCATGGGGTAAGGCCGTCTTTCGTGAAATTGTCGCTCCTGAAAAAATCGTGTACGTTGATTCGTTTTCAGATGAGGAAGGCAATGAGGTTGAGAATATGCCTGAGATGCTTATCACACTGACATTTGTCGACCAAGGAGATCAAACGAAACTGATCATGCGCAATCAATTCGCGTCCGTCGAGAAGCTCCAGCAAGTCTTGGACATGGGTGTGGTCGAAGGTGTCGCCTCCCAAATGGACTGCCTCGATGACCACCTGGAAGAGAAAAAATAAGTCTGAACAGAGGAGTTGTCAAGATACAGCTCCTTTTTTTGCTGGGACATTGGGACAGGAAACTTGTTTCGATAGAGGAAGAATTTTTATAAAGAAAGCGGGGATAGCGTGAAAATCAACCACATAACCAACAAAGGTGATGGACGGCTGAACGAGGATGCGCTGATCATCAATGAACGCCAATCCATATACGGGGTCGCTGACGGAGTGTCATCCCTGGTCCCTTTTACATCAGAAGAGAACCTTACAGGAGGATTCATCGCGTCAAATACGGCCAAGGAATATTTGGAGTCGCTCCTGCCGGACGGAGGGGATCTGTTCCTTTACCTTGCACACATAAATATGATCTTACATAAGAAAATGAAAGAATATGAGATTGACCGAAACAGGAAGGAACAGCTCTGGGGAACCGCCATCACAGCGGTACGCATAACGAAAAATGGGATCGAATACATCCAGACTGGGGACTGCATGATTCTGGCAGTCTATCAAAATGATGAAGTAAGGCCATTAACCAGACTGCAGGTCGATCACCTGGAACAGGCTGCGATTGAAACATGGAGGAAGTGCATTCAACGAGGGTTGGAAACAAAAGCGCAGATCATGCCTCATGTGAAGGAACAACTGATCGCCAACAGGCAGAAAAGCAATACAGAGAATGGATACGGTGTCCTCAACGGTGAACCTCGGGCTAGCGGTTATTTCGAATACGGGAAGATTAACAAAGTGGGATTGACTCACCTCATCATGCTGACGGACGGACTATTCCTGCCAGCTGAAACTATTCCGGCGGGAATTTATTATTGGGAATATATCGCAACGAGCATCATTGAAAAAGGGTTGGAGCAATACACGAAGGACTTGCTTGACATCGAAGAATCAGATCCTGAGTGCATTATATATCCCAGGTTTAAGACGAGTGATGATAAGGCTGGGATTGTGATTGCTTTTTAGAGAATGAGATGTAGTGTAGGAGGGCGTATTGTTGATGAAAGGGTACATGGTTAATCTGCTGACTCTAGTGATTGTAATCATCTTATATGAGGGAATTTTGAATCTGATTGGATTAAATTATCAATGGTTTAGTAGTGAATTCAACTTCTTGCTTCTTATGATCGATATGGGGATTTTTATTGCATTATTTGTACCAATTTACAGGGTCTTGAGAAAAGTCGTTATTTAAAAAACGGGTGACAGGGACAGAAAAGTAGTCAAGGCGAACTCATTATTGCCGAAGGAAGCCATGGGAACAACCGGATAATGTCCCGCAGAAATCAAATCAATACAAAATAATGAGATAGATTAAGGAGCTGCTAATATGAATTTCATTCAAGTTCAAGACCTGCTCGAAAACTACAAATCTGCTATTTATGAGAAAGATGTTGAAAGATTTGTTTCTGCATATGGAGCTGACATCCATGTGTATGACTGTTGGGATAATTGGGAGTGCAAAGGGATCCCGGCTTGGAAAGAAAATGCGAAAGTGTGGTTTGACGGTCTGAATGCAGAAGGAGTTTCACTCAAGGTCGATTTTGCCGATCTTGAAATCCAGGAAGGTTCTGATCTCGCATTCGCTCATGGTGCTGTCACGTTTGCTGCTTACAATCAATCCGGTGAGAAGCTTCGCCAGATAACGAATCGCTTCACGTTTGGATTGAGAAAAGAACAGGGTTCGTGGATCATCATCCATGAACATTCATCTCTGCCGATCAGTATGGAAAACGGGAAAGGATTATTTGACCTTCGTTAGATGAGTAGAGGAGAGAAATCAATGCAAAAACACACCCTGCTGCTATTCGACCTGGATGAAACGTTGCTTGAGGGCGGGTGGTTCAAAGAGGGCATCATCAAAACCCTCCAGTCCCATCCTTCGACCAGAGACATCGACGCAGAGTTGTTTCTGGAAAAGAAATTAAGAGTCCCTAAGTCACTAGTAACCCAGTTTAAGAACCGGGAACTGACGCCGCACCAATTCAGGAGAGCCAGATGGAAACACGCGTTTTCCTGTTTCAATCTAGACCCGGACATGACCACAATCGATGAAATCAACGAACTTTTTTAACAATTGGCATGGGCTGTATCAAAGAAGATGAGAAGCTCACTTCACTTTTAACCGAACTGCAAAACCATTACCATCTCGAAATCGTGACAAATGCCCTCTACGACCCCATCATGAAGATATTCCACATGAAGCTATCCGATATATTCAAAAAAGAAACCATCTTCCAAGCAGAAGAACTTGGTTTCAGAAAGCCGGATCCGGAAATATACAGAGCAGCATTGATTCACTTCGCTACACCCGTGGAGAAGACCATCTTCATCGGCGATTCCTGGGTCCACGATATTGCCGGTCCAATGGACATGGGCATGGACTCAATCTGGGTGAATTATAGAAAAGTCCAGCCCTCCACAGATCATATAAGCTATTGGCAGTGATATCTGAAATCACTGAGCTGCGGGCAGTGTTGTTAAGCAAATGACTTTGTTAAAGGTTATGTTGATTTCGGTTGGCTCCATAAGAAACCTGCGTGAGAATTGTCCAGATATGGTCACCCGCGGAAAAGCTGCAGCAAGTTGAAAAACGATACGATCAACTAATGATTAGGATGATAAGCATGAACTACAAGATCATATTCTTCGACGTCGATGGTACCATCACCCATCACAAAGACGGCAGCATTTCACAAAAGACAAAAGAAGCAATCAATCTATTGAAAGATAAGGGCTTGATTTTGGTCGCGGCGACAGGGAGACCATTATCGATGTGCAGTGAAATAAGTGAGCTTGGAATAGATACGTTCATCACCGCCAACGGGGCATACGTAAAACACCATCAAGAAGTGATCCATAAAATTACGATGGACAGAAGCATCGTCGAGGAAGTCGTTGAGTTTTCCCATAAAGAAAACCACGGTCTGTCCTTCTATACAGAAGGATTCAGCATGAACGGGGTAAAGGATACCGGTATATTGAAAGCATTGAAAGAAACGTTGTCACTGGATGGATACCCTGAGGTGAATGCACAGATTAGTCAACAAGAAGTATATCTGATGTGTCTGTTTGCGAATGATGAAACAGCAGATAAATACATACGTAAATTTCCCGACCTAACCTTTAAGAGGTGGCACCCCTTCGTATTGAATGTATTAAAAGAAGAAGTATCTAAATCCTTGGCAATTTTAAGAGTCCTGGAATTTTTCAATCTGGATAAGTCTGAGACCATCGCATTTGGTGATGGAGCAAACGACATCGATATGCTAGAGTTGGCAGGGCTGGGTATCGCCATGGGAAATGGGGATGATCAGTTAAAGAAAGCTGCGAATTTTGTAACGAAGAAATCGAGTGAAGATGGGATAGAGTACGCGTTGAAGGAGTTTGGAATTATTTAATCTTGCTAGCGAAAAGCTTTTAACAGGATAGGGGTAAGCACTATGAAGGCAGTACAGGAGTTTACATCCATCTTGTTAGAAATGAAAGAGCTGCTGACCGCAGCTCTTTTTTTTACGCAAACGTGACCTTTTGTACAAACTTTCAGTATGTAATAGATAAAGGGGGGATAAATTGAATGAGGAATGCTGGTGATTATTTAATAGCTTTAGATGATGGTCATGGCTCAAGGACAGCGGGAAAACGGACACCATTTATAGAGTCGTTTGGCAGACAGATCCGGGAGAATGAGTTTAACGAGAAGGTGACCCTTTATTTGAAAGCGGAACTTGAGAGGTGCGGATTCAGGACGATGCTGACTGCACCGACCGACGATGATACTCCGTTGAAGGAGCGGACGGATTTAGCGAATTCGATGGGGGCGGATGCGCTGATTTCGAACCACTTCAATGCGTGGGATGGGAAATTCTACGGCCCTGGAAAAGATCCCGAGGGGCATTCGCTACATATTTATTTTAATGATGTGAATGACAGAAGGCTTGCTGAAAGTATTGCGAAATACCTGAAGCAGGGTACGAAGCAAGTATACAGGGGCATCATTGAGCAGAATCTTCATATGACTAGGGAATTCAATAAAGCTGCAGTTCTTGTGGAGAATGGGTTTATGGATAATGAAAGAGAAGCAATGCTGATGATCAAAGATGAGTTCCAGCGTGAAGCCGCTAAAGAGCAGGCGTGCGGAGTCTGTGACTTCTTCGGTGTTCCTTATGGGGACGCAGGAAACGGTGGGAAAGTTGTTCCGCCTCCTGAGACTGATGTGCACGCTGTGTCGACGCAATCCACGGGGCAGCGTGTGGAGAGTATCTATAGAGGTGTTGAAGGGCTGAACTTTTACAGCCGCCCGACTTTCAATGATGCTTACCGTGCAGGAACATTGAAGTATAAATATGGGTTTCCAACGATTCTTCGAAAATTGAGGGTCGGAGGGGCTTATATGTATGAGGTCAAGAATTCCCGTGGGCACGTGTATTATGTAACGGCAGATCAGCAGTTTGTTTGGGTGGAGGGTCGATTCAGCGGAGAGTCGTCTGCCCCGATGAACCCTGACCCATCATCGGGTCCAGTCGCCATCGGGGAAATCAGGATCTTGGGTGTGGAGAATGCAGCCCTCATACAAGACCGTCCCGACCGGCTGACATCTAAAAACATCGGAACCATTCCGAGGGGCCGGTCGATTCCGGTAACCGGATCAGTTAGAGGGAAGAACAGCAGTTCCGGTTACTGGGAAGTTATTTTCAAAGGAGAAAGAGCCTACGTAACCGGTGAATATGGAAGATACAAAGTATAGTAGTGATTGGGGTCCTTTTCTCTAATGGAATAATCTGTTAAAAAGCTAAATCATTCGTTCCTTCGGCAAGAATATTGTCCGATCTGCAAAATAATGACTGAATCCGGCAAGAAAACCCTCATTTCGGCAAGATTATGTCTAAAATCGGCAAAATAAATTATTGAGGCCCGTCCCAGAGCGCGTTAACGCATTAACGCACGCTGGGACGGGCCTTCAACCGTTATAGGACGTCATCGATGATCTGTTCGAATGTGTCGCTGATCCGGCTTCTGTTAATGAGGATTTGCTGGTTATCTAAAGTGACGCTTCCTCTGTGCTCGTCAAGGTTGAACTTTTCCTTCAGGACTGACATAGAGCCTTTGCTACGCTTATCGATTTCAAAATACACTGTCGTTTCACGGTCGCCTTGAAGAATGTAGACTTCCAGTTCGTCCAGTTTCCGGCTGTATTTTCCGTAGGAGGGGATGAATTCAAATTGCTGAACAAACGGGCGATTCGTTTTGATCCATGAAGGGGTGTCCTGACTTTCCATCTGCTGGAACTTAAACCCGATGACCTTGATTGCATCAATAATGTTCTCGTGAACTGTGGTTGGGTCGACAGAAACAAAATCCTTGTCTTTCGGGTCAAATGCGTTTCTTATATCGATTGCGGTGTCGATCCAAACCGGGGGCACATTTTTCTGCGTTTCGGGGTCAATCATCGTGATCGGAGTATCCAGAGGTACTTGGAATGAGAAAGGAATGGTCTTCCGCTCACCCTTTGAAATCGTGAAAGGCTGGTTCAGCTGCTGGTCTTCGACAGTGGCAGGTGACAATCGGTCGCTGCCTTCATGCCCAACCATCGTCATTAACTTTAGATTGATCGTTTCAATCCTTTGCTCAGTGCTTCCGCCTTTAACCTCTATAATCCCCTCGAGTATTTCTCCCTGCTGGATATAGGCACTCTTCAATTTTGTATCCACAGTGGCGGAACCGATTCCAAAACTGGCAATCACTTTATTGAACATTGACATGAACTCATCCCCCTTCTTTGTATCACCATCGTAGCATAAATCTTGAGCATGATAGTAGTATTTAATGGATGAAGGGATGGAACTTTGACTATAAGTAAATAGTTTCAGTAGTTTTGAATATTTCACTTGTCGCATCTTTTTAATCAACAGGGTGACCTTATGACCCTGCTGAAACAGCATGTCGAAAACGGTGGGATTTTGTAGAATCATGACTTGTTTTATCGAAAGGCTTTAAAGGAGGAGGAAATAAACGATATATTGGGTGAATCGTCAAAGCTTAATTGAACAGGGAGAGAACAAAGCAATGAACATGAGCACTGAACAACCCATCATAAAAGAAATAAGTTTCCTCAAGGATAAAATGATCGATGCCGGACTGTCTAAAGGATTGTCGCATCCTGAGACGGTGAGTTTCAGTGAAAAACTGGACAAGTTAATTCTTAAGGTGCAGCATACCGGAATGAAAATTGACATGAATAATAGTAGAATTTAAAAGTATTTCAAAAATATAGTTTACGGTTTCCTGTATAGGGTATACCTCTAATGAATGCAAAGGGGGTATCTTTATTTTATGCGAAACATATCGGATGGCGGGAACATGTAGCAGGACTGAAGAAAAAGTCAACGTAGAAATTTCCGTAGCAAAAAGGAGCGAGGATTCATCAGAAGAGGTCATCGCTACCTGCACAGGTATAAGCGATGATTGTTATGACTGTCCATTTTTACTATTAAATGAGTAAGAAAATTTATAGACTAACTTTTGATAAATATGAAACAAGTATCCAGTGTTGAACGAATATGTTTGACACTTTTTTATTTTAGGAGGGGTTCTTCTTTAGGGGTGGGAGCTTTAAATTAGGTCCATCGGATTATTATTTTTTTGAATTTTAGACAAATTCAAAAAACTTATTGAAATTTCAATATTTTGGTGTTTAAATAGAGTCATACTTATCAGATATGTGACAACTTGTGAAGAAGACTTTGTAATAAGGTGGTGAGAGTGTGGCAGCAGGAAAGATTTCAACTAAGAAAGTTTCCGACTTTGTGGAGGAACAGATTGAAGGGATGATCCAGTCGGGGATGTTTAAAGCAGGCGAGAAGCTTCCATCTGTACGTGAGCTTTGCGAGATGTACGAAGTGGGGAGATCCGCTGTTCGGGATGCAATGACGACCCTCAAGGGGAAGGGCATCCTGCAGGTGAAGCAAGGTTAGGGCGCCTATGTGTGTGCGTTTGATTCCAAAAACTTATTTGCCTCTCAGTTAATGCTTCCGGACACGAAGGATATCAGGGAACTGTTTCAAGTAAGAAAATTGCTGGAGCCGGGGCTGGCAGAAATTGCAGCAGAAAAGAGAACTGAAGAGGACGTCGTGAGGCTAGAGAACCTGCTTACCAAAGAATCCGTGAACAAGTGGGAAGCCGATTACCAGTTTCATATGAAGATTGCCAGCATTACCGGAAATGGGATAGTCGTACGATTAATAGAGTTCATTTCAGCTGCGACGAGGAAAGCGATGATTGATGTTCATCAGCACATCCAAACCCAGGAATCGATCTCGAACTTCCTTAATGAGCAGCATGTCCAGATTTTCAAATCGATCCAATCGAATGAGTCAAATAAAGCCAAGGAAAACATGATTCTTCATTTAGACTATGTTGAAAAGGTATTAGTTAATAACGTACTTATCCATACATAAGACGTTTCTTTTTTAATCATTTTTCAGAAACGGTGTTTCTTAATACGAAACAAGGGGTGTTTAATATGCTGGCAGAACTTGTGACAGAGTTGAAAAATACAGTGCCCGAGGATCGGATAAAAGAGGGGAAGCTTGACAGATTCGGGAATGGCGGAAGTCTCATCGTATATCCAACGTCAGAGGAAGAAATTGCTTCGATTTTAAAATATGCAAACGAAAATGGGAAGAAAGTAAACGTAGAAGGGGGAGGAACAAAAAAGGGGTACGGAGGTCTTGTTGAATCCGCGGACTTTATTCTTTCATTGGCACAGTATAAAGGCGTGGTGGAGCACGCAACAGGTGATCTGACGATAACCGTTAAAGCGGGCACGACCTTCAACGAGCTTCAAACCTATTTGTCTGAACATGGACAGAAGATTGCACTTGATCCGGGCTTGACTGATGAGGCAACAATCGGTGGTATCATTGCCGCAAATGAAAGCGGTCCCAAAAGACTCGGCTATGGTTCAGCACGGGATAATGTCATTGGGCTCCGAATTGTCTACCCGGACGGAACCATCATCCGTTCAGGCGGTAAGGTTGTGAAAAATGTGGCAGGGTACGACATGAACAAGTTGTTCATCGGCTCCATGGGGACATTGGGCGTACTCACTGAAGTGACACTTAAACTGCGTCCGATCTCAAAGTGTGAAAGCCTGGTGCTTGTATCTTTTCCGGCAGATAAGGCGGAGCGCATACGCTCATTTGTCGTCGAAATCCTCGATTCAACACTCGAACCGACTTCAGTTGAGCTCCTGAACCCTGCGCTTGCTGAGAAATTGACAGGTGTAAAGCAGTTTACAGTCACAATGAGCTTTGAGGATGTGGAAAGCTCGGTCCTTTATCAGGAAGAAATAGCAGCAAAATTGAAGCCGGAGGGCAGTGAGTTCTCCATTTATAAGGAGAGTGAAGCCCGGCAGTTTTGGAGGGATTTTTCAAATCTGGGGGCAGCTCGCAATCCAGATAGCGAAGTAAGTGCCATTTTGAAAATTGGTGTCGTCAATCTCGACGTCCTCCACGTTTTGAAAGAAGGGGAATTACTCGCAGACAGGCATCGAGTCCGGATAGATGCGCACGGCGGGTTTGGCCACGGATTATGCTCCATGCATATGACAGGAGATGGAGAGAATGTACTCTCAGCCATTAATGAACTAAGAGCTACAGTCACCAAACGCGGCGGGTACGTCGTTGTCAAAAGCCTGCCATTTGTTCATCGTCAAAGGATCAAAGTATGGGGAGACAACCCTTCATATTTCTTTTTACTCCAAGGCATTAAAGCAAAAGTAGACCCGAATTCAGTATTGAACCACAAACGATTTGTAGGAGGGATATAGGTGAGTGTAAAAGAGCTTACGAAAACGCCGCCCTGCTCAGACACAAGCTTAAGCAACTATCTATGGAGTGACAAACCTGACGAAAACAAATGGGCCGATTGTGTTCACTGCGGAATGTGCCTGGAATCATGCCCGACGTATGAATTGACGGGGCAGGAACAACATTCCCCCCGTGGCCGAGTCCATTTGATTAAGTCAGTTGCGGAAGGAAAGCTTGAAGTGAATGAGCAATTCATGGACCCCGTGTACGCTTGTCTCGATTGCCGTGCCTGCACGACCGCATGCCCTGCCGATGTAGATGTTGGGGGATTGATTGAAGAAGCTCGCGGACAGATACGCCAAGCCATGCCTTTGAAGGGCTGGAAAGGGATGATCAGCAAGACATTCCTCGAAGGGTTGTTCCCTCATCCGAACCGGTTAAATACACTCGGAGGAATGCTGAAATTTTACCAGAAGAGCGGCGTACAGACGCTTGTAAGGAAGACCGGCCTAATCAATGTGATGCCAAAGCATCTTGTCGAAATGGAAGCAATCATGCCTGAGATCAAACAATCCGTCCGGAAAAAATATAAGAATGAAGAAATCATCAAAGCAAAAGGGGAAACGAAGCACGAAGTTTCCATGCTGACGGGCTGTGTGATGGATGTGATGTTCGGGGAAATCAATGACGCGACGATCAATGTCCTGACGAGAAACGGGAACGATGTCGTCATTCCGAAGAATCAAACATGCTGCGGTGCACTGCATGTCCACTCCGGTGACCGTGAAATGGGACGCAAGCTTGCGAAGCAGAATATCGAAGCGTTCAAGGATTCCGAAAAGGTCATCGTAAACGCTGCTGGCTGCGGCTGTATGATGAAGGATTACCCTGAATTGTTCCATGAGGATCCCGAATGGAGAGCGAAAGCAGAGGAATTCTCCGATAAAGTCGACGACATCTCGAAATACCTCTATGACACTGGCTATGAAAAGCCCAAGGCGGAGGTGAACACAAGGATTACGTATCACGATGCCTGCCACTTGGCGCATGGGCAAGGCGTGCGTGAGGAGCCGCGAGATCTACTGCTCAATATCCCTGGGGTCGAAATGGTTCATATGACGGATTCGGACCGCTGCTGCGGAAGTGCAGGAATCTATAATATCACGAATCCTGAAATGGCCGGAGCCGTCTTGGAAAGCAAAATGCAGAATGTCCCTGATGATGTCGAAATGATCTCGATGGGGAATCCTGGCTGCATGCTGCAAATGGCAATGGGCGTACAGAAATACGGCAAGAACCAAAGGGTCGTTCATACCGTCCAGCTCCTTGACTGGGCATATCAAAAAGAGAATCAGCAGAAGGAGGGAGAATGATGGGGACGAAAAAACTGAAAACGAAGGATCCGCATATCAAAGCTCTTGCCCGTCTAGTTAGCGGTCCCAACGGTATTCTATATCACAAAGAGGACCTGATCGCCTATGACTGCGACGGTTTCACCCTTCATAAGCATCTGCCCAAAGCGGTCGTGTTTCCAAAAGACACGGATGAGGTTGCCGGGCTTGTGAAATACTGCTCGGACCACGGGCTGCCTTTTTTGGCAAGGGGGGCAGGGACTGGTCTTTCCGGCGGTGCGATTCCCATTAATGGAGAAGTTATCATCAGCCTGGTACGAATGAAAAAGCTCTTGAGTGTCGATCTGGAAAATCGCCGCGCAGTCGTCCAGCCGGGTTTCGTAAATCTAAAGCTGACAAACTCTATTTCAGATAAGGGCTATTACTACGCACCCGATCCTTCCAGTCAATATTGTTGTACGATCGGGGGAAATGTGGCGGAGAATGCGGGCGGTGCCCACTGTTTAAAATACGGCGTCACCACCAACCACATTCTCGGATTGGAGGTTGTGCTTCCGGGCGGGGACATCATTGAAATCGGTCATAACGGTATTCCTGATGTACCTGGCTATGACTTACTTGGCCTGCTGACAGGATCAGAGGGGACGCTCGGCATCGTGACGAAAATCACTGTGCGCATATTAAAGAGTCCTGAAGCGAAACAGACGGTGCTGGCTTATTTCGACCGTGTGGAAGATGGCAGTCAGGCCGTTTCAGATATCATCTCAAAAGGAATCGTCCCTGCAGCCCTTGAAATGATGGACAAAATCGCCATTGAAGGAGTCGAGGCAGCCGCCTTCCCTGTGGGACATCCTAAGGATATCGAAGCCCTCCTGCTGATCGAAGTGGATGGGATATCGGCAGGCATTGATGAGCAGATCCATCAAATTTTAGAAGTGTGCCGAACGAGAAATGTCCGGGAAGTGAAAGTGGCCCAGGATGAGCTTGAAAGAGGCAGATGGTGGGCCAACCGGAAAACAGGATTCGGCGCTATGGGTGCCATTTCACCAGATTATCTTGTACAGGACGGTGTCATACCGCGAAGCAGACTGCCGGAGGTGCTGAAGAAAATCAACGGAATCAGTGAAAAATACGGCCTTCGGATCGCAAACATTTTCCACGCCGGAGATGGAAACCTTCATCCGCTAGTCCTGTTCGATGCGAGGATCAAGGGTGAAACGGATAAAGCGTTAAAAGCAGGAAGCGAATGTTTGAAGGCATGCGCCGATGCAGGCGGCTCAATCACCGGCGAGCATGGCGTAGGAATTGAAAAGAAAGAAGAAATGCGATTTGTTTTCAACGATGATGAAATCATCGCCCAAAGCAACATCAGGGAAGTCTTCAATTCTCATAATCTACTCAATGCCGGCAAGCTGTTCCCGAGCCCCGGACGCTGTGTGGAAATTAAGAGAGAATTGAAAGCCCAGCAAGAAGCGGTTGGCTCATAGATTTAACGGGTTAGAGGCAGGACTTACAAAAAGAATGAAGAAAGTGTTGCGAAAGAAGCCGCTCCATATTCCCGAATAACTTAATGAAAATGCGGAATTATTAGAAAATTAATTGAATGACGCGAATGAACATGGTATCATTTTCTTAACAAATACGAAACGGTGTTTCATAATAAGAAACATCTGGCAGTTTTGACTCTTTGTGTTGTTTAAAGCGAAGTCTTGCAAGGGAATCAACAACCGGGATACAAAGCCAAAGCAAAATTAAATAGGAGGAATCGAATAATGAGTAATTATGTTAATGCAGGATCCTTGAAGGTAGATCAGCTGTTATATGAGTTTATTAATTCCGAAGTTCTTCCGGGAACTGGGCTGGAGAGTGAAAATTTCTGGTCGGGGTTTGGTGTACTTGTACAGGATTTGACACCGAAAAACAAAGAGCTGTTAGCACGCCGTGATGAAATTCAGGAAAAGCTCAACAATTGGCATAACGAAAATGAAGAATTTGATTTTACTAGTTATAAAGCGTTTCTGGAAGAGCTGGGTTACCTTGAGCCAGAAACAGAAAATTTCAGCGTAACGACTGAAAATGTCGATGACGAAGTGGCCTTGCAGGCTGGTCCGCAGCTGGTCGTTCCCGTGAATAATGCACGTTACGCCATCAACGCTGCTAATGCAAGGTGGGGAAGTCTGTACGATGCGTTATATGGAACTGATGCAATTAGTGAAGATGATGGCGCCGGCCGTCAAGGTGCTTATAATCCTGTCCGCGGCGAGAAGGTCATCGATTTCGGCAGAAACTTCTTGGATCAGGCTGTACCGCTAAAAGACGCTTCACATAAAGAGGCCTTGAAGTATGAAGTCGTTGACGGCAAATTAGCCGTGACGCTTTCAAACGGAAAATCGGCAGGGTTGGCAGAAGAATCTAAGTTTGCCGGCTATAAGGGGGACGCATCAAACCCTTCAGCCGTCCTGTTGAAAAATAACCGTCTTCACATAGAGATCCAATTTGACGGGAAGCATCCGATCGGAGCGTCAGATGATGCAAATGTAAAAGACATCGTACTCGAATCAGCTGTCACGACGATCATGGACTGCGAAGATTCGGTAGCTGCAGTCGACGCTGAGGACAAAGTGCTTGTCTACAGGAATTGGCTGGGCCTGATGAAAGGTGATTTGGCGGCCGTTTTTGAAAAAGCAGGCAAGACGACTACACGGACGTTGAATTCCGACCGGGCATACACTGCTCCTTCGGGAGAAGAACTTACATTATCCGGCCGTTCCCTGATGTTCGTCAGAAATGTCGGCCACCTCATGACCAACAGTGCGGTCTTGGATCAGGACGGTGAAGAGGTGCATGAAGGTATCCTTGATACAGTGATTACGAGCTTAATAGCCAAGCACACCCTTCGCGGAACGGGAAGCTATCAAAATACGTGCAAGGGTTCTGTTTACATCGTTAAGCCGAAAATGCATGGATCTGAAGAAGTGGCATTCGCCAATGAATTGTTCAACCGCGTTGAAAATCTTCTTGATTTAGACAGAAATACACTAAAAATCGGTGTCATGGATGAAGAACGCCGAACCACGCTTAATTTAAAGAACTGCATAAGCAAGGTGAAGGAACGAATCGTATTTATCAACACTGGATTCCTCGATCGTACGGGTGATGAAATGCATACATCCATGGAAGCTGGCCCTATGATCAGAAAGAATGATATGAAAGCAACGAAATGGCTCCAGGGCTATGAAAAATCAAACGTACAGGTCGGGCTCTCTGCTGGCTTCCAAGGGCGCGCTCAAATCGGTAAAGGGATGTGGGCAATGCCGGACATGATGGCAGATATGATGCAGCAAAAAATCGGTCATCTCAATGCTGGCGCCAATACGGCATGGGTGCCTTCGCCGACTGCTGCGACGCTTCACGCCCTCCATTATCATGAAGTTTTTGTACCGTCTGTCCAAGATAAGATGTCTGAAACTGCTGTGGACGTCCGTGATGATATCTTAACGATTCCTGTAGCAGAGACTCCTTCGTGGTCAGCTGAAGAAATCCAGCAGGAGCTCGATAATAATGCGCAGGGGATCTTAGGCTATGTCGTCCGCTGGGTAGAACAGGGAGTGGGCTGCTCGAAGGTGCCAGATATCAACAATGTGGGTTTGATGGAGGACCGAGCTACGCTGCGCATCTCCAGTCAGCATATGGCAAATTGGCTCCACCACGGCATTTGTACGCAGGAGCAGGTGATGGAAACCCTGAAACGAATGGCGAAAGTCGTGGATGAGCAGAACGCAGGGGATCCGGAATACAGACCAATGGCAGAAGACTACGATAACTCAATCGCCTTCCAAGCAACCTGCGACTTGATCTTCAAAGGCAATGAACAGCCGAACGGTTACACGGAACCAATTTTACACCGAAGACGAATTGAGGCAAAAGCAAAGTATCCAGTGAATCAAGAATAGGAAAGTGAATGGGGCATTCTGTTTTTGGAATGCCCTGTTCTGTAATATCGGCGTTGGAGATACTTGGATAAAGACAATATGAAGTCATTGCTTCACTTTTCACTCGAAGCACAGTATTGTTCAAAAAAGCAGTCACTCTACTCACAGAAAGGAGAAAACACAATGAAATTCACTCGATTCCAAACAGATAATGAAGTATCTGCCGGAGTACTCGAAGGCAGCAGGGTTAAACAAATCAAGGGGGACATTTTTTCAGATTGGGAATATACGGGCCGCGTCTACGAAACAAATAAGGTGAAGCTCCTCGCACCCCTCGCACCTAATCAGATCATCGGCATCGGAGCCAACTTCGTAACAAAGGCAGATGAACTTCCAGACTCATTACCTGAAATCCCTGTATTTTTCTTCAAGCCGTCATCATCGGTTATTGGACCTGATGAAAACATCATGATCCCGGATGAAATTGATTCTGTGAAATTTGAGTCTGAACTTGCAGTGGTTATCGGAAAGGAAGCAAAGAATGTGTCAGAAGAGGATATCCTCGATTATGTATTTGGCTATACAGTCGGTAACGATGTGACTGCTCCACAATACTTCCATGAGGCTGGACACTGGACGGTCGGGAAGTCGTTCGACACCTTTACACCGTTAGGTCCCGTGATTGAAACAAAACTGGATCCTTTTAACATCAACGTTGAGGCAAGGCTGAATGAAGAGGAGAAGCAAAATAGTCCGACTTCACTGATGATTGTACCAATCCGGGAGATGATTTCATATCTGACAAAGGTGATGACCCTGAAGCCTGGTGATGTAATTTTAACGGGAAGTCCCATAGGCGCTGAAATGGTAGGTGCCGGAGATGTAATCGAATGTGAAATCAAGGAAATCGGCACGCTGAAGAATACATTCGCGGCTGTCGGGGAGGGCGTTGGAGTTTCATAAGCGCTCGTGTTTGTTGTGCTATAATGGAAGGCAAGATGTATTGTCAGCAGAGGTGAAAGTTGTGGAAAGAGAAAATATGGTTAAGTCTGTAAGCCGTGCCCTGGATATCATCCAGTTAATCAGCATGAAAAAGGGCGGCATGGGTGTGACGGAAATTGCGAATCAGATCGACATAAATAAAAGCTCAGTATACCGGATTTTGTCGACCCTCGTTCAGTACGGATTCATAGAACAGGATGAACTGACAGGCCGCTACAAGCTTGGATATAAGTTTCTGGAGATAAGCTCGAAGCTTCTGGAATCGATTGATCTGCGTGAGGAAGCGAAGCCTTTTTTACTAGAGCTTGAAGAAGAGACAAATGAAGTCATCCATCTCGTTGTTTACGATCAGGGCGAAGTGGTGTATATCGAGAAACTTGAAGGCAATGAAGTGCTCAGAATGCATTCAAAGGTTGGGAAAAGGGCCCCTATGCACTGTACGTCTGTGGGGAAAGCAATACTCGCGCATTTACCGGCCAATGATGTCATCGAGATCCTTGATCGCAAGGGGATGCCGATGCATACCGATCAAACGATAACGGATAAAGATCGATTTTTAAAAGAACTGATCGGTGTGAAGCAAAAAGGCTATGCGCTTGATCTCGAGGAGAACGAGTACGGGATTACCTGTATCGCCGCACCAATCTTTGATCATCTGGAGAAGGTCGTGGCTGCCCTCAGTATATCAGGGCCGACGATGCGTATGTCGGGAGAGCGGATGGAAGAATTGAAAATAAGGATCCCGCAAATGGCAAAGCGAATTTCGGCGAGATTGGGACATGTTCATACTAATTAAATCATGTGAGAGAAAGGTTCTGTTTTTCTATTATAGGAAAAACAGAACCTTTTTATTATAATATTATAAATTTTCAAAATAATCATTGAAACAAGCTGGAATGTATGTATAATTTTAGATAGGATTTCGTAATGTTATATAACACAAGATGAAATGGTTATATAACAGTGTTGCTTTTTATGCAGTTTTAAAGAAACGTTGTTTGGTATTACAAAACGGAAAGGGGAAACGTTTCATGAGTACTGGTGTGTTGGCAATTCTATCTCTTTTACCCATCCTGGCAGTAGGTATTTTTCTTGTAGGCCTCAGATGGCCGGCAAGTAAAGCAATGCCCATTTCTTACATAGTCGCAGTCGGGCTTGCGTTATTTGTATGGAAAGTACCGGGAGCCAATGTAGCTGCTGCGTCTGTCAATGGACTGGTGGTGGCAGGTACACTCCTGTTCATTATCTTCGGGGCGATTCTATTATTGAACACGCTGCAGGAGAGCGGCGGAATCAAGACGATCCGTCAAGGCTTCACGGACATTTCGGCAGACAGAAGAATTCAAGTGATCATCGTCGCTTGGCTATTTGGGTCATTCATTGAAGGTTCTGCAGGTTTCGGGACACCTGCAGCAGTGGCAGTACCGCTGCTCGTTGGTCTCGGATTCCCGGCCATGGCTGCCGTAATTGCCGGAATGGTGATTCAAAGTACACCGGTATCCTTTGGGGCCGTGGGTACACCTATATTGGTCGGTGTTCAAACAGGATTGTCCGCTGATGCAGGCATCACTTCCGATCTGCTGGCATTCGTAACGGATATCGGGACAAAGGTAGCGTTATTGCACATGGTTACAGGTACACTCATTCCGTTGTTCGTGGTAGCGTTAATGACAAGGTTTTTCGGGAAAAATAAATCATTCTCGGAAGGAATCAAAGTATGGAAATTCGCATTGTTTGCAGCCTTTTCCATGACGATACCATACCTGATCGTCGCGAATGTGCTCGGGCCGGAATTCCCTTCCATGATCGGCGGCCTGGTCGGTCTGGCAATCGTAATCACAGCAGCGAAAAAAGGATTCCTGATATCGAAGAAGGAAGAAGTATGGGATTTTGAAGAAAAGTCGAAGTGGGATTCAGAGTGGAGCGGAAGTCTTGAAATCAAGGATATCGCCCATAAGAGCGGAAGCATGAGCATGGTCCGCGCATGGACCCCTTATATCCTGGTAGGACTGTTCTTGGTATTGACAAGATTGAAATCGCTTCCATTCCTGGAGTGGCTTCAATCTTGGACGGTCTCGTTCCCAAATCTGTTCGGGACGGATATCAGCTCCAGCTTTCAGCCCCTGTATTTACCGGGCACCATCTTCATCGCCGTGTCGGTCATTACATTCTTCCTTCACGGAATGAATGGAAGCGCATACAAGAGGGCGTGGGCACAATCTGGGAAAACAATGATAGCAGCCTCGACGGCACTTGTCTTCACGGTCCCGATGGTCCAGGTGTTCCTGAACACAGGGGGCGGAGCGGCCGGCTTTGAAAAGATGCCGATCGAACTTGCGAACGGGGTGGCGGCAATCGCAGGTGACTACTGGCCGTTCTTCTCGACATTCATCGGAGGAATCGGTGCATTCATCGCCGGAAGCAACACCGTCAGCAACATGATGTTCTCACTGTTCCAATATGATGTGGGGTCACAAATGGGAGTCGACGCCAGCTGGATCGTGGCCCTGCAGGCAGTCGGCGGAGCAGCCGGGAACATGATCTGCGTCCATAACGTTGTCGCTGCGTCAGCTGTAGTAGGTTTAGTAGGGAAAGAAGGAGCCGTCATCCGGAAAACACTGCTGCCATTTGCGTACTATGCCCTGTTTGCAGGTTCACTCGGATACTCGATCGTCTGGTATTCACAAAAAGGGATATTCAATCTCGGAACATTCATTGCCGCATTGATCGCCATGGCAGCCATCTACGTCATTGCAACCAACAAAAAGCGCACCAGCCTGCTCGTCACGAAGAACATCGGCAGTCCGAAAGTAAAACAGGGATAACACATAACACGTATTTCAGGACAAAATGTATAAAATTCAAACCACCGGCCGGGATGAGGGTCCGGTGGTTTTTTAAAGGAAGGGGGACAAGGGCATACTCCCGACTTTAACGCATTACCGTACCGCGGGACTGTCCCCGAATGAAATCACCCCAATGAGTAGCAGACTCCCTCCCGGATTAAAAGACTTATATTCATTTTTTATATCTACTAAACTTGTAAAGAGGTTCCTGACGAAACATGAAAGGAAGAGATCTACTATGACAAAGACATTTAAAATAGAAAAGCCAAAGATCCATTCGGACTTGCAGCAGGCTCAATTTGAGGATATCTATTTTGATGAAGATCCCATGTTGAGTGATTGCGAGGTCAAGCATGCATTTGTAGAAGGGGAAGAGCTGAACAAGCTGGTGTTATCGAGGGTTTCATTTAAAGGGGTACGGCTTCTGAACTCGTCGTTTAGAAGAGCGGATGTCACCGATGCAGTCTTTGATAATTGCGACTTATCGAACACCCGGTTTGAAGAAGGAATACTACATAGAGTTCATTTCAAGGACTGCAAGCTGCTCGGGCTTGATTTGTCGCAAGCCAATTTAAAAAACGTCACGTTTGATAATTGCATCCTTAACATCAGCAGCTTCATTGATGCGAAATTAAAGCAGGTGCTCTTTGAAAAATCCACTCTGCACACGGCCAATTTCTACGACTGCCGTTTAGAAAAAACAACGTTTGATCAGTGCGACTTGGACGACATTGATTTCACGGTGACGAATCTGAATGGAATCGATATCAGCTCCAGCTTCTTTGAGAGAATCCGTGTAGAAGCAGAAAACCTTAGAGGGTGCATCGTTTCGCCACAGCAGGCGGTTTCGTTTGCATCGGTGTTCGGGTTGAAGGTGAAAGAGTAGCCCCGACATCATCGTATCGAAGAGTCAAGGCCGGTCCCAACATGCATAAACGCGTTAATGCACGCTGGGACGGGCCTTTAAAATACCACCTTCCTTCAGAAAAGGCAGCTCCGCGCAAACGGAGCTGCCTTGTTTTTAATGAGCAGTGCCTCGATCAAAGTTGCTTCCGCTGACGTCCGCGATATTCTCGATGGCGACGAGTGCGTCGGGATCGATTTCGTTCACAATTGAGCGGAGGGTGGATAATTCGATACGGGTAACGATAGTATAGATGATTTTCTTAGGTTCTTTTGAATACACGCCTTGACCTTGAATGTACGTCATTCCGCGGCCTAGTTGTTTCGTGAGTTCCCCTGCGATTTCTTCAGGTACATTTGAAATGATCGTAACGGACTTCAATTCCTCGATTCCTTCAACGACGATATCAATCATTTTAAATGCAATATAATAGGTGATGATCGAGTACATCGCAGTTTCCCAGCTGAAAACAAGAAAAGCGGCAAGAATGAAGATAAATACGTTGATGATCATGATGAACTGTCCGACAGAAACCGGGCGTTTTTTGCTGACAAGGATGGCGATGATCTCACTCCCATCCAAAGCTCCTCCAGTCCGGATCACAAGCCCGACCCCGGTACCCAGTATTACGGCGCCGATGACAGTTGCGAGGAATAAATCGTCCGTTACCGGTTCAAAATGATGCAGATAAGCGGTACTTGCGGATAATACAACGACTCCATATAATGTGTGCCCGGTGAACTTCATGCCAATTTTCTTGTACCCTATGTATAAGAAGGGGAGGTTCAGTAGGATGAGGAAGATACTCATCGTCGTTCCGGTCAATTCCGCTGCAATGATCGATAGCCCGATTACGCCGCCATCCAGGATGTTATTCGGTACAAGGAAAAATTCAAGGCCGGCCGCAGCAATCATTGCTCCGATGGTGATCATAATGATCTGCTTCACTTCATTCACAACGCGTTTCTTTTTTGTTAGCGCCAACTTTATCAAGCCTCTCTCTATGCAATGATACTACTACTATATCATTATCTAAGTGAAAAGGTGAGCAATAGCAATGCCTCCTATTAAATTGAAGTCCACATCTTCGCAGCTTTTTCGCAGATAGGACAGATCATCCGAGTGCATGGTAGAATGATTTTTGTAAAGGTTTCAATCAGAGGGAGGGAATCCACTATGTTTTGTTTGGTGAATGAAGTGAAAGAGAAGAATCCGCTGGTACATAATATCACGAATGTCGTGGTGACGAATTTCACGGCAAACGGGCTGCTTGCAATTGGTGCATCACCGGTGATGGCGTATGCCAAGGAAGAGGTCGCGGACATGGCGAGGATCGCCGGTGCGCTTGTCCTGAATATCGGTACCTTGTCTCATGATGAGGTGGAGACAATGATCATCGCGGGAAAAGCAGCGAATGCACAAGGTGTACCAGTTGTGCTTGATCCCGTGGGTGCGGGGGCAACATCGTTCCGTACGGACATGTCCAAGAAAATTCTTAAGGAAGTAAAGGTTTCAGTTATAAGAGGAAATGCAGCGGAAGTGGCCAATATAGCAGGAAAGAAGTGGGAAATCAGAGGCGTCGATACAGGTTCTGGCAACGGCAGCACGGTTGAGCTAGCTGAGAAAGTGGCGGTACAGTTCGGCAGCACGGTGGTAATCACGGGTGAGATAGACGTAATTTCCAATGGAAAGACGACCAATACGGTTGCCAATGGACATCCCTTATTAACAAAGGTCACCGGTACGGGCTGCCTTCTATCATCTGTCATAGGCGCATTTGCGGCGATTGAAAAGAATCTGGTGAAGGCTGCGACATCAGCGGTATCAGTATATGGCATTGCGGCTGAGAAAGCAGCTGAAACCACAGCTCACAAAGGGCCGGGCAGCTTTCAAATCGATTTCCTTGATCAACTTTCCAAGATTCGAAAAGAAGACGAAGCATTTGCTAAAATAGAGATCATAAAAGAGTAAAGGCGGGGTTGAACATGTCAATAAAGAAAGCACTGACGATTGCCGGGTCTGACAGCGGCGGCGGTGCCGGTATCCAGGCGGATTTAAAGACGTTCCAGGAACTTGGCGCGTACGGGATGTCAGCGATCACCGCGGTGACGGCACAAAATACACTGGGTGTCCATGGCGTTTACCCTGTAAGCATTGAAGGGATCGTGAAACAAATCGATGCGATCGGAGAGGATCTAGGGACTGACGCCCTGAAGACAGGCATGCTTTTTTCCAGTGAGGTGATCGAAGCAGTGAGTGAACGCATCCATCATTACGGCTGGCAAAATGTTGTGGTAGATCCCGTCATGATCGCGAAGGGCGGGGCGAAGCTTTTGCAAGATGAAGCTGTACGGGCGATGAAAGAAAAACTGATTCCGTTGACAGCAGTCATCACACCAAATATACCCGAGGCAGAAGTGCTGACGGATATGAAAATTCATTCAATTGATGATCGCAGGGAAGCGTCGAAGATTCTGGTGGACATGGGGGCAAAATCTGTCGTCATCAAGGGAGGACACGCCGATGACAAGGAAGTGATCGATTTATTCTATGATGGGGGCAGCTTTGAAGAGCTCGTTTCACCAAGAATAGACACGTCTCATACTCACGGAACCGGATGCACCTTCTCAGCAGCTATCACGGCACAGCTCGCCAACGGCCTATCGATGAAGGATGCTGTTATAACAGCCAAGGAATTCATCCGGGCTGCCATCGAAGACGAGCTTGGGATCGGCGGCGGACACGGTCCGACAAATCACTGGGCTTATAATAAACGAGGTGGCCCAAGTTGACGATTTATAGACAGCATGAAATCGAAGAATTCCTCCAGCTTTATTTTATTATGGGGAGTACGAACTGCAAGAAAGATCCTGTTTATGTCCTAAAACAGGCCATCGAAGGCGGGATTACCCTTTTTCAATTTCGTGAAAAGGGTGTCGGTTCGTTGGAAGGTCTGAAAAAAAAGAAACTCGCAGAAAAGTTGCATCGAGTCTGCAAAGATGCAGGCATTCCGTTTATTATTAATGACGATGTCGAACTGGCAGTGGAGTTGGATGCTGATGGCATTCATATCGGCCAGGAGGACCTAGCTGCCAACTTGGTCCGTGAAAAGGCAGCCGATATGATCCTTGGCGTGTCGACACATACAATTGGGGAAGCTGAGAAAGCAATCGAAGACGGAGCGGATTACCTCGGTCTCGGCCCAATCTATCCGACCATCTCCAAAGACGATGCGAGGGAGGTCAGCGGACTTACAATCATCGAAAACTTCCGGAAAAACGGCATCACCATCCCGATCGTTGGAATCGGCGGCATCACCTCAGCCAACGCAAGGGACGTCATTCAGGCAGGCGCAAACGGCATCTCCCTGATCTCAGCTATCGCAGCGGCAGATGATGTCAAGAAGGCGTCCGAAGATTTAAAGAGGGCGGTCATATAAAAATTGGGGACTGTCCCGCGATGCGTTAACGCGCCAAAGGGCAGTCCCCGTTTTTAATCAATGACAGTGTCTAAGAAAGACCGGATTCGTGTATAAGCTTCCATTTCATTTGCCTTTTTCGAGAAACCATGCCCCTCATCGTCAAAGAGGAGGTATTCAACGTATACTCCTTTTTCTTTCAATTTATCTACGATTCTTTCTGATTCTTCCTTTTTCACCCGGGGGTCGTTTTCCCCGTGCAGAATGCACATCGGCTTATTCATCTGTTCTACATACGTAATGGGAGAGTCCCTTACCAGTTTCTCATAATCTTTCTCAGGGTTACCCACCATCTGATCCATCAAGGTCCTCCAGCTTGGAGGGACATTTTCCAAAAAGGTCAGTAGATTGGAAATCCCAAAAATATCGACGATTGCACAAAAATACTCCGAATGTCTGCCAGCCAGCAGCAAGCTCATATATCCACCGTAGCTGCCGCCCATCGCAACAATTTTTCCTTTTTGGGTATGACCGTTTTCAATTAGCCAATCCAGCCCGGCTACACAATCAAGCCTCGGACCGTCACCCCAATTCTGTTCGACCATTCGTTGAAAAGAGGCGCCGTACCCTGTGCTTCCCCTGAAGTTAGGGGCGAAAATGGCATATCCACTCTGGAGCAGATATTGAAATAATGGTCTGTACTTCAATCGTGAGGCATTCTGAGGCCCGCCGTGGGGCCAAAGGATCGTGCAGCCATTCGCTTTTTCGGCAGCCGGTTTGAATAGTAATGCTTCAATCGATAATCCGTCAAAGGAAGGGTAGCGGACGACGTCAGGTTTGATCATACTTTCATCGCTAATGCCGAGCACTTTATTGTTGGTCAGCTGTGTCCAGACGCCATTTGCTTTCCTTTTAAAAATAGTATCGATTCGATGTGCCGAAATGCCTAATGCAAACAGTGTCCCCTCAACGGTCAATTCGATTTTTTTGATCAGATCACAGGGTGAGTCAATGAAAACCATCTTTTCTGATGTGATGTCATATTGATAAAGGTGATCCCTTACGCCTTTTTCAGTCACGATAAACAAGCTGCCTGTATGAGCCTTGAAGGCTTTCATGTCTTCATTTTCCACTTTTAATACAGGTTGGAATTCATAGGTTGAAAGACTGAAAGATGCAAGATAAGAGAAGTCCTCTTGATAGTTTGTCACGAAGTAGACGGTTTCGTTATCGTAGAATCGAACGTCTTTGATGAGATGGGGAATCGTCGAGTCCGGGACCATGGATACCCTCCCCCCGGTTGATTGATAAAATGCCGCTGCATGAGTGTTTGAGTAGGTCTCGGTGAATATGTAGGCCGATCCATCTGGTGAAACGGCTGCCACGACAATCGGGGCGACTTCCCCTTTCTGGATGAGGATCGTTTGATTCGACTTCAAATCCGTCTTATAAATATTCAACAGCGGATTATCATGATTGGCCGAATAGTACATTTCATGCTTCTGTGTAAAACAAGCATGATAGCAAGTCGATTGCTGTTCCTTTTCATTGAAAGGTATCGGCTTGCCGCCTGAAAGAGGCAGATAATGCAGCTGAAAATTTTCATCTCCATCGTTTTCAAAAGTAGCAGCAATGGTATGGTTCTTCCTATCGATATGAATGAGGCTGCTATTTTGATTGATGGAAGTCAGCGGATAAGGAAACGTATTGGGCAAATCCATCGCCCATAAATTATATTTACCATTCAAATTCGTACTGAAGACCAATTTCTCTCCATATTCACTCACTGTGAACGTACTGATCTCCACCGTGTGTAAATATTGTTCAATTTCAGGTCCCTGTATTTGGATAGGACATTCCCCCTTGAAAAATATCAAACTATAACCATATTATTCCATTATTCTACATCACATTCAATGCTTATTTGCATGCCGGGCTAAAAAGATCGACTGACAATGCAGACCCGTCCCGCGGTGTATTAACGCGTTACCAAGGTCTGGGACGGGCCTTTGATTTCAAGCCCTTGATTCGACCTCCAAGTTGATCCAATCCCCATCGCCGAAAAAAGGTTGCATTCCCTCTCCAGTTTTAATAAAGTATTATGTTAGACAGTATGTATCAAGGAGGACCAAAAATTGCCTACTACCAATGAAGAAATGGTTGTGACTATACATGGATTGGATAAGAAAGGTTCAGGACAAGCCGAGGTTTGGCGTGAGAATGAACTAGGAAATCCGAAGAAATTAAGATTGTTGATCCCGCAGACGCTTCCGGGGGAAAAGGTGCGCGTCACGGTCGATCATCCAGAAAAAAAGAGACGGAAAGCGATGCCTGACGAGATCGTGGATGCTCACCCTGAAAGGACTGACGCGCCGTGCCCGCACTTTGAACGCTGCGGCGGCTGCGTGTGGCAGCATTGGACGTATGAAGGTCAGTTGAAGGAAAAGACGAAACATGTGAGGCAGGCGATTGAATCTCAAGGCTTCGACCCGGCTCTTGTCCTTGATACGCTCGGGATGGACGAGCCTTGGCAGTACCGCAATAAAATGGAATTCACATTCGCTCCTGACGGTTCAATGGGCCTTCATGAGCAAGGGAACTTCCGAAAGGTCATTTCGCTTGAAACGTGCCTGATCGCCAGCGAGCAAATGGTGGAAGCTGCAATGGAAGTGGCTGGCTGGGTAAAGGAGCACGGACTGGAAGGGTACAACAAGGATACCCATGAAGGACTGCTCCGCCACTTGATGGTGCGTCAATCATTTGCAACAGGTGAACTGATGCTTGCAGTATTCTCAACGAAGGCTCCTGAAGGTGAACTGCAATCTGCAGTGGATGATTTAAAAGCCCGTGTGGAGAAAAAGTTCCCGCATGTGAAAAGTTTCCTTTGGATGGAAAACACAGACTGGGCTGACCGCACACAGGCGGAGAAAATTCATCTGCTTGCCGGCCGAGATTACATTAATGACGAAATGGATGGATACCGGTTCCGACTTTGGTTCGATACATTCTTCCAGACGAATCCGGTGCAGGCGCAGAAACTCGTTGACTTGGCGGTTGAAATGAGCCAGCCGAAGAAGACGGAGAAAATGATCGACCTCTTCTGCGGAGTCGGTACATTTTCCCTTCCGTTTGCCAGCAGAGTAGGAGAGCTTGCCGGCATTGAAATCGTCGAAAGCTCGATCGAGTCGGCGAAGCGCAACGCTGAGGATAATGGAATCACCAACACGTACTTCCTTGCAAAGGACGCACGCAAAGGGATAGACCAAGTGTTGGAAAGCTTTGGCCACCCTGAATTATTGATGCTCGATCCGCCGCGCTCAGGTGCAGGCGGTAAAGTCATGAGAAGAATCGGTCGTTCCCAGCCTGAACGGATCGTGTATGTCTCATGCAACCCGGATACATTCGCGGAGGACATCAAGGAACTTGAACCATTCGGCTACACGCTTGATGCCGTTCAGCCGGTGGATCTTTTTCCACATACCGTTCACGTCGAATGTGTCGCTACATTGACGCTGAATAAATGATTGAAAGGCCCGTCCCAGACTGCGCTAACGCTTTAAAGCAGTCAGGGATGGGCCTTTAGTTTACAGGTTGTTAGAAAATGTTGGGAAAATATTCTTGACATACTTGCTGTCCCCGGAATATAGTTTAATTAAACACTGGTCAATAAAAAGGATGAGGTACAAAATGTCACCAAGAAAAGCAGTAGCACAGGAACTCACAAAAGAAATGGTGATGGCGGCGGCGCGAAAGCTTTTCCGAGAAAAAGGGTATCAGCAGGTTTCGATGAGGCAGATTGCATCGGAACTGGGATACACTCACGGCTCAATTTACTACCATTTTAAAAACAAAGCAGAATTATTTTATGCGATGATCGAGACGGATTTTAAACTTTTGGATCAATGGCTTGATGACATGATGAATCTGGAAATGGATAACGATAGGAAATTGAAAGAGATTCTGTTAGCGTTCATCCGCTTCGGGCTGAGTCACAAAAGTCAGTATGAAATGATGTTCCTCCTTGCTGACGAAGAAGTCAAAAGCTATGTGAACAAGGGACCGAATGAGTCATATGAAAAATTCTCACAGTCGCTTTTAGAACTTAGCAAGAGAGAGATCACTATCCAGCAGACATGGTCGATTTTTCTGTCGCTGCATGGCTTCGTCAGTCATTATTGCCGTTGTGATGAAACATATGAAGACGTGGAAAATCTCGCGCATTCCCACGTGAATTTTATCCTCAAATCCATAGGATGAAATTTTTTTGAAGTTATTTGACCGGTGGTTAATTAAAGGGGGATTCAAAAATGAAAAAGGCAATGGTAGTCGGGGCTTCTGGTGGAATGGGGTACGCGCTCGTCACGGAGCTGGTAAACCGCGGGATAGAAGTGGTGGCATTTGCCCGGGGAAAAGAGAAGTTAAGCGGATTATTCGGCGCTACGGACCACGTCAAAATCCAGACCGGGGACGCGGAAATGAAAGAACAGTTGATTGATGCGGGGAAGGGATGTGATGTCATTTTCCATGCCATGAACATTCCTTATTATGATTGGAAAGATAAACTAGCTGCCATCACGGAAAACGTGATCGTGGCAGCCGAAAAAAATCAAGCGAAGCTGGCAGTAGTGGACAATATTTATTCTTATGGAAGAAGCGGAGGAGCCAAGCTGACTGAAGATACAGTGAAGCATCCTCATACGCGAAAAGGAAAACTCCGATTGGAAATGGAACGAATGATCAAGCAATCCTCAGTCCCTTCGTTTATCTGTCATTTTCCGGACTTCTATGGACCGAACGCCGCCAACACTTATATCCATTACACATTGCAACAAATATTGAATAAGAGGAAGGCGGGATTCGTCGGTCCGGGGAATGTTCCGCGTGAGTTTATGTATACAATGGACGGGGCTAAGATGATGGTGGATCTGGCATGCAGTCCGGGGGCGTATGGGCAAAGTTGGAATGTTCCTGCCGTAGCACCTATCACCGGACAAGAATTGGAGAAACTTCTAAAGAAACAGCTCGGGGCTGAGAAACAACTCTATTACATCTCAAAGCCGATGTTTACTGTCTTCGCGCTTTTCGCTGGAAAAGCGATGCGTGAAGCACTCGAAATGCAATATATAAACTCGGAGCCTACCATTCTCTCCGGTGTAAAACTAGAAAAATTCATGGGAGAAATGAAGGGGACCCCGTATGAACAAGGGATAGCAGAAACGATTACGTTCATGAGAGGATAGAAATCAGTCTCCACCCCAATTCTTCTAGTTCAACGTTCCCAATCAGTAATGAAGAAGGGTTCCCTCCCTTTAAAGTCGAACAATAATAACATAGAACTAAAAAGGGGAGATGGTATTGGAACAGGCATTGCTCGTCATTGATGCACAACAAGAATTAATTGAAGGAAATGAGAAGGAACAGGGGGTCGTTCAAAAGGAAAAACTGATTGAAACGATCAATCGTGTTATCGAAAAGGCGGTAGAAGCGGATGCGGGAGTCATTTTTGTTCGGGATCGAGATGTTGCCGGAGGAAAAGGTGAAGGATTTCAGGTGCATAACGGAATTAAAATACCGGAACATGCTGTAACTTTTGATAAATTGGCGACGAATTCGTTTTATGGCACTGGGCTGATCGACTTTTTACAAAAGGAAAAAATCGGACACATTGTGGTGGTGGGCTGTCAGACCGAATATTGCATCGATACTGCCGTCCGGTATGCAACCGTAAACGGAATGGACGTGACACTGGTGGCCGATGGACATTCCACGAAGGATTCAGCGGTTTTGACAGGGGAACAAATTATCAAGCATCATAACCAAGTGCTGCATGGGCATTATAACGTTGATCATTTCTCTGTCGTGAGGGATTCAGATGAACATATATTTTACCCTAAACACGATGATTATCGAAAAGAATATGGAATGTAAATCGGGTGACCGTCCCGCTTGTGTACATATCGCAACGCAAGCGGACGGCCGCTTTTTTTTATGGTCTCATCTGGACAAAAACCCCCACATACACTAGTAAAGTAATAAAAGGAGTGAAAGGTGAGATTGTAAGGCAAATCATGTTTCTGATAGCAGCACTCCGAATTCACTTTTTATATGTAAAGGAGGTGAGAACATGGCATATAAAAGGGAAGATGAAGGTACAGCAGGATGTGCTCTTCCATATTGTGCACAAACAACGGATGTAGCCCCTTTATTTACAACAGAAGCTTATGATAATAAAGAGAAAAAAATAAAAGAGGTCAGTCTCGAAAACTATCGGGGAAAATGGGTGATTTTATTTTTTTATGGAAGTGATTTCACTTTTGTCTGACCGACAGAACTGGCAGCGGTCGCTGCTATTTATGAGCAATTGAAATTACTTAATACTGAAGTACTTGCTATAAGTACGGACAGTGTATACTCACATAAAGTATTTACAGAGATTTCCCCTTCTGCTTCACAAGTTACGTTTCCGCTTTTAAGTGACCGGACACATCAAGTCAGTAAAGCTTATCGGGTTCTGAATGAGAAAACGGGAGCTACATTCAGGGCAACCATCATTATCGACCCGGATGGAATGATTGTTTCAAGATTCGTAAATCCTTTAGAAGTCGGCCGGAATGTATACGAACTGTTAAGGATAATCCAAGGCTTGCAATATAACAGACGCACTGGAAAAGGTGTACCTGCCAATTGGGTGCCGGGTCAACCAGGAATCAGTAGAGATCCGAAGAACATCGGGAAAATATAATGGTAAGAATGCCTGTCCCCATACTTCGACTACCCCTTCACATTCATGGAGACAGGCGCACGCTAATGCTAACGTGAATCGATTCAAGCATTCATTTGTCAATCCAGCTTCTTCACCTCTCGTATGATTTCTTCAAAGTGGCTTTTTTGGAAACCGAAGCTGTTGACAATGCTGCCCTGTTGATCGATCACATAGAAGCTGGTCGAATGGATGACTTGGTTTGATGAATCTGGTTTTTGAATCAGTGTTTGGAACTCTTCTCTGGCAAACACTTCAATTTCTGACTGTGTATAGCCGGTTAATAAGTGCCAATTGGCAGTTTCCTCACTGAATTTCGCTGCAAAATCCTTCAAGGTTTTTGGTGTATCGACTTCGGGATCGGCACTGAATGAAACAAATTCCACTTCTATCCCTTGTTTCTTCATTTCCTCTTGTAATGCTGCCATGCTGGCGGTCATCGGGGGACAGACGGTTTCACAGCTTGTGAAGATGAAGTCTGCAATCCAAACTTTACCTTCAAGGTCTTTACTGCCAAAAGGCTGTCCGTTTTGGTCGGTATAGCTAAATGAGTCCATTTGATATTCTTTGTTTTTATCGATTCCGCAGCCGGTCATCAGCATGACCAGGAGCAGGAGAAAGGGGATGTAGACTCTCTTCATATATAAAACCTCTTTTCCTTCAGCTCTTAAAAGGGGCCGTTGACTTCCGCTAAGAAGCTCCATTAAAAAGTATCATCCATCAAATCAATCATCACCCTAACCTCTGTACCGGATTTAACATCGCTGTTTATCTTGATCGTCCCATTATGAAGGGCAACGATCTGCTTTACAATGGACAGGCCCAGGCCTGTTCCGCCGCTGGACCGGCTTCGCGCCTTGTCAGTACGAAAGAAGCGTTCACCCAGCCGCGGAAGATCCTCTTGACTTATCGTAATGCCTTTATTAGTAATCGTGAATGCCATTTGGTGCTGGCTGCGGGTTAGCTCAATCATGATCTCTTCATTATCCGGGGAGTATTTGATCGCGTTATCAACAACGTTATAGAAGACTTGTTCCATACGCTTTTGATCACCAAGAATGATTATATCCTCTTCAATCTTTACGTTCGTATGAAGCTGTTTTTGAGATAAGCGGATCTTGAATAGTTCCAGTGTGTCATATAGGACCTGGGCAATGGCGATCGGTTCTTTGTTGATCATATATAGGTTTTCTTCCAGGTAATTTAGGTCGATTAAGTCATGGACAATTTGACTCAGCCGGTCCGTTTCCCTCTGGATCGTGGTCAAATAGCTCTCCGCTTCTTCCTTTGATGAATACATATTCTTTTTTAGCGCTTCTGTGTACCCATTGATATAGGTCAAAGGCGTCCGGAGCTCATGGACCACATTTGAAATGAATTCCTTTTTCCGTGTTTCTTGTTTTTCCAGGGAAGAGCTCATGATATTGAATGCTTCAGCAAGCTGTCCGACTTCATCATACTCAGCAGGATGGAGGCGGTGAGAATAGTTTCCTTGTGCTATTTCAGTCGAAAGCCTTTGCATATCATGCAAAGGTTTGAACAATGTTTGCCGGATGCGATTGACCACCAGAAACAAGAGAATAAAATAAAGCCCACCCGCAAGAATCAAAATCGGCATACTTGCTTGAAAGACTTCCTGCATCGCCTCAAGGGGGACATAGATGAGAACTAATCCGATCAAGTCAGTTTCACCTTGGATAGGAAACACGGCACTGACGATGTCCCGGTCGAAGTGTTGGACATAGCCTTCCTTCATCACTGACTTACCTTCTGAAAGTGCGGATCGATCGTCAGGACTTATCAGCGGTTTGTTCTCAATTCTATAGGGAAAATGTTCACCCAGTTCCTCAAAGTTATTTACAACCAGAACTTCATATTCAGAAACAATATTAAACCAGTGGATCTTTTCAATGATCTCTTCGTTCAATGTACCATAATGATAATGAGCAGCCGTATTCTCTCCCTGGTGAAGAACGGATTCCCGAATGCTCTTCAGATACAAATCTTTATATAGAAAATGAAGGAAGAAGAAAGAAAAAAGGATAGTAGCACCAATACTCCCAAGGATGAGAAGAAAGACCTTTTGGCTTAATGAACTCCTTTGTTTAATCAAAGCGGCACCTCTAATTTATATCCTTTGCCCCAAACCGTCTGAATGAGCTGTCCATTATTTTTCAATTTCAATCGTATCGTTTTTATATGTGTATCTACCGTACGTTCACTACCTGTATAATTGTCGCCCCAAATCAAATAAAGAAGCTGCTCCCTTGTAAAGAGCTTTCCTTGATTCTTAATCAATAAAAGGAGTAATTCAAATTCCTTCAAGGTCAAAGAAAGCGGTTTTCCATGAAGGAGGACGGAATGAGTTTCCACGCTTATTGTAAGAGGTCCGGCAGTGAAGGTGGAAGATTGAACTGCCGAAGCTTTTGATCTTCTTAATACCGATTCAATTCTTGCGATCAGTTCACCCGGATGAAATGGTTTGACGATATAATCATCTCCTCCTAAGCGCAGCCCGTGCACCTTATCCCATTCCTCACCCTTGGCAGACAAGAATATAAGCGGAATATCATTCATCTTCTTCATTTCCTCTGCAAAAGAAAAACCATCCATATAAGGCATCATCACATCCACTAATAAAAGATCAGGTGGAGTTTGGCGTAGTTTATATAAGGCGTCCATCCCGTTTGAAGCTTGTATTACTGTATATCCTTCATTTTGCAGAAAGGTCTGGACCAACTTTCTCATTTGCTCTTCATCATCTATGATCATTATCGTCATGCCCATCTTTGCTGACCTCCTAGTGTTTACCTTTACTTTTATCGTAGCTTATTTTACGGCAAAAATGTGAAATTTTTGTGAGGAGGTCCAAAAGGGCAGGCAGGTTCAAGCATCATACCTGGAAATGGAATGACAGGGATCGTGAAATATTGAAATGAGGCAGAAGAGAATGGGTACGTGTATTTGCATTGTTTTATAATAAAACGGGAACTGAAAAATAGAGGTATTGGAGCAGCCTTTCTCGATTGGGCCGAGACTTATTTTAAAACAGGAGGGATTTAAGAAGATAAGATAAGAGTGTTTATTCAGTAATAGGGATTTAAATCAATACTATCAGAAGAGATTTGCATTTACAGGGGCAGCTGATTTTTATGGGGATTACAGTGAATATGAAAAATTAGTAGAACCGAGAAAATCTAGCGATTGATGGCTTTTCTTGGTGGAGGACTTCCTCGGTTCCTTCTTCTTAACTTATACAAAAGTTATCATTATATTCATTGACCTTTTTTAGACTTAATCTCTGTGGTTTCTTCTTCACCGTTTTCTGCATCTTTGTAATTTACTTTGTCTTCATCAGGATAAGGGTCGAAAAAGTTTACAACGCCACCCGGTCTATCGTACCCCGCAACTTGATCTTTGTCTTGATTTTGCTTTTTCATGAACAAACCCCCTTTCTGCTCTTTAGTATGTGAGAAAGGGGGTTTGTTCATTCGTTGTTATTGCTGCCAGTGAGTGTTGATGAATTCATCCCTGCCGGATACTTTACGATCAGCTTTATAGTCCTCTGGCTTTTTTTTATAAAATTTTTGATGATAATCTTCAGCAGAATAAAAGGCAGCTGAAGGAAGTATCTTTGTAACGATCGGCTTTTTGAATCGACCACTCTCGATGATTCTATGTTTGGAATCTTCTGCAGCTCGTTTTTGATTATCGTTATGATAAAAGACAGCGGTACGATACTGATCACCGCGATCATGGAATTGTCCTCCATCATCTGTCGGGTCTATTTGTGGCCAATAAAGATCCAATAGGTTTTCGTATGGGAAAACAGAAGGGTCAAACGTAATTTGTACTACCTCATAATGCCCGCTATTTCCTTCTTTAACTTCTTTATAAGTGGGATTTTCGATGTGTCCCCCTGAATATCCGGAGACAACATCAATGATGCCGGGTAATTCATCAAAAGGTTTTACCATGCACCAGAAACACCCTCCGGCAAAGGTAGCAAGTTCTATCTCTTTCTTCATTTTTAAAAAACCTCCTGCAGTATTTGGTGCTCTAATGTGTTAAAGAAATATCAGATTGAACAAATTTTATCACTTATGATCCATTTTTGACAATGAATTTATTTTTTGTTTTAAACTCCATTATCTAATTTGAACATTTAAAAATACTTCAAAAAATATGTTTACCTGAACACTTGAGCTCCTGTATAATTCTTGTGAACGGAAAATTACATAGTTGAATGATTGGGTGAAGCGGAATGTGTTTTCATATTCCTCTGCTTCTTAAAAGGGAAGTTGGTGCAAATCCAACGCGGTCCCGCCACTGTAAATGGGAGTAAGCTGCGATATCAGCCACTGTACAATTGTACGGGAAGGTGCAGTAAGCAATGACCATAAGCCAGGAGACCTGCCTATCATCATTGACACTGGTACTACGCGGATAGGAAGGTGTAACATGCATGATTGAATTATGATTGGTCGACCCATTGTGCATATTACACAGCATCTCCTTTTCGGGGATGTTTTTTTATTATGAGGAGAGAAGGAGAGTAAAAATGAAGAAGATTATTGGATTACTCATTATTTTGATGTTATCAATGGTATTTACAGCAGCGTGTGGAAATGGATCTTCCACCAATCAACAAGCTGAAAAAGGTCAGGAAGAGAAAGCAGCAGGTAATACCATAAAAGTTAAGGATGCTTTAGGTGATGAAATACAATTAGATTCAGAGCCCGAAAGAATCATCTCGTTAATTCCAAGTAATACGGAAATACTATTTGAATTGGGTCTTGGTAAGGAAGTTGTGGGAGTAACAGATTTCGATAACTATCCTGAAGAAGCAGCGGGCAAAGAAAAAATCGGGGGAATGGAATTTAATGTAGAGAAAATCATCAGTCTTAACCCTGATCTTGTGCTCGCGCATGAATCCACCGCAGTAAGTGCGAAAGAAGGGTTAAATCAATTAAGGGATGCAGGAATCAACGTATTCGTTGTGCGTGATACGCAAAAGATAGATGAGGTTTATACAATTATTGACAATATTGGAAAATTGACTGGAAAGACAGAAGAAGCTGAAAAGCTGGTATCTTCAATGAAAAAGGATTTAGAAGAAATTAAAGCAAAAGCCGAAGACGTACAAGAAAAGAAGAAGGTATACGTTGAAGTGGCCCCTTCACCAGATATTTATTCAACTGGGGATAAAACGTTTATCAATGAAATGCTTGAGTTGATTAATGCTGAGAATGCTTTAAAGGACCAGGAGGGATGGATAGCTGTAAATCAAGAAGAGGTCATTGCAGCAAATCCTGATGTTATTATAACAACTTACGGATACTATAATGATAAGTCAAAAGAACAGTTGTTGGCTCGGGCTGGCTGGCAGGATATAAATGCGATCAAAGATGAAAATGTGCATGATGTGCATTCAGACTTGGTGACGCGAACCGGTCCGAGATTAGTTGAAGGAGTAGAGGAAATTGCCAAATCAGTTTATCCGGAGATATTTACAGAATAAAATATGGATTATCTATCTGTTGGCAATATGTATTCTTATCCTATCATTGCTGCTGGGCATCTCAATTGGTACTGTACATGTCCCGATAGATGATATCCTCAACATTATCGGTGCCGAAATCATAGGGGGAAACCTAGCAGAGAATGTCGATCCCATGCATTCTAACATTGTGTTTTCCATTCGTTTACCGCGTGTATTATTAGCTTTAATAGTAGGAGGCTCTTTAGCAGTTGCAGGGGCTTCCTTTCAAGGCTTATTAAGAAATCCGCTGGCTGATCCGTATACTCTTGGAATGTCGTCTGGAGCATCGGTCGGTGCCGTGCTTACATTGTTCTTCAATATAAACCTGCCGTTTTTTGGATTATTCACACTGCCGCTCATCAGTATTCTTGGCTCTTTGCTTACCGTATTCCTTGTTTTGACTTTTGCGCGGAAAGTCGACCGCACGATGAAAGTCGAAACGATTATCCTGACAGGCATCATTTTTAGTTCATTTCTAGGATCGGTCATTTCTTTAATGATTGCTCTTTCGGGAGAAGAATTAAGGCAGATCATCAGCTGGCTTCTCGGCAGCGTCTCAATGAGAGGATGGGATTATATCTTCATTGTATTTCCTTTCTTTATTGCCGGGACATTGATTTTGATGTTTAATGCCAAGGAACTGAACGGCATGAGCTTCGGCGAAGAACAAGCACGCCATATAGGAATCTCGGTCCAAAAGAGAAAATTCATCATTCTGATAGCCGGCAGCATGCTTACTGGCGCAGCGGTTGCAGTGTCAGGTACGATCGGTTTTGTAGGCTTGGTGATCCCTCATTTTATCCGCAGGATCATCGGGTATAATCATCAGCATGTACTTCCGCTTTCGGTGGTTTCAGGCGGGGCTTTTTTGGTCGTAGCAGACTTGATTTCCCGTATGGTGATTAGTCCTTCGGAATTACCAATCGGAGTGATCACCGCTTTAATCGGGGCGCCGATATTTGCCTATATATTGCTAAAGAAAAGGGGGCAGTGACATGCTGAATGTTCACCGATTATCTGTTGGTTATGAGGAAACTGTTATAGTGGACAAAGTTGAATTTCAGGTAGCAACAGGTGAGTTTTTTGGCATATTAGGTCCAAATGGCAGTGGAAAGACGACACTCCTGAAGGCACTCTCAGGCATCCTATCCCATTCTTCGGGAGAAATCTTGTTTAATGGGAGGTATTTGAGTGATTATTCTTCAAAAGAATTAGCGAAGCTGATAGCAGTGCTGCCGCAGAATTCCTCGTACTCCTTTTCTTACAGTGTTAAAGAAACGGTGATGCTTGGCCGTTATCCTCATCAGAAGGGGCTTTTCAAGGCAATGTCCACTTATGATGAAGAAATCGTATACGAAGCAATGACCCATACGGGGGTGGAAGGGCTTCAACACCGGAAACTGGATGAATTATCAGGGGGAGAGAAGCAGAGGGTATTTCTTGCCCAGGCTCTTGCCCAGGAACCTAAGGTCATACTTTTAGACGAACCGACCAATCACTTGGACTTGGCTTTTCAAAAAAATTTGCTCGAATTGTTAAAGAATCAGACAAAAGCACGTAACCTTACAGTTATTTCCATTTTTCACGATTTGAATCTTGCCAGCCTTTACTGTGACCGTCTTCTTCTCCTGCAGAATGGACGATCCAAAGTAGTCGATCACCCTGAAGAGGTACTAAACGAACACAATATTAAAGAAGTATATGATACAGAAGTACATAAACAAGCTCATCCACATATAGCTAAGCCTCAAATCGTCTTACTTCCTGATGAGAAAGCGGAAAAGGACACTGGGATTTCTGGAGAAAGCTTACTGAGTGTTTCCCGCGGAATGATCACCTATCAGTCACCCTTTCCTTTAAAATGTATGTCATCCGGCGTTGTTGGTTCAGGATTTGGCTGGTATAAAACCTTTGTGAACCGGCATGTACCTCCTGAATATGATTGCACCGACTACAGGAAGGATATGATCAAGTTCCTTACAGAAAATGAATTTGATCCTTCTTTCACAGTGGGCATGATGACTGCTGTCAATATGGAGGATGTAGAGTATGGTACGTTTACCATTGAAGAACACTCTATATTTGTAGTAGTGACAGCAGGTATAGGGAATGCGATCGATGTAACCGGGAGTCATTTGTTCCCTCAAGAGATAAGGCCGGGGACTATAAATACTTGGGTGGTTATAAATGGGAAGCTTTCGGATGAGGCTTTTATAGAGGCTGTTGTAACTTCTACTGAAGCAAAAGTAAGGGCATTGCAGCATCAAGAAGTGTATGATCACAGAACTCAAACGCTTGCTACCGGAACCCCCACAGACAGTATACTTATCGCATCCACTCACAAAGGAATCACTTACCCGTTTGCCGGCAGTATCACGCCATTGGGAAGACTCATAGGGAAAGGCGTATTTGAAACAACTAAGAAAGCAATTGAATCCTATAGAAATAGAATGCGAGCCCTTTAACAAGAAAACAGAATGAATATATGAAAGCTGAGGCAGTTTTAAACAGCCTCAGCTTTTTTAGTTTAATTTTAAGATATATCGGGGTAATAACTTCAAGTATCATTTAAATGGCATGTGGTTTTAGGACGTTCACCTAAATAAAAGAGAGATATCAAAGCATCTATGATACTATAGACTATATATTCTTATCATTTTGGAAATTCATTCTACTTCCTCCATAACCTGAGTATTGAGTTATGCCTGATCGTAGAGTAAAATCTCTCATTAGCTTGCTGCCATTTCATTTTGCAAAGAAGGTGGATAAATGGATTCAAGACTCGATCGCAAGAAGAGCAAGAAAAAAAGAGGCAGAAAAATTATCGTAGTGCTATTATTAATTATTTTTTGTTTACTGGGCTACTCTGCTTATCAATTTTATAAAGGGTATCAGATGGCTGACGGCAACCAGAATATGAAAGAATATAAATTCAATGGAGTTAAAGACGAAAATGGTAAGATTAATGTGTTGTTATTGGGTGTAGACAGCAGGGGAGAAGAAAAATCACGAACAGATACGATGATGCTCGCCCAAGTTGATCCTAAAACAAATGAAACGAAGCTTGTTTCATTTATGAGGGATATTTATGTTGAAATCCCCGGGTACCAAAATTATAAGTTGAATACTGCATTCTACTTAGGTGGTCCGGAATTATTAAGAAAAACGATCAAACACAATTTTGATATTGATATTCAATACTATATGATGGTAGATTTTAAAGGATTTGAACAATCTGTTGATACTCTGGCTCCTGAAGGAATTGAGTTGGATGTTGAGAAAGCAATGTCCGAGAATATCGGAGTCGCACTTGAACCCGGGGTGCAGAAATTAAATGGTAAAGAATTATTAGGCTATGCCAGATTCCGCGCCGATGAAGAAGGGGATTTCGGCAGGGTGGAAAGACAGCAGAAGGTTATCACAGCCTTAAAAGGAGAGGTGCTCACCATCGACGGAGTCACCAAGCTGCCTAAACTCGCTGGCTCCATTCAGCCTTATATCCAAACAAACATGTCCAAACTCGATCAGATTTCACTAGTAAAGGATGTCCTCTTAAGTAACAGCGATGAAATCGACAAACTTACGATCCCTGTGGAAGGAGCATATGACTTCGGAAGCTACGAAGGTGTCGGCTCGGTCATTGAATTGGATTATGAACAAAATATCCAAGCCCTGAAAGATTTTCTTAACGGAAAAAGCTCGAAGGAAGTCACAGAATAATAATATATATTGAGTAAAAAGCTCACCGGCTCTCGTAGCCCGGTGAGCTTTTTCTTATTTATTCAGTAGGAGGCGCAGTTTTGGAGCCCATTTACCCCAATGAATGAAGTTAAAACCCATTTGCAGAAAAAAATATCCCATATAATTCTGATTATACGGGATTATCAGTGATTTAGAGCTCTCAGAGAGCATTTGAATAACTGAAAAAGAAATGATAACGCTTCCACGGGCTTTTTCGGCTTATTCCTTACTACTTCCGAATATCGCCTTGATATCATTTACCAGCATGTTACGATTATAAACGTTGTGAACAAAACACAGGACAAAACAAACATTTAAACAACTATATAAAAACATTCAAACAAATTATTATTGAAAACAACCTTTTAAATTAAATGAATGGAACGGAGTGGATAGGCTTGTTGAAAAATAAAACAGTAGCGTTTTTAGGTGCAGGAAATATGGCTGAAGCAATGATTTCCGGTACGGTTCAAAGCGGTAAAATTCCAAATGATCAAATCATTGTTTCAAATCGCAGTAATAAAGTAAGACTTCAAGAAGTAAATGCTAAATATAATGTGCTCACAATGCTCAAAGATGATCTTCCTTTTGAAGAAATAGATATTCTCATTCTGGCAATGAAACCTAAAGATATTGACAAAGCACTGGATTCTATTAACCATCTTGTGAAGAGAGATACAGTCATCATGTCAGTTCTTGCAGGAATTACTACTTCCCATATGGAAGAACAGCTGCCTGCAGGTCAATCAGTCATTCGAGTGATGCCAAATACATCAAGTATGCTTAAAGAGTCTGCCACTGCTATCAGTGCCGGCAGATTCACGTCAGAAGACGATATGAAGAGCGCAAAAGAATTGCTTTCAAGCATCGGTGAAGTATATGTAATCGATGAAAGTGAAATGGATATTTTCACAGGAATTGCCGGAAGCGGACCAGCTTACTTCTATTATCTTATGGAGCATATCGAAAAGACTGGTGCTGAAGCAGGGTTAGACCCTAAGCTTGCACGCAAGATAGGTGCCCAAACAATCTTCGGAGCAGCTAAAATGATGCTTGAACGAGAAGAAACACCTACACAGCTAAGAGAAAATGTAACATCCCCTAATGGCACGACAGCTGCCGGACTAGATGCATTAGCAGAGTTTGGCGGAGGGAAGGCTATCTCAGAAGCTGTAAAAGGAGCAGAAAAAAGATCGAAAGAAATCAGCTCTGAATTACAGTCCCGACAATTAGTGACGAACTAATTAACACGTTAAATAAACCTCATATAAAGTAAATTACCAAATAGTCAAGAATTAGAAACATAAGAAATACAAGTCCGTTCCTCATCACAAAGAAGGGACGAGGGACGGACCTTTTTACTAGGAGTGATTGGATGTCCCAAGATAATAAGAAGAAACGTATTGTGATCAAGATTGGAAGTAGTTCTTTAACGAGCTTGCACGGAGAGATGAGCCGTAGAAAGTTAGAACGATTAGTGGATGAAGTTGTACGTCTGAAAGATGACGGTCATGAAGTATTGCTTGTATCTTCAGGTGCTGTCGCTGCAGGATATCGTAAACTCGGCTGCTTAACACGTCCTAGCTCTTTACCGGAGAAGCAAGCTGCAGCTGCAATTGGTCAAGGATTATTAATTGAAGCCTACTCTGATCTGTTTATTTCGCATGGATACGTAGCTTCGCAAATTCTGATTACTCGTAGTGACTTTTCAGATGAAGACCGTTACAACAATGCGCGTAACACGATAAATGTCCTGCTTGAAAGAGGCATCATCCCGATCGTGAATGAAAACGATACGGTCACAGTAGATCGTTTGAAGTTTGGAGATAATGATACCCTTTCTGCGAAAGTAGCGGCATTGGTGGATGCAGATCAATTAATCATTCTATCTGATATCGATGGATTATACGATTCTGATCCTCGTAAGAATCCTGAAGCAGAATTACTGGAAAGCGTAACTGAAATCAACGACGATATAGAAGATATGGCTGGAGAACCTGGAAGTTCAGTGGGAACCGGAGGCATGCGCTCTAAAATTGATGCATTTAAAATTACAATGGCATCAGGGATCCCTGCTTTTCTTGGAAAATCCGGAAACGCAGATATCATATATGATGCAGTGCAGCATACGGCAAAAGGAACCTACTTTGAATCAGCAGATGATGCAGTAAACTTGGATTCGAAAAAGCAATGGATTGCTTTCAACTCTGGTCCTGAAGGTGAAATCATGATTGATTCAGTTGCGAAAGACCGTATCCTGGAACAGAAGGAAAGCCTGACAATCAACGATATCTATACTGTTAAAGGACGTTTTGACAAAGGTGCAGTGGTACGTATCCTTGACAACCGAAATGAAGAAATCGGCCTTGGTATGGTGAATTACCGTTCTGGTCAACTGAAAAATCCGACTGAAATCCAAGACGACCAAATTGCAGTAGAAATCGATCACCTGGTATGCCACATCGAATTCCCGATTCCGGTAGGCGTATAGGACAGAAATGATATGTTTAACCTAGTTACTTTGATTTAGCTAGATTCAGCGGTTGATTGGAGTGCAAGACGAAGACTCCTGCGGGAGAAGTGGCCAATGTGAGACCCCGGAGGCGGAACGCCGAGGAGGCTCACAGGTCACCCGCGGAAAGCGAAGTCTTGCACGGAAATCAACAGCGGTGATGAACAGATCATTAAATTTATGAAACAGACTTATTAAAAAATAAAGAAACTACTTCATTATATACAGGAGGCATTTGATGACTTTAACAATTGAAAAAACCGATGTGAAAAAACAAGCAATGAAGGCAAAAAAAGCTTCTAAAACATTAAGTTTACTGACAACCGAACAAAAAAACAAAGCATTGCACAAAATTGCTGACCACCTGGACGCAAACTATCAAACGATCTTAGATGAAAACGACAAAGACCTTCAAAAAGGAAGAGAAAAAGGTTTTGAAGAAGCATTCATGGATCGTCTTTCATTGACAAAAGAGCGTGTGGAAGACTTTGCAAACGGACTTAGACAAGTAGCAGACTTAGAAGACCCAACCGGGAAAATTGTTTCAGACTGGACACTTGAGAATCAGCTTCAAGTCCAGAAAGTAACAGTTCCTTTAGGTGTCATCGGCATGATTTATGAAGCACGCCCGAATGTAACGGTGGATGCTACCGGTTTAGCTTTAAAATCAGGGAATGCCATTGTATTAAAAGGCGGTTCGAATGCGATCACTTCAAACAAAGCGATTGTCGATGTTATGCACGACGCGTTAGAACAAACAGATATTCCAAAAGAAGCGGTTCAGTTCATTAATACAACAGATCGTGAAGCAACAAATGAATTGTTTACAATGAAAGAATATATAGATGTACTGATACCGCGCGGTGGAGGCGCACTTATCAATGCCGTTGTTAACAATGCAACCGTTCCAGTCCTAGAGACCGGAGTTGGTAACTGTCATATCTACATCGATAAAGATGCAGAGGTCGAAAAAGCATTGAATATCTTAATTAATGCGAAAACCGATCGACCTGCTGTTTGTAATGCAGCAGAAACTGTCATCATTCATGAACAATGGTTTAAAGAACACAAAGATGCCTTAACATCCAAGTTAGCTGAGTATAATGTGAATATTCATGGTGATGAAAAAGTGGTTGAAGCAATTAAAGATGCCAAGCTTGCAGGTGAAGAAGATTGGGCGAACGAGTATCTTAGTCTTGATATCGCTGTAAAAGTTGTACAATCACTTGATGGGGCAGTTGAACATATCGAACAATATGGTACAAAGCACTCAGAAGCGGTTGTCACTGAAAATGAAGAAACAGCAAAGAAATTCATGATGCTTGTTGATGCAGCAGCTCTTTATCATAATGCTTCAACACGCTTTACAGACGGAGGAGCATTAGGTTTTGGTGCTGAAATCGGAATATCTACTCAGAAACTGCATGCAAGAGGACCAATGGGACTGCCTGCATTGACTACAGTTAAATATATGATGCATGGTACAGGTCAGATTCGCTAAATTGATTATGGTATAAGAAAGACTCTCAGGGCAGCTCCCTGAGAGTCTTTTAATTTACTTTAAAGTTAATGCCATAATTTAAATGCTGACATTAGTCTTTACCTTCATTGATAAGCTCACGCATTGCGCGGATTGTATGCACCTCTTGTTTATAACAAAGCTTTAACAGTTCCTGAAATACCTCAGCTGTCATGATTGCATCATTTAACGCATGATGACGGGTTCTCTTTTTGATTTCAAATCTTTCTACCATTGCATCCAAGTAGCAGTCACTACGTTCCAGCAGCGCATTAGCTAAAGAAAATGAATCAATGCACTCAGGTTGAAATGAGGGGAGTTCCCACTTATGCAACCTTTTCTGAAGGAAATTAATATCAAAGCTTGCAGGATGCGCAACTAAAATCGTCCCTTTACTGAATTCAAGGAAATGCTTGAGGCCAACAGGAAGCGTGACACCGTTCCGAAAATCTTTCCTCCTGAGTCCCGTGAATTTCTTGGTGTTTCTAGAGACAGTTTGCAGAGGATTGACGACCAGATAAAACGTATTATTTTCCTGAACTTTACCTTCCGAAACTTTCACTGCACCTATCGATATGATCTCATCACCTACTTCAGGAAAGAAGCCGGTGGTTTCCAAATCGAAAATGGTGAATGTACAATGATACAGGTGTTTCTGTTGAAGTACAGGCTTCTCTGCTTCAAACTCTTTTAAAGCTTGTGCTACTTTGTAATATGATGGTCTGGCTTTTTCACGATTAACCTGAACCCTGAAGAAAAATTGATGCCATAAATAATATTTGAAGATACGGTATCCCGCGTTAATTCCAATATCATTCATCAGACCACCCGATTTCTGTTAAAGCTTATTTCCATTACTTGATGTAATCGATTGGCAATCTGGATAGCTTCCTTCAATCTTTGACGATCTTCTTTCGTTAATTTACGGACATCAATATCATTACTCAGAGGTTTACCTTCTTTTAACTCAATAAGGTTTTGTTTTGTACGGAGACTTAATAGGATATGCATGGCCATCTTCACATTTTCTGCATCTCTTGGATGAAAAGCCTGCATGTTCTTTAAAGCATTCACTCTCTTGATGGTATTAACTTCCTTTACACCATACTTTACACTATGGATTCTGATCATATTTACAATTTGTAAGAGACCTGACTTCTTGATATTAAACAAATGATTTTTTGGCTTTAGATTGACTCTTCCCAATGGTCCGACTGGTAGCTTGAATCGCAATGCATCTTTTCTTAGCAGCTGCTGCATATTGAGAGAACGCTTCGATTTATCAGCCAGATAATTTCGGATTTCTTCAGCAATCGAATAATCACCATAGATTGGGCGGAAATCATAAAACATCGTTGTATTCTGTACTTCTTGAGCGTCCATTTCATGCAGCCATTCATCGATTGCTTTTTTCCAATCAGTATAGGAGCGTTTCCATTTCTGCTCTTTTGCCATGATGCCCCCTGTACACTCAGGGAATCCGCATGCATCAAGCTTACGGTTTAACTTTTCTGTAAAGGATTGAAAATACGTATCCACTCTTTTTGTATCTGATAAATGACTGTAGTCATCCAAAATGATGCCGTTATCCTGGTCGGTATGGAACCCTTGTTCACTCCGTCCCTGGCTTCCCATTACTATGAAACAATAATTGATAGGCGCCCGGCCAAATCCTTCTTCACGCATTTCTTTTTCAGTTAATTGAATGATTTTGCGGTGAAGGCGGTCATTGTAGTTACTGATAACTTCACATACATCATATCCAGGACTGTCTTGAAGGAGAAGGTCGCCGATGAATTGCTGGAAGGTCTCACTCTTAACTGTAGCCAATTGAACCAATTCTTCATTACTGACTGCTTTTTGAATCCGATAGGATAAGTCCAGATAATTGGAGTCCTGAATATTCAGGAATGAGCTGCTTGTTAGTACACCCACCACAGATTCTTTTCTGATGATGGGGACAAAATCAACCTCTTCGTGTTTGAAATAGGATAGTGCTTCGTACGCAAAAGACTCATCCCGGATCCAGAAAGGGTTACGTTTCATCCAATCTTTAACCTTCTCAGAACCTGTGGGCTCAGTTAGATAAGAAAGAATCTCTCTTTGGGTGAGGATTCCTTTCATTTTTCCATTTGAATCTAACGAGACCAACCCATAGGTATCTCTTTCTTTCATTAACTTTGCAGCATCCAGAATGGTATCCTCTTCCCCTATAAAAGAAGGGACGTCCATTAAATTATGTACTTTTGTGCGGAAAAGTGTGATATTTTCATCATCGTTTTCAGATGATTTAGATTTGATTTCATCGTATAGGGTTTTCATGCGATTTCCGATACTCTCAAACACAATTTTTGAGAAATCGTTATTTTTAGTCATGATATCAAGAAGGCGCTGCTTCTGGATACGGAACACATTGCAATCTTCCATTGCCTGAACCGAAAAGGTCATTTCTCCGCTTGTCAGCATAATCATTATTCCGATTAAATCTCCAGGGTAGTAGAATCTTAAGGAATATTGTTTTCCACTGGATCTGTGAAGGACGTTTTTAGCGAGGCCCGAGACGAGAAAATAGATATCAAGTTCTTCAATCGTTTCATCTTCATGGAAAAGAAATTCCCCTTTTTTAAACGACGTGTAAGTTGAACCTGAAATAATGTAGTGCAACTGATCTTCAGTCAGAACATCAAAAGGATAGACATTCTTAATAATTTCCAAAAGTTCATGCTGTTCCAAAATGATACCCTCCCTTGCTAACTAGTTCCATAGTACTCTAACATAGAATTCCCTATTTGGAAAACGATAAAACAAGGGTTATAGGGGGGAGAAAGATCAGCCACTCTCTTCAATATAAGAAACAAAAACCCCTGCTTTAGAGAAAGCAGGGGATACATGAATCACTTCACCAGAAACTTCGATGCTTCTAATAAAGTCTTAAAGACATAATCAGCATGAAAGAGAGGGAAAGGGGCATCGGCAATTAAGATCGTTTTACAGCCTGCTTTACGACCTGCCTCAATATCAGGCTCCCTGTCACCGATCATAAAGGAAGAAGAGAGGTCAAGGTCGTATTTTTCAGAGAGGTTCAGGATCATTCCCGGCTCCGGCTTTCTGCATGCGCAACCTTCGTGAGGTTTATGGGTGCAGCAGGAAACTTCATAAATCTTTCCTCCTGCTGTTTCAAGTTCCCCGACCATGTATTCATGAATGGTTTGTAAATGTTCATGTGATAGGTAACCCAGACCAACGCCGCCTTGGTTGGTTACTACAAATAATTGATAGCCAGAAGCAGTCAATAATTTGACTGCTTCCTTCACGCCTTCCAGGAAATAAAACTGTTCAGGCTTGTTCACAAACTTCACTCTTTTTGTTTTCACTTCATTAATGACCCCGTCACGATCCAGAAATACGGCTTTATTCAACAATAACACTCCTCATTCGATTATTTTCTACATTGATATGTACTATTTGTCGCATCTTGCGGTTTCCAAGGAAATAATGACAGACTATTCTGTCATTATTTCGGTGCGAAAATTTTGTCTTTAATTGTTTCATGTCTGCTCCTGGTTAAGGATGAGAGTATATTGTTATTAAGTTTACCCAATTTGACTGGATATTTACGTAGTGGAGGAAGAGAGCAATAAGAAAAGGAAGTCTCTACAGAAACTTCCCCGAAACAGGTATCACCGTTTTTGAATAAATACGACCTTCAAGTAATCACTTTGTTTGTATTGATTGATCGTTTTGAAATCCTCAGGAAGTGTAAATTCCTCCAGCAGTTTATAGGATCCATTGGTTTCTTTGAAAGCCGTCTCTATGAATCCTTTGAACTTCTTCATATCAAAAGTGCTGCAATTTGTTGATGCAACAATCACACCATTCTTTTCAGTGATGGCAATCGCTTCTTTAAGAAGGTCCGTATAATCTTTAGAAGCAGAAAAAGTGTGCTTTTTTGAACGTGCAAAACTTGGCGGATCAAGGATGACCATATCAAATGTAAGTTCTTTCTTAACAGCAAATTTAAAATACTTGAATACATCTTCCACGAGAATATTTTGCGCCTCGTAATCAATTCCATTGATGCTGAATTGTTCAATCGTTTTACTCAGGCTACGATTTGCCAAGTCCACACTTGTTGTTTCTGCAGCTCCTCCCAGGGCAGCGAACACTGAAAAAGCGCCTGTATAGGAGAAGGTATTAAGAACCCTTTTACCATCAGCATATTTATCACGGATCAGCTTTCTTACTTCACGCTGATCTAGAAAAACCCCGACCATTGCACCATCGTTAAGATAGATGGCGAAGTTAACGCTATTTTCCTTTACGAGGAGAGGGAAGGAAGGACGTTCCCCATGAACAAAGTCATCTTCTTCAACATACTTACCTTCAACGGCAAATCGCTTCTTCTGATATAGACCTTTATAATTAGGAAGTTTCTTTATTGCCGTGATGATATCTTCTTTGAAAGAATAGGCTCCCATACTGTACCAATGGATGAGATAGTATCCTTCAAAGTAATCAAGGGTGATGCCTCCAAACCCGTCTCCCTCACTGTTAAACACTCTAAAGGCAGTTGTTTGTTCATCATAGAAAAAATGAAGCCTTTGATTGACTGCATTTTGGAACTTTTTATTAAAGAATTCCTTATCGATTGGTTCATCCTCTTTCCAGCTTACAAGCCATCCAAATCCTTTGTTTTGTTTTCCAAAGTATCCCCTGGCAATAAAATTCTTGTTGGTATCTACAAGGTTAACGATGCTTCCTTCATCAAGATTTTCCAGTGGGGTACTGACATTCTCCTTATTTAATAGAGGGAAACCTTTTTGAAATTGTTTTATGTATTTAGGGTTAGCTTTTAAGGTGATTTCAGTTGTCATGCTATTCATCCTTACGTATCGTTAGTCTTGTGTAGTATAGAACTTCTGAAGGTATAACGCAACTGTCTTCTATGTAAAAGCCCGTTTCTTGTTATCGGGTCATACACACAGATCGATTATTTCTCGAGAGGGGAAATAAAAAAATCTTACCCTGATTTCTCGAGTAAGATTCCGAGGTCATTATTTCCCCCATAAAAAATCACCAGCAAGCCGGTCTACTTTTGTTGTCTCATGTAAACCACTATGTGAAATGGAAGGGTCATAAATAATTTTAGAAGTGAATTCATTTCTGTCAAAAATTTTCTCGCTTGCCAGAGCACTTGGTACGTTCACTACATCATCACCTGAACCTGCTATGGATAAAACCTTCACAGCGGGATCGATTAAATGACGATTGTGATATAGGTGTTCAATTGCTTTTGAATTGGGTTTTAAGTCAATTACAGCAGCACCGGTATTGATTTGGTCATAGGAATCTTTCGTCACTCCGAGAAACGGGGTGGCAATAGATATAAATTTATATGTTTTAGGCAGCAAGGGTTTTCCCTGTGCGTTTTCCAGATACTTAGTTGATGCAAGACCACCCATGGAATGACCGATGAGATTTACATTGTCAACCTGAAATTGATGATGCAAAAGCTTCATTGCATTTTCAAGCCAGACCGCTTGTTTGTCCAAAGCAGCCCGGTTATCTTCAAAGATGACCTGAACGAGAGGGGGGGCCGTAGGTTTTTTAGGAATTGTTCCTTTATAAGAAACGCTCCCATTTTCAGAAACATATATTTCTAAATTCTTTTTCCCCCAGCCATGATGATGTTCAAAGCGTTCAAGCATCGTTTTGAACGAATTATACGTTCCTTTATATCCGTGTACAAACACAGTTGGGTATCTTTCAACTGCAGTTAATGCCTTTTCGCTTGATTGAACATTAGATGTCCTGAATAAAGCTATTAAGATGAAAAGAGAGACTAACATAAGTCCGCTCCAAAATAATGTAGGTTTATTCGTGAAGATTGACAATGATATCGCTCCTTTAGATGCTATATGTATATTGTAAGCGATAAACGCGGTATTGAAAATGTTATAAAAGAAATTAATTTGTCATTATGTATGTAATTTATGGAAGTTATGAATGCAGGCTCTAATTACCGCTATTGATTTCCGTGCAAGACTCCGCTTTTCGCGGGTAGCCCGTGAGCCTCCTAGCTTTTACCAGCGGGGTCTCACATTACGCAGGAGTCTTCGTCTTGCACTCCAATCAACCGCTGGAACAAGCTAAACCTTAACACAAGTGTGTAAAAAACTATAAAAAAAACGAACTAATTTGCTTCCCAGGATGCAAATTAGTTCGTGCGTTACTTAGACAATAAAACACTTTTGTCTTAAAGAAATTTCTCTATTTAAACCCAGTCGCCGTTTCTGAAGATTGGATGAATGGTTCCGTCAGGTTTTTCGCCGTCGATAGCCAGATCACCAGAACCAATCATGAAATCCACATGAATTGCGCTTTCATTAAAACCGATTGCGTTCAGTTCTTCAGGATTCAGTTCTTTTCCGTTTTCCACGCATACAGACAACGCCCGGCCAAGTGCGATGTGACAAGATGCATTTTCATCAAACAATGTATTATTAAAGATGATATTTGTATTGGAAATAGGTGAATTATGTGGAACGAGGGCAACTTCTCCAAGATAAGAAGCACCTTCATCCGCATTTAGAAGATTTTTGAGTGTATCATATCCTTCTTTAGCGGAAAAATCCACGACTTTTCCGTCTTTGAATGTCATTGAAAAGTCCTTTATCAGTGTTCCTCCATAATTAAGAGGTTTTGTAGAGGTCACCACTCCATTTACACTGGTCTTATCAGGAATTGTGAAGACTTCCTCTGTTGGCAGGTTTGGCACGAATGGTATTCCCTTATCATTTGTGAATTGGGCGCTTATCCATTTTGTTTGAGGGTGGAATCCAATCGTCAAATTTGTACCCGGTCCTGTGTAGTGAAGTTTAGTATACTGTGCGTCATTTAGGAGGCTGGCTTTTTCATTCAGTTCATTAATATGCTGTTCCCACCGTTCAACAGTTTGCTCACGGTCTGTCCTGGTAGTGTAGAAAATGGTGTCCCATAGTTTTTCGGCTGCATCTGTTTTTGAGAGTTCAGGGAAAACAGTCTCAGCCCATTCCTCAGTTGGATAAGCTGCAATCAGCCAGCTGATTTTTCCTCCTCCGATATATGCTGAGAATTCCTTAGAAGCTTCTGCGGATACCTTATTCAGTAAAGCCACTCTGCCTGGATCCACTTCTCTGAGCAGAGAAGGATTAGGTGCGATAAGGTTCAACAAGGCAACATTGTTCTCAGCCATCTCTATGTATCCTTTTTGTTTCCAATGAGGAAATACCTTTAAACCTTCCTCACTCGATTTCTCAAGACGTATTTTCTTCAGTTCCTCATCATAAAAGTCTGTCATGACATGAAGGGCTCCAGCTTCGTACGCTTTAATCGTAATGTGACGGACGAATTCATAAGCTGAGATAGGAGCGGAAATTAATAACTCCTGATCTTTCTGCAGATTCAGCCCTACATGTACGATAAGGTCTGCATATCTCTCTAAATTATCTGTGTATCTTGCATTCATTTTATATTCCCCCTTTAAGTATCCTTTCTAACTATATAACTTTATTCAGAAAATTTCCATTTATTTAAGGGATAGTTTTAATTGGATCACCAAAAGTGAAATTCAATAATTGGCACATGCTTTGAGACTTATGGTAGAAAATATAGCCTCGGAAGGGCAGAACCGGTTTGGATTTACTCCGTCTAAACAACAACTGTTTCGGGGTCTTCCTTGCAAAAAGAGAATGATTTGTTTGATGAAATAGTCTCCGGTTCTCATCCAATTGAGCCTCCTGATGAATTGGAATAGAAAAAGACTGGTTTTAAATAACCAGTCTTTTTCTATTAGGCTCTTTTATCGTGCTTTGATGTAAAGCATTTTAAAAAGCCCTCTATTATTATTGTTTCACACTGAATGGCGGGAAGTCTTCCTCTGGAGAATTGATGACAACGACTCCACCCAGCGCCATTGCTGTTAAGCTAGTAACGATGATAAATTGCTTGAACTTTTTCATGTTCTCACCTCCTTATAAAGACAGCATTTCTTCATAAATGGTATTGGCTTCCCTTAAATGAAATGCAGCGTTTTTATATTTTCTAACTCCTTGGTAATATTGACCAAAGAGCTTAGAGTACTCAGCATATAAGAGATGTTCGCCACTTTGTTTAAAGCAGGGCAGTGCCTGTTCTTTCATGAAGTATTCAAATCCATCGGGGAACCCATTTAAAGCATATTGGTAATAGGAAAGCTGATAATATTTATCAGGGAATTTGTCTTTTGAAGATAATTCCAGCCCTTTTGACAGCCAAAGGGGGACCTGATTAAAACGGTTTAGTTTATAATACTCCTTTACAAGTGATAAAATGGAATTCAGCTTTCCTTCAACATCTGACTCTTTCAGTTCAATACTTTTCAAATAGTGATGAATAGCCTCTTCACTTTTATTCATAACAGATTTCAAATATCCCAGATTCTGTTCAACCATTGAGTTAAGGGTCTTGTAATTGATTGACATGCTGATGAAGTTTGCCCACTCATAATGTTTGAGGGCTTCTTCACTATATCGGATTCTGCGGTAGCATATACCAAGCAGCAAGTGTACTTCCGCACATCTCTTTTGAAAGTAAACGCCTTGAAAGATGGATAATGACTTTTCTCCATAATAAATAGCAAGTCTGTACACGTTCAACCGTGTCAAGACCAGGCTGAATAAATAATATAGATCGGCTCTTTCTTCTTCATTGATCACACTGCCTAATACATAATATGTTTCAGCCTCTTTCAGTTCAGCTTGGGCTTTATCGTATTGGTGCAGCAAATAATAATAGTTGCCTTTATATTTGTGATAATAAAACCTTAATGTATCGCTTAATTCTTTATAATGAGAATGAATATGTATAAGGTTGGTACGGGCACTGTCAAGGTCGGAATGAATCAAATGATAACGTATGCGCAAAATTTTATAAAAAAGCTGAGGTGACAAGTCTTCCGTGTCATCAAGCAGTTTTTTTATTTGTTCATGATACGTGTCAGCTGCTTTAAAATCTTTCCATAATAATGAGTGATTCCATTTTTCAAGAAGCTGATTCAATTCGTGCTTGTCGTTTTGAAGTGAGGACACTCCAAGTCGTTCACATAACAATTGAATAATGTCACCGGAGGGAGTGACTTGGTTATTCTCAAGTTTTGAAAGGTATGATACGGAAATAATCCCTTTTGATAATTCCTCTTGAGTTAAATTCCTTTTTTGTCTGTGAAAGCGGATTTTAGAACCGATGTTCATATTCATACTCCTATAATCGTTTATCGTTAATATGCACGAAAGCGAAAGTGTGTCTAATTAATATAGAAGGAACATGGTGCAGGACAAAATTTATGATTCCTGATACCATCCATATATAGATTATTAAAATAGTATCATAAAAAAGAACGGAATGTTAAGAATATTCCTATAATTATATTTTTTCTGGGTAATTGGTATTATCTTCAATTTTCAAACATGTATATTTTAACCTAAGAAGATAAAAAAGTTTGATATAATGTTCAATACACAATGAGTTCAGGGAGGATAAAAATGATTGATCTACGAAGTGATACAGTAACGAAACCGACCGTTGAAATGAGGCAGGCTGCATTTGAGGCAGAGGTGGGGGATGATGTGTACGGGGAAGATCCCACTGTTACAAGGCTGGAAGAGGAAGCTGCAAAGGTACTGGGGAAAGAAGCTGCTTTATTTGTAACAAGCGGAACACAAGGGAATCAAATTGCTGTTTTGACACATACCCGTCCAGGGAATGAAATTATTTTAGAGGAAAATTCTCATATATTTTATTATGAATCAGGGGCAGTGGCGGCTTTGGCAGGAGTTCAAACCAGAACCCTCCCAGGGGTAAAGGGAGCGATGGACCCTGAAGTCGTAGAAGAAGCTGTTAGGGCTGAAGATCAACATTTTCCGGAAACCGGCCTGATTTGTGTTGAAAATACACATAATCGTGCAGGAGGAGCAATCCTTTCACCAGAAAACATGGAGGCTATCTATTCAGTCGCATGCAGAAATCAGGTTCCCGTTCATGTTGATGGAGCGAGACTTTTTAATGCTGCAGCAGGTATCGGAAGGGATGTAAAGGAATTCACCAAACATTGCGATACCGTCCAAGTATGCTTATCCAAGGGTTTGGGAGCACCAGTTGGATCAATCATAGCAGGGGATAGAAAATTCATACAGCGAGCAAGAAAGTGGAGAAAACGACTTGGAGGCGGCTTGCGGCAAGTGGGGATGATTGCTGCTCCTGGTTTGGTGGCGCTCACAACCATGAGGGAACGATTGATTGAGGACCATGAAAAGGCCGCCGTCCTAAAAGAAGCCTTACAAAACAGTAAAGGAATCTCAGTTATAAATGATGTTGATACAAATATTGTGGTTGCAGATGTCCAAGGAACAGGTCTTTCATCAAAAGAATATGTGGAGCTCCTAAAAGAAAAGGGGATTTTAATAGGGGGATTCGGGGCAGAGACAGTACGGTTTACTACTCACTACGACGTATCTATGGAAGATATCCGTAAGACGGCGATTATACTCAAATCTCTGTAAATGCAGGTTGTAAGCAAAGCTGGTTAGAAGCTGCTGCCTCAAACCAGCTATATTATTAATTGTTTTTTTGAGGGTGTGGCATTTTTTCCTGATGATGATGCCATCTCATCATATATCCATTATCTTTTAGTTTTTGATAGCGTTCTTCCATTTTCTTAAGCATAAGATCACCTTGTTCCTGAGTGAAAACCCCGTACTCAACATACTTGTTAATCAGTTCCTTCTTTGTAGAGAACAACTGCTTATGCAATGTATCCAATTCTTGTTTTTGAGCGTCCGAAAGATTGACTTTCTGAGGAGCAAGCTGCTGTCCTTCAGCAGAAGCATAGCCTTGGAAGCTTAAGCTAACGAGACATACCGTGATTAGTGTGAAAATAATTTTTTTCATTTATATCCCTTCTTTCTATAAGTTTCTATGATAGTTTCAACTAAGATTTAGCAAAATATGTATAAGGTTTGATTTGCATACTATTTTTGAAGTGGAAAGGTGGTCATATCCATGTTAGAGAAATTTCTATCCAGTATAGGGATTGGACATGTGAAAGTAGATACGGTCGTAGGTAAAGCGTCTATAAAACAAGGCGACATGATCAAAGGTGAAGTAATCATAGAGGGAGGTATGGCGGATCAGCCAATTAATAAAGTTCAATTACTCTTGTTACATAAATATGAAGAAGACAAAGAGGACAGTGACTTTCCCTATCATGAAAAAGAATTGAAGACTATTGAATTAAATGATATCGGTACCATAAAAGCAGGGGAAAAAAGGACAATTTCCTTTCAGTTTCCTACAGACACAAATCATCCGAAAACTACGGATACAAATCAAACCATTTTAAGAACGACGATAGACATCCCTCAAGCCGTGGACCCGACAGATGAAGATAGCATCATAGTAAGTTAACGGATGCGCCGGATCTTATTTTGATCCGGTGCTTTTTTATCGACTCATTATTTGTTCGTTCCGGTTCATGTTCTCTTGTTTTTTCTAATATAAATTTCCCGTTGAATTCCTGGATAAGCCAATGTAAAATGTAGTAAGCGCATACATTCTAAAAATTCTGTATACTCTTGCAACATGAATTGCTTCCTGAATGAAAAGTGAATGCTGTGGCTGTATTTTTATTTACAAGGAGGAGTTTTATGGGAGGAATCTGGCTGGCATTAATAGGGGGTATTGTATTTTTCGCAGGGTATAAATATTACTCTAAGCTGATTGCAGAACGTATTTATCGATTAGACCCGAATTATGTCACACCTGCCCACCAATATAAAGATGGTGTGGATTTTGTACCGACTAATAAGTTTGTGCTCTGGGGACATCATTTTACATCTGTAGCGGGTGCTGCACCGATTGTGGGTCCTGCCATTGCTGTTTATTGGGGATGGCTTCCCGCATTTCTATGGGTGATTCTTGGAACAGTCTTCGCGGCTGGAGTCCATGATTTCGGGACACTTGTTCTTTCTGTCAGAAATAAAGGTCAATCAGTTGGCACTTTGGCCAGCAAGTTGATAGGAAAAAGGGCAAAGGTACTATTTCTATTCATTATCCTTATCCTTGTATTAATGGTAAATGCCGTTTTTGCTTGGGTTATCGCGAACTTATTTATTTCATTTCCGGCAAGTGTGCTGTCTGTTTTCATTCAAATACCTTTAGCTGTATGGATCGGGTATAGAGTTTATAAGCGAAGCGGAAGCATGCTGCTGCCATCCATTGTCGCTCTTGCAGTGATGTATATATCTGCGATTATTGCGAGCAGGGTGGAATTCCTTCAAATCGACATGGTTAAATACTTCGGCGGTGAAGGTGCAACTTCTCTGTTTGGTTTAAGTGCAACCAGTATGGCCTTCTTTGTCTGGATTGTCATATTGATGATTTATGTGTATATCGCATCTACCCTTCCTGTTTGGAAGTTATTACAGCCACGGGATTATATCAATTCACATCAATTGGTGGTGGGACTTGGATTACTGTATTTAGGATTGTTATTTACCAATCCTGAAATAACAGCACCGATGACCAATAGTTCCGCTGATGTTTCATGGTTTCCATTATTGTTCATTACGATTGCGTGCGGGGCAATATCCGGTTTCCATGGGTTAGTATCATCAGGTACTTCATCGAAGCAGCTAAACAATGAAACGGAAGCACGATTCGTTGGTTATTTAGGAGCGGTTGGTGAGGGTGCATTGGCACTGATCGCCATCATTGCATGTATCACCTTTTTCCCAAATGTAGAAGAATTTAGAGCTACTTACAGCGGGTTTGCAGCTGCAAGCGGCGCAGGTCTTGGCGTATTTATCAAAGGGGCAGGGCAGCTAGCGTCAGGTTTGGGAATCCCTGCAGATATTGCCGCTACAATCGTTTCCGTAATCATTGTAAGTTTTGCTGCAACCACTCTGGATTCTTCTGTACGTTTAATGAGATACATTATTGCAGAACTAGGTGAAGAATATAATGTAATGCCACTCACAAAAACACATGTCGCCACAACTATAGCCGTTGTATCCAGTGCAGCTCTGACACTTCTGCCGCAAGGACCTAAAGGGTTCGGGTCAGGAGGGTACCTGCTATGGCCGTTATTTGGTACATCGAATCAACTATTGGCCGGAATCAGTTTACTATTGATTACAATATGGCTAAAGAGACAGGGAAGAAACTACATGGCAACATTGATCCCTATGTTGTTTCTAATGTTCATGACTCTATGGGCAATGATTAATCAGGTGATTTTCGAATGGTCCGGAATGGGTGGAGCAGAAGGAAACATGCTTTTATTTATCTTTGGCAGTATCATCCTGATTTTCACATTATGGATTTTGGTTACTGCGGCTTCATCTTTGTCTAAAAAGGGAGAAGAACCGACACAATTCACTGCCTGATGGCCAAGAAGATAGAGAACCTTTTGGAGCAACTAAAAAGTGCTGAAGGGGTTCTCTATTTTTGAAAGCCTGCAGCCATTGCGTTCGTACAAAATATTTCTGGGGAGGAAACAATTTGATTGATTCATCCATGAAAGAAAAATTGAAACGAATAATCAATCTTTACGACGAGATTATTAAGCATCCCCATAAAACAGAAATAGCAAGAGAACTGAGAGATGAAGATGATTTATTCTTCCTACTCTTATATTCTGATATGCTGGGGCTGCCCAATCCTGTCTTTTATTACACATTAGAACTTTATCCATATATGATAGAGAAATTTCATGATTGGCATTTACGGATGGGCATGGAGCATTCCCCTCTTGAAGGAATAAGGTGCTGTTGATGCTCAGGGAAGGGGTGAAAAGATAAATGAATGAAATCGAAAATCAGGCGATCCTTTTTGTAGGGGGCAAGGGCGGCGTCGGAAAGTCAACCTCTGCTTCTGCATTAGCTATGATGTACGCAAAATCCGGGAAGAAGACACTTATTGTATCAACGGATCCTGCACACAATTTAGGAGATATCTTTCATATTAATATAGGTAAGGGTAAGACACCTTTACTTGAGAATCTTTGGGGTGTGGAAATCAACCCTGAAATGGAAACACAGAAGTATATCAATGGTGTAAAAAACAATCTAAAGGGAATGGTTAAGTCTTCTATGATTGATGAGGTCCACCGCCAAATCGATATGGCTGCATCCGCACCAGGTGCCGAAGAAGCAGCATTGTTCGATCGGATTGTATCAATCATCTTAGAAGAAAAAGTAGAATTTGAAAAAATTATTTTTGACACTGCTCCCACCGGACATACAATCCGTTTGCTTTCACTTCCCGAGTTAATGGGGGTATGGATGGACGGCATGCTTGAAAGAAGAAAGAAAACGAATAAAAACTATTCTCAGCTATTGAATGATGGAGAGCCTGTGGAGGATCCAATATTTGAAGTGCTGCAGAAGAGGAGGGATAAATTTGCACGCGTGCGCTCGATCCTTTTGGATTCAGCCAAGACAGGCTTCATTTTTGTCTTGATTCCAGAGAGGCTTCCTATCCTGGAAACAGAAAAAGCAATTGAAATGATGAATAAGCATGATTTGAAAATTCAAGGGCTGATTGTAAACAAAATCCTTCCACCAACAGCCGACGGTTCATTTCTTCAAAAAAGGAAAAAGCAGGAGAAAGATTACCTGCAGCTGATGAAAAGGAAATTTATCGAACAAAAGCTATATCAAATTCCTTTACTAGAAGAAGATGTGTGTTCAGTCAACCATCTTGAAACGTTTGCCCAGTACTTACGGGAAGAAGTATACAGGGGGGTATAAGGACCGGAACATTATCTGCCAACTATAAATCAGGTATGTTCTCCGGGAGGCGGCTCGTCAAGGGACCAGATGCATAAGGCGAGCCGGCCGCAAAGGAAACGACAGCTTGATTCCCCGATCTCATCTATCAAGAAAGTTATTACATTCCGGTTTCTGAATACAATTATAAAAAATATTTTCATTTCTCCTTGACTATATACTCTATAGGGTATATTATAGTGAATGTAGCAAGAAAACAACGCAATAAGCTATTTTCTGGGAGGTGTCTTTATGGAATACAATTCTCAAGTTAAAAACCGCATAAAACGAGCAGAAGGGCAGCTCCGGGGAATATTAAGAATGATGGAGCAAGGCGATGATTGTAAAGATGTCATTTCGCAATTATCTGCAGCGAAAACCGCTCTTGATCGTTCTATCGGCTTAATTGTAAGTTTAAACCTTGTGGAATGTGTGAGAGATTCACACGAAACAGGAGAAAACACTGAGGATATTGTAAAAGAAGCAGTAAACTTGTTAGTTAAAAGCAGATAAATAAAAAGTGTTGACAACTTTTTTTATATCATTTAACATACCCTTATAGGTATTTTAAAAAGAAAAAATAAAAAAACAAATTTTTAGGAGGAATAATAAATGAACGCAGATAAAGTATTAGACGCAAAAGGACTAGCTTGCCCAATGCCAATCGTAAAGACAAGAAAGGCGATTAAAGAAATTGAATCAGGTCAGATCCTTGAAGTTCAAACAACTGATAAAGGTGCTAAGAGTGACTTGACTGCTTGGGCTAAAACAACAGGTCATGAACTTGTGGAATCTAAAGAAGAAAATGAAGTATTCACATTCTGGATTAAAAAAGGATAAAGTATTTTGAGGGGTATTTACCCCTCTCAGTATTAATAAGGAGGAAAACTGATGTCAGAGACAAAAACTACAAATATAATTCTCTTTAGTGGAGATTACGATAAAGCGATGGCTGCTTACATTATCGCGAATGGTGCTGCAGCATACGATCACGAGGTAACGATCTTTCACACGTTCTGGGGTCTTAATGCATTAAGAAAAGAAGAAATGGTACCAGTAAAGAAAAGTTTCATGGAAAAAATGTTCGGTAAAATGATGCCGCGTGGTGCAGATAAATTAGGTTTATCCAATATGAACTTTGCAGGAATGGGACCAAAAATGATCAAAGGTGTCATGAAAAAGCATAATGCAATGCCACTTCCTGACTTAATCGAGATGGCAAAAGAACAAGACATTAAGCTGGTAGCATGTACAATGACAATGGATTTACTAGGTCTTCATAAAGATGAGTTAATGGAAGAAATCGAATATGCAGGTGTAGCTGCTTATTTAGCTGATGCAGAAGACGGTAATGTAAACTTATTCATCTAAATTTTTTTGATAAAAAATATACCCTATGAGGTAATCGGAGGTTATTTTATGAACATTGAAGCAAATTTCGTATTAGATGCTAAAGGATTAGCATGTCCAATGCCAATCGTGAAAACAAAGAAAGCTATTAATAACCTTGAAGCTGGTCAAGTGATTGAGATCCAGGCAACAGATAAAGGTTCAAAAGCTGATTTACAAGCTTGGGCAAAGAGTTCAGGACATGATTATCTGGGTACGATTGAAGAAGGGGATGTTCTAAAACATTTCGTTCGTAAATCAAGCGGAGAAGATAAAGTGGAGCGTAAGCATGAAGCTGTAACAAATAATGAAGAATTGGCAAGTAAACTCGGTGATGCCAACACGCTAGTGCTTGACGTCCGCGAAAAAGCTGAGTATGCCTTCAAACGCATTCCTGGAGCGGTGTCAATTCCACTTGGGGAATTAGAAGAAAAAGCGGATGAGTTAACTAAAGATAAGAATATTTATGTTGTATGCCGTACAGGTAACCGCAGCGACATGGCTGCACAGTTACTAACTGAAAAAGGATTTACAAACGTGATTAACGTTGTCCCTGGTATGAGCGAATGGTCAGGCGACGTAGAATCCGACATTAAATAAAAAACAACAGATTAATTAAAAACATTGGGAGGTAGAAATAATGGCAGTTAAAGCTATGAGTCCGAAAGAAGCAGCACAAAAAGTGATCAATAAAGAAGATTTATTTATTTTAGATGTACGTAACACGGATGCGTTTGAAGATTGGAAAATTGACGGTCATTCTTTTGAATACCTGAACATTCCTTACTTCGATCTTTTAGATGGAGTGGAAGAGATTTTAGAAAAACTTCCAAACGATAAAGATATCCTGGTTGTATGTGCGAAAGAAGGGTCTTCTATAATGGTGGCTGAAATGCTTTCAGATGAAGGTAAGGACGTATCGTATCTAGAAGGCGGTATGAAAGCATGGAGTGAACATTTAGAGCCAGTTAAAGTCGGTGACCTGACAGACGGCGGTGAACTTTATCAATTCGTGCGTTTAGGTAAGGGCTGCCTTTCATACATGGTGGTTTCAAACGGTGAAGCAGCCATTATAGATGCTACTCGTATGGCGGATATCTTTATCGATTTTGCAAAAGAAAAGAATGCAGTCATTACAAATATTTTCGATACGCATTTACACGCGGATCACATTTCAGGCGGTCGTCGAATTGCAGAAGCGACGAATGCGACATATTGGTTACCACCTAAAGATGCGGAAGAAGTTACTTTCGACTATGCAGCACTAGAAGATGGAAATAAAGTGGAGATCGGTAACTCAACTATCGATATCAATGCTTTATATTCACCAGGTCATACTATCGGATCTACTTCATTTGTGATCGATGAAAAGTATTTATTATCAGGAGATATCCTGTTTATAGACAGCATTGGACGTCCTGACCTGGCTGGTAAAGCACAGGACTGGGTAGCAGACTTAAGAGAAAGTCTATACAAGCGTTACAAGAATTTATCGATGGACCTTACAGTATTACCTGCACACTTCATGATCATAGATGAATTAAACGAAGATGGTACTGTAGGAGAAAAATTAGGTACACTATTTGAGAAGAATCATGGTCTTAACATTTCAGATGAAGAGGAATTCAGAAAATTAGTGTCTGAAAATCTTCCTCCTCAGCCAAATGCATATCAGGAAATTCGTGAAACGAATATGGGTAAAGTAACTCCAGATGAAGAAAAACAGCGTGAAATGGAAATCGGACCAAATCGTTGCGCAGTGCGATAATTTGAATCCGGGTAGACTATGAAATAAATGGGAACCTTACTTAAAAAGGTTCCCATTTAACAGTAAAGGAGGAACTGTACCATGGATTTGGCATTTATCATTACAGTCTTTTTAATTGGTTTTGTTGGTTCATATATTTCCGGGATGGTAGGAATCGGAGGCAGTATCATCAAGTATCCAATGCTTTTATATATTCCACCATTACTTGGAGTGGCGTCATTTACTGCACACGAAGTATCCGGCATCAGTGCAGTACAAGTGTTCTTTGCAACACTTGGAGGGGTTTGGGCCTATAGGAAAGGCGGATATCTGAATAAGACTCTCATCGCTTACATGGGTGTGAGCATCCTGATCGGTAGTTTTATTGGCGGATACGGATCAAAGGCAATGAGTGAGAATGGAATAAACCTTGTATATGGTGTTCTTGCACTTACAGCTGCAATCATGATGTTCATCCCTAAAAAAGGTATTGATGACATCAAGTTTGAAGATGTTACATTCAATAAATGGCTTGCCGCCATATTGTCTTTAATCGTCGGAGTTGGAGCTGGGATCGTTGGTGCCGCAGGAGCATTCCTATTAGTACCGATCATGCTTGTGGTGCTTAAAATTCCTACTAAAATGACGATCGCATCCTCTCTTGCGATTACCCTGATCTCTTCTATCGGTTCAACAGTCGGGAAGGTCACTACAGGTCAGGTAGATTATGTACCTGCATTAATCATGGTGGTTGCGAGTTTAATTGCATCTCCACTAGGTGCAACAGCAGGTAAGAAAATGAACACGAAATTACTGCAAACTATTTTGGCCGTATTGATCTTAGGTACAGCCATTAAAATATGGATGGATATCCTATAAGAGTTAGATGGGTACCTGTCACTCGCTGCGTTAATCTCCGTTATCGCAGCGAGTGACAGGTATTTTTTTTTAGAAGAGTTTTCAAAAAATAAAAATTAATAAAAGCAGCAGATTAAAAAATTTGAAACTTATTTTCATATTAAACGTCTATTACAATGTAGAAAAATAAGACCAGAGAAGGATGCAAATGAAGATAGAGACTTGTACAATGGTTAAAAGTTTATAGATCCCATAAAACATCGATTGCAGTAAAAAAGGAGAATTAAAAATGAAAAAAATAGTTAGTTTAGTACTTCTGATAGTATTGGTAATTGGTTTAGGACAGTCGGCAGCGGCTTCAGATAATAACAGCGAGAGTATAAATGAAAAATTCGGAGTTCCGATTGTTGTATATGGTGAGACACTTACTGCAGAGCAAAAGAAGGCAGTCCAGGAACAACTTGGTGTTGATGAGAAGGCTGATGTTGAGGAATTTACAGCAACAGGGGAAGACCTTGTTAAATATATAGAAGGGGAGAACAGAAATGCCCGTATGTTTTCTTCAGCAAAAATCACCAGACAGGAAAAGGGGCAGGGTCTGAATGTAGAAATCGTTACTCCTGAGAATATTACAGAAGTGACGGAATCCATGTATGCAAATGCGTTATTGACGGCAGGGGTGGAAAATGCAAATGTAGAAGTTGCCTCACCGGAAAAGGTAAGCGGACACTCCGCTCTAACAGGGATCTACAAAGCTTATGATGTAAGCGGGGAAAAACTTGATTCTGTACGTATGGAAGTTGCCAATGAAGAGTTAAACGTAGCAACAGAATTGGCAAAAGATGCAGGTATCGATAAAGAAAAAGTCAGTGAGCTTCTGACAGAAATAAAAAAAGAGATTGCAGAACAAGATCCCGCAACTAAGGAAGAAGTAGAGAAAATCGTTGAAGAGAAGCTTCAAAGTATGAATATCGAGCTCAGTCCCGAAGATCGGCAATTATTGATTGATTTATTTGATAAAATCAGATCACTTGATATCGACTTTGATAATGTGCAGCAGCAGCTCCAGGATTTGACGAAAGATATTCAATCCACCATCAAAGACATAGTGAATGACGAGAGCTTTGGTCAAAAGGTATCCGATTTCTTCACCGGTTTATTAGACGCAATAGCTGAGTTCTTTAAGTCGATTAAAAATCTATTTTCATGACAGATTTTAGAAGTCCAATCCTTTTGGACTTCTTTTTTTCGGTGTATACTTCAGTGATTTAAATCAATACTTTTCAATCACTAGTCAAAAGCCCTTCCATATTTCCATTTTGTTAATAGGCTGATAAAGAGGAGTGTCAGCTATGAACTTTAAGCGAAATATTTATGGAAAAAACCTTTACCAAAGTCCCGGGTTTTCAAATATAAATCAACCATTTTACGGGGGAGGCCCGCAGTATGGACCTGTCGGGAGACCACCTGGATACGGATATGGTTTTCCCGGTTATCCTCCGCCCGTGCAGGGACCCGGACCTGGCATTGGCTACGGCTACGGTTTAAATCCGTTAAGTGCCGGGTTGATAGGTTTGGGCTTAGGATTTTTAGGAGGCCAGATAGTCGGCGGCCCATTTAATGGGTTCGGAAAAAGATATTATTATTACTACTGACCATCGTTGAATGAATTTTCATGTATAAAATCTGAGGCTGGGACAAAAGTTTTTTAGTCTGAGTAAAACCCGAACTAATTTTCTGTCAAGGAGGCAAATTAGTTCGGGTTTTTAAATTGTTCAAATTTAGATTTAGCTCTATCCAGCGGTTGATTGGAGTGCAAGACGAAGACTCCTGCGGGAAAAGCGAGACAGGTGAGACCCCGCAGGAGCGCATGCGACGAGGAGGCTCACCGGCCGCCCGCGGAAAGCGAAGTCTTGC
>NZ_JBBYAF010000023.1:0-68204 GCF_038405515.1 Rossellomorea oryzaecorticis | reverse complement strand
GGCATAAGACGAACCGGACTGGAAGGCGCTCTTTGCCTTCTTGGCCGGTTTGGCTTATGACATGTGCCTCTAAGCCCTGCAGCTGGACAATAGAAAAGCGGAGGCGGCTCGTTCAGCTCCGACAAGCATAAGATGAATGGGCCGGGAAGGCGTTCTTTGCCTTCTTCGACCATTTAGCTTATGACCTCGAGGGGCTAGCCGCCGGAGCTGGACAATAGAAAAGCGTAAGGGCTTTGCTCAGAGGCTAAAAAAAAGCCAGCCAATAGAAATTGGCTGACTTTCTTGTTAGATCCAGACGATTGTCATGAACGCTAGTACTGTGACAAACGCTATAAGTGCTCCGGAATACAAGAACAATGCAGGAGCTTCATGTCCTTTATGACTCATATGCATGAAGTAATATAATTGGAAAATCAATTGTACTACTGCCAGTAACAGGATGAATGGTACCACGAAGTACTTATCAAAGTCACCTGCAACAGCGATGAATGCAACAAGTGTTAAGAAAATCATAAACATGAATGAAGTAACCTGCATTCTCATGTCTTCTGCATTTTTCTTACGACGATATTCGTAATCTACACTTGGGTTACCTGAATTTGATTGTTGATTCGCCATCAGTTTATCCCACCATTCCCATTAAGTATACTACTGTAAAGATAAATACCCATACAACGTCGATAAAGTGCCAGTATAGAGAAGCCAAGTAGAACTTCGGTGCATTGTAAAGGTTTAAACCGCGTTTTGCGTTACGGAGCATGAGACTGATGATCCAAAGAAGACCGAAGGCCACGTGTGCTCCGTGGAAACCAACCAGCGTGTAAAAGGCTGAACCAAATGCACTGCTAGTAAAAGTATGCCCGTATTCATGGACGTAATGATTAAATTCATAAATTTCCAAACCAAGGAATGCAGCACCTAAAACAACAGTGATCAATAACCATGCCTGCATACGCTGGAAATTATAATTTTTCATATGATACATTGCATAAACACTTGTTAACGAGCTTGTCAAAAGCAACATGGTAGCCACAAACGCCAACGGAAGATCGAATATATCCGTGGACAACGCGTGACTTTCACTTGGGACCTTGTTTTTCAGAGCTAAGTACGTCGCGAAAAGCGAGCCGAACAGTACCGTTTCTCCACCAAGGAAGAACCAAAAGCCCATAAATTTATTTTTCCCCTCAAGGGTCGCCTTTTCAGGGGTGGCCGGCCAGGTCTTTGGCGTAAATTTTTCATCTGCGTGCATTATGCCTTACCCCCTTTATCATCATCCATTAAATCTTCTTTATGAACATGATAGCCATGATCATCGATTACAGATCTCAGGAACATTGCTCCCAATGTAATCCCCATACCTATAATTAATACAGGCAATGCCCACGCTTCTCCATCAGGACGATACATTGCGCCAAAGGCTGCAACGAACAGTCCGAAAGAAATGATAAGCGGTAAGATTGAGTTATTCGGCATATGGATATCGCCGATCGGTTCAGCTGGTGTAAGACCTTTTTTCCCTTCCATCTTTTCTAACCAGAAAGCGTCCAATCCGCGAATAAGCGGAGTTTGCTTGAAGTTATAGAATGGAGGCGGTGCCGGAAGCGCCCACTCGATTGTACGGCCGTCTCCCCAAGCATCTTTACCTACTTTGACACCTTTAACTTGAGTCATGATCACATTGATAAGAAGGATTATTACGGCTACACCCATAAATCCTGCTCCAATGGAGCTTACTAAGTTACCAGTCTCGAATCCTTGACCAGGCAAGAATTTCCAGATACGACGAGGCATACCCATAAGACCAAGGAAATGCTGGATGAAGAATGTTAAGTGGAACCCGATAAAGAATAACCAGAAGGAAATTTTACCAAGGAACTCATTTAACTTCGTACCGAACATTATAGGCCAGTAATAGTGTGTACCTGCTAGTAGTGCGAATACAACCCCGCCTACGATAACATAGTGGAAGTGAGCTACAACGAAATAAGTATCATGGAATTGATAGTCAGCTGCAGCGGATGCAAGCATGATACCAGTTACTCCCCCAGCTACGAAAGAAGGAATAAAAGCAACTGCATACAACATCGGAGTTGTAAATTTCAGGCTTCCTCCCCACATTGTGAGAAGCCAGTTAAAGATTTTAATACCTGTTGGAACCGCAATAGCCATAGTCGCTACAGCGAAGATCGCATTTGCGATTGGACCAAGACCGACAGTGAACATATGGTGAGCCCAAACCATGAATCCTAAGAAACCGATAAGCACGGTAGCGAATACCATGGATGAGTATCCAAATAAGCGTTTTCTTGAGAAGTGTGGAATGATCTCAGAGAAAATACCGAATGCCGGCAGGATAAGGATGTAAACTTCAGGATGTCCAAAGATCCAGAAGAAATGTTCCCAAATGATTGTGTTACCGCCATTTGCTACATCGAAGAAGTTAGATCCGAACATGCGGTCAAACATCAATAAGAATAGTCCGACAGTCAATGCTGGGAATGCAAATAAGATAAGTGCTGATGTAACAAATGCTGTCCAAGTGAACAACGGCATACGCATATACGTCATACCAGGAGCACGCATATTAATGATCGTAACAAGGAAGTTGATACCACCAATTAACGTACCTGCACCTGAAATCTGTAACCCTAACACGTAAAAATCAATTCCGTGACCTTCTGATGCCAAGGATAAGGACGCGTAGGATGTCCATCCTGCATCCGGTGCTCCACCCATGAACCATGAAAGATTAAGGAAAACCCCTCCAAAGAAGAATAACCAAAATCCAAGTGAATTCACGAAAGGAAATGCAACATCACGAGCACCGATTTGTAAAGGAACAACGGCATTCATGAATGCAAAAACCAAAGGCATGGCTGCCAAGAATATCATTGTCGTTCCGTGCATTGTCAATACTTCATTGTATAAGCCTGCACTAATAAAGTCGCTATTAGGCACTGCAAGCTGTATACGGATAATAAGAGCTTCTAGACCTCCAAGCAGGAAAAAGAATCCTCCTGCCATAAGGTAAAGGATGGCGATCTTTTTATGGTCTACTGTTGTTAAATAGTCCCAAACAGTCGCTCCGAAGCCTTTTTTCTGTGCTAAGCTACTCACGATTTAACCTCCCTTTTAACTAATCCCCTATTAATCTTGAACTTTCAGACCCATCAGGTATTCTGCAAGAGCGTCCATCTCTTCGTCTGACAACTCTCCATATGTACCTGTCATTTTATTTCCTGGCTTATATTGTTCTGGGTCTTCTAGCCAGTTCTTCAGTTCTTCTTCATTGTGTTCCAGAATTCCGGCGATTCGGTTACGTTCTCCAAACGTTGCTAAGTTAGGAGCAAGACGAGCTGACTCCGGACGGCCATCTTCTGGTGATACAGCATGACAGCTTAAACATTTTTGGTTGAAGATTTCTTGTCCTTGTTGAGCTAAATCAGAAGTCGGTTTAGGTTCTCCTGCATTTTGCATATCTTCTACCCATGTATTAAATTCATCTTGTGGCAATGCTTTTACTTTAAAGTCCATTAAAGCGTGTGATGGACCGCAAAGCTCAGCACATTTGCCGTAAAATACTCCACCGGCGTCCTCTGATTTTTGTCCATCAAATTCAAGGAAGAATGTGTTGACGCCATCAACGTTAGTATCGATCTTCCCTCCTGCTGCAGGAATCCAGAATGAGTGTTTAACATCTGAAGCTGTAACATTGAAGTAAACCTTCCTATCTGTTGGAACGACTAAATCTTGAGATGTGATGATCTTTTGATCAGGATATTCGAACTCCCACCAGTAAAGGTTAGCTCGAACGTTTACAACAAGTGCATCACGATTGCCATCGGCGTCTTTTTTGTCCATTGCTTTGGTATCAGCAAGCTGGAACGTTGCAGTGACAGTAGGCACTGCCAGGATAAGCAGAAGGATGATTGGAATAACTGTCCATAGTATCTCTAGTGTGTGGCTTCCTTCTACTTGCTTTGGGATTGTAGTGTCTCCTTTTTTTCTTCGGAAACGAATAATCGCAACTGTGTAGATGATTACTACTACAATAATAACCAATACCATTATTAACGTAGCCAGAATCATAAGATCGTATTGTGTCTGTGCTACTTCCCCGGCCGGCTGCAGTGTCGAGATGAACGGCTCACCGCAACCAGAAAGAATAAGTGCCATCATGGCTACAATGGAGAATAAGCGCCACTTAGTTAGCCTTGCTTTCATAGCTTAATCAAACCCCTCTTTCGTGTAATGTACTTCGTGAAATAAAACAAGGACTCAAAAAAATATCTATTTGGATTTCTTATTAGAAAGAATTCCCACTAATCTTATATAACGGTAACGATAACCATCGCTACAAACAAGATAGTCAAATAATTAAGTGAATATACAAACATCAATTTAGACCACTTGATGTCATCCTTCATCTTATAGCCTGCAAGGCCTAATGCCAGCCAGCCAATGTTGAAAGCTGTTGCAAGAATGAAGAAAAACATTCCTAGATCCATTAGAAAGAAAGGAAGCGGAAGTAAGGCAGCCACCCAAGCGACAATGTGGTGCTTGGTAACAGCGAAACCTTTTATCACAGGCAGCATTGGAACATTGGCAGCTCTGTATTCTTCCACACGTTTCATCGCCAGTGCATAAAAATGCGGCGGCTGCCAGATAAACATCATCAAGAACAGCATCCAAGCGATAATGTCAAGATTTGCATCAACAGCTGCCCATCCAATCAACGGAGGAACCGCACCTGAAATGCTTCCTACGATCGTGTTGCTTACATATTTTCTTTTTGACCACATTGTATATAATACAACGTAACTAAAAACTCCGATTATCCCAATAACACCTGCAGTTACAGTAGTCATGAACAGCATGATGATTCCGAATGCAATCATCAGAAGCCCCAATAACGAAGCTTTCGTACCATTTATCTTGCCTGTAACAGTTGGGCGCTCCTTTGTACGTTCCATCAGGTGATCGATGTCTCGGTCATAAACATTATTGATCACACATGATCCCGCAATGATAAGAGAGGAACCTACTAAAGTAAGAAACATGATATCAAGAGAATTCAGAAAGTGTGTATTAGTAAAATAAAATGCTAACCACATCCCGGTAAAGGTAGTGATCAGATTAGAATTAACAATTCCGACTTTGATTAATGCTAAGAAATCTTTCCACACGGTGGATGCTGGAATCTTAGCTTCTTCCAGATTTGTCATTAATCGACTGTTTGACATTTTACCCCTCCTCACATTAAAACCAAACAGAGGCAGATGATACCCCTTACTACTATAAAGTAAATGAACTACCATTTCTATATCGAATTGAAATTTTTAGTAAAGATAAGAAATAGTAAATACTCCATCAATATTATATTAAACCATATATTTTTCCCTTTTTGTGATAGAAAAAAATAATATTGTGAAGATATTGTGAAGAACGAAATATTAAGGCTGCATGTCTACTAAGGGGTGATGGTTTTATCTTATCATACTTTGAAGATAAGCGCTTACACAATTACAGTAAGCAGATTTAGGATATTTCTACTATGAAACAGTCTTCCCGGTCTTATCTTGAGTAATGCTCAATATTCTGTAACATTTTATATGTTGAGTTTTGGACTTAATTTCGTTATTATCGTAAAGGCAACAAACTATTTTTCTACTATATTTTTTAGTCTACTATTAATTAAGTCTTTATCTAAGAAGGTGAATAGATTGCATAAAGGATTAAAGTGGCTTGCCGTTATCACGACATTGGGCATGCTATTTGTACTATTAGGTGGAGCCTTAGTGACCAAAACGGAATCAGGAATGGGATGCGGCCGTTCGTGGCCGTTATGCAACGGACAACTGATCCCCACTAATATAACAGTAGAGCTCGTCATCGAATTAGCTCACAGGGTAGTCTCGGGTGGAGTGGGACTCTTGGTGCTTGCCTTGTCAGTTTGGTCTTGGAAAGCCATAGGATATAAACGTGAAACAAAATTTCTATCAGCCCTATCTTTCTTTTTCTTATTGTTGCAAGGTTTGATTGGGGCAGCTGCAGTTATTTGGGGACAATCGGATTTTGTACTTGCATTGCATTTCGGGATTTCCTTGATATCTTTCGCAGCAATTTTACTCTTGACTCTGCTTATTTTTGAGGTTGACCAAAAATTTGAAGCAAGTTCACTTGTTATTAACAAGCGGATGAGACTTCATATGATTGGAGTAACATTGTACAGTTACATTGTCGTGTATACGGGTGCGCTCGTCAGACATACAAATTCAAGTCTGGTTTGTAAAGACTGGCCGCTTTGTGTGAATTCGAGCCCGGGTCTCCCTGCGAATATGTATGAATGGATACAAATGGGACACCGCACTGCTGCCGGACTTATATTCTTATGGATTGCCTATATCACGTATATCGCCATTAAAGAACATAAACATCAAAAAGTGATTTATTGGGGATGGATTATCGCATTTACTCTTGTTTCATTACAAGTAATTTCCGGAGCATTGGTCGTCTTCACTCGATTAAACCTAGGAATCGCCCTGCTCCACGCCTTGATCATTTCCTGCCTGTTCGGTTTATTATGTTACTTTATCCTTCTGGCTTCCAGAAGTAAATTGAATAACGATTGAACAAAAAGAAAGGATGCCGGTAAATAACCGGCATCCTTTTTAAGTGTGTTTATTGTTAAGCTTTTTGCATTTCTATCAATAAGTCCCCCGGACTGATAGCGTCTCCGCTTTCCACATAAATGTCTTTCACCGTGCCGGAGAATGGCGCTTGAACAGTGGTTTCCATTTTCATGGCTTCCGTGATCATTAAGTGATCTCCCTTTTCCACTTTTTCTCCTTTATCGACAATCACTCTTATGACTGTACCAGGCATTGAAGCGCCAATATGTGTTTCGTCTTTTGGATCTATTTTTCTTTTCGTTGCAACCGTGGATTTAATATTTTCATCTTTGATCACAATCTCACGAGGCTGACCATTTAATTCGAAATAAATGACCCTTGTACCATCAGCCTGCGCCTGGCCGATCGACACCAATTTAACAATCAGTGTTTTTCCAGTTTCGATTTCCACTTCAATCTCTTCACCCAGTCTCATACCGAATAGGAATGTAGGCGTATCGAGTACGGATATATCGCCAAACTGTTCAAGGGTTTGGGCGTATTCTGAAAACACTTTTGGATATAACGCATATCCAAGTGCATCAAAGCTTGTGACTGGACGCTTAAGCTGTTCATACAGATTCTCTTTTAGTTTCGTGAAATCTACATCATCAAGCAGTTCGCCAGGGCGGACTGTTAATGGGTTCCTCCCTTTCAGGATCACTTTTTGAAGTTTTTCAGGGAATCCACCATGTGGTTGTCCCAAGTATCCTTCAAAAAGTTCTACGACAGAATCAGGGAAGTCGATTTTTTCACCCTTTTCAATGACATCTTGTTCTGACAGATCATTCTGTACCATAAAGAGAGCCATATCCCCTACCACTTTGGATGAAGGGGTAACCTTGACGATATCACCAAAAAGATGATTGACTCTTGCATACATTTCTTTCACTTCTTCCCATCGATCCCCGAGACCGACAGCTTTTGCCTGCTGCTGAAGATTACTGTACTGACCACCAGGCATTTCGTGCTTGTATACTTCAGGATGAGGTGACATCATACCGCTTTCGAAATCAGTATAATATTTACGCACATCCTCCCAATAGTGGGACAACGATTCGAGTGAGTCTATATTTATATTCGGTTCTCTTTCAGTACCTTTCAACGCATAATAAAGTGTGTTTGCACTCGGCTGGGAGGTCAGCCCTGACATGGTGCTGAGCGCTGTATCTACAATATCGACCCCTGCATCTATCGCCCTCGCGTACGTATAAATTCCGTTTCCGCTTGTATCGTGTGTATGCAGATGGATAGGGAGATTTACAGAGTCTTTTAATTCAGATATAAGTCTGTATGCAGACTGCGGTTTCAATAATCCAGCCATGTCCTTGATTGCGAGTATATGAGCCCCGCTTGCTTCAAGCTCTTTCGCGAGATGCTTGTAATACTCAATATCATATTTGGTCCGTGTTGGATCATCAATATCACCAGTGTAGCAAATAGCTGCTTCCGCAATCTTGCCGCTTTGTCTTACGGCGTCTATCGCGACTTCCATTCCTTTGACCCAGTTCAGGCTGTCGAATATTCTGAATACATCAATTCCGGCAAAGGCAGATTTCTCAACAAACTCTTTGATAACATTGTCAGGATAATTTTTGTATCCCACTGCATTGGATGCTCGCAGAAGCATTTGGAATAACACATTCGGTATACGCTCCCTTAATGTCAACAACCGATTCCAAGGGTCTTCCTTCAAGAAGCGGTAGGCAACATCAAATGTAGCCCCTCCCCACATTTCAAACGAAAACATGTCTGGAAGAAGATTCGATGTCGGTTCTGCGATATGCTTCAAATCATTCGTTCTGACACGGGTCGCAAGCAGTGACTGGTGAGCATCACGGAAAGTTGTATCTGTTAAAAGGACCGATTTTTGATCTTTCACCCAGTTCACTAAACCATCTGCACCATGTTCATCAAGGATTTGCTTAGTACCCGGTTTTACTGGTTCTGTCAAATCGATCACTGGTGTTCTAGGTTTGGAAAATACCGGTTTCTTCTTCTTTTCAACTCCAGGAAAGCCATTGACCGTCACATTTCCGATGTACGAGAGCATTTTTGTACCACGGTCTTTCCTTTTTGGAAAAATGAATAATTCAGGCGTTGTATCGATGAATGATGTATCATATTCCCCTGTAATGAAATTTTCATGCTTAACGACATTCTCTAAGAAAGGTATATTCGTCTTGATCCCCCGAATTCTAAATTCTTGAAGATTTCTGACCATTTTAGATGCAGCTTGTTCGAATGTTAAAGCCCAAGTCGAAAGCTTTACAAGCAAGGAATCATAATAAGGTGTAACAACCGCTCCCTGATATCCATTTCCAGCGTCAAGACGGACACCAAATCCTCCCCCCGAACGGTATGCCATGATTTTTCCTGTATCGGGCATGAAGTTATTTAGGGGATCTTCAGTCGTTACCCGGGATTGAATCGCAAACCCATTCAACTTAACATCTTCCTGCAGGGGAATTCCTACTTTACTGCTGTGCAAAGCATGCCCTTCCGCGATCAAAAGCTGGGATTGAACAATATCCACACCAGTCACCATTTCAGTGATCGTATGCTCCACTTGTACACGAGGGTTGACTTCGATGAAATAAAATTCGTTATTTGCCACTAAAAATTCAACAGTTCCGGCATTCACGTATTTCACATTATTCATCAGACGTACAGCCGCTTCACAGATATCCTCTCTCAGTTCATCTGACAAGGATACAGATGGGGCAATTTCGACCACCTTCTGATGACGCCTTTGAATAGAACAGTCCCGCTCATAAAGGTGTACAATATTACCCTCGGCATCACCAAGGATCTGCACCTCGATATGTTTAGGTTTTTCCACGAATTTTTCCACATAAATTTCGTCGTTTCCAAACGCTGCTTTTGCCTCTGACTTTGCACGCTCGTATGCTTCCTTAAGACTTTCAAGGTTTCTGACGATTCGCATTCCACGGCCGCCGCCGCCAAGTGAGGCTTTTATGATGATTGGAAATCCTGCTTCCTTTCCAAAGCTGATTACTTCTTCAAGGGTAGTCACTGGACCGTCACTTCCCGGAATGACAGGTATATTTGCAAGCTGGGCTTGTTTACGTGCTTTAACCTTATCTCCAAACATATCTAAATGAGTTGAATGAGGACCAACGAAGACGATTCCTTCTTCTTCACATCTTCTTGCGAAGTGAATATTTTCAGACAGGAATCCATATCCAGGGTGGATGGCATCGACACCGGATTTCTTAGCGATTTTGATAATTCCTTCAATATCGAGGTAAGCATCTATTGGTTTCTTGTCCTCACCTACTAAGTAAGCTTCATCTGCTTTATAGCGATGATAAGAACCAGAATCTTCTTTACTGTAGATAGCTACTGTTCTGATATTCAGTTCCGTACATGCACGGAATACACGGATGGCAATTTCTCCGCGGTTTGCGACTAATACCTTTTGAATTTTCTTCAATACAATCTCTCCTTTAAGTTAGTTCATGATTGAAAATCTTTCATTACTAGTCTATTAAAAAAGGGCTGACCCGAAAGATGGATACTAACGTATCTTAGGGGGCAGACCCTAGACATAGAGTTTTCATCCTCTATTAGAGACCTACATTTTAACACCATATATTTTCTTGTCTGTAGACATATTCTCCAAAGGTTCGCTATTTTCCTTCTTTGTTTTATATTTTTCTTCATATTTCACAAACATGGAGACATTGACAAGAACCCCAAGTGACAAAGAGAGAACCAATAATGACGAACCGCCATAACTGATAAATGGTAACGGGACTCCGGTAATCGGGATGAGACCTGAAACGCCTCCGAGATTGATGAATGCTTGAATGCCAATCATGCTTGAAATCCCGATGGCAAGCATCGTCCCGAATGGGTCCTGGCATTTTACGCCTATATAAATCCCTCTTAATACAATATATGATAAACCAAGAATGACAAAACCGACACCGAAAACACCCAATTCTTCAGCAATGATCGCCATGATAAAGTCCGTCTGCGGTTCAGGTATATAGCCAAGCTTCTGTACACTCTGTCCAAGCCCCAGCCCCTGTACACCGCCGGAACCAATGGCAAGGTAGGAATTAACAAGTTGATACCCTTCACCCTGGGCATCATTAAACGGAGACAGATAAGCTTCGATCCTCCCCATTCTTTCTTCAGTGAAGATAAAGCCGCGTGCCAAGTAAATAAACGGTGAAATGATGAGCAGTAAGCCTGTCCCGATTCCTGCGAGTTTAAAGAATGTCCGATAATTTATTCCGGAACACATGATGACTATCGCCCCGATAGCGAAAATGATCGCCGCTGTCCCGAAATCCGGTTCAAGAAAAACAATAAAACAGATGAACCCTAAAAATAGCAGCGGTGGAGCAAGCCCGCGATTCAGGTCATTAATATATGCCTGCTTCTTGGAATAAACAGATCCCAGATAAATGACGACCGCAAGCTTAGCGAATTCAGAAGGCTGAATCCGCATGAATCCAAGATTGAGCCAGCTTTTGGCATTATTCACTTCGCTTCCGAATATATGTACAGAAATAAGCATGATGATGATCAAGAACATAAGTCCTTTAATAATCTTCCCTACTTGAAAGGCTTTGTAGGGAAACCATGCAGCCATAGTAAATGCAGTAAATCCAATGATGACGTTTATCAGCTGCTTCTTGTAAAAGTAGTCACTTTCCCAGCCAAAGCGTTCAACTGCCATTACCATGCTGGCGCTGTAAACCATTACCAGTCCGAAAAAACATAGGAATACATATACAGCTATCAACGAATAGTCATAGGACTTCAATATTTTTTTAATCATGACGATTCAACCCTTTTTCTTATATCATTTCTTTTTTGGCACTGTTAGTTTATGTACCTCTACAAAAAAACTCAAACAACAGAGTGCAGTATTGTTTGAGTTGTCATGACTATTTTACTTTTTTGTGGATGCTTCATGAAGGGCAGAAAGTTGTCTTTCTAAAGAATCAATCAATTCCTTGCCATCTAGATCATCCACCAGCCCTAACCGGACAGCAAATTCTATTTCACGAGATAATCCGAACATTTGGGTATCCAATACTTCCTCATAAAGAGGACATTGGGGCATCGTTAAATTATCCATTTGCACTTTAATTAGCTGTAAAATCTTTTCTGCATCAGCCTTTAATAATTCATAGGCCTTCTCTCGATGATTAACTGTCATTTCTGACGCCACAGTGATCCCCCCATTCCGAACAAATAGCATTCCTGTCTTAAAATTTTATCGTTAAATTGCATAAATTGCAAGAACAATTAGCTTATTTATAAGGATTGAATTTATGAATGGAGGTAATCTCAGTAAACGCCTGATTGTGGTCCGGTTCTAGAAAATACTCCATGAATACTTAGCACTAAGACCTTCAAGAAGCTTTACTCCCGCAAAGCTGTTCCCGACTTCATCCAAAGCAGGGCCGAAAATCCCAATCCCGCACCTGCCGGGTACGCTCCCCATTATCCCGCCGGAAACACCACTCTTCGCAGGGATTCCTACTTTGATCGCAAATTCCCCTGAACTATTGTACATACCGCACGTTACCATGAAGGTTTTACATATCCTTGCAACATCCCTTGATATGAGCTGCTTTCCACTTTCGGGATCTAATCCGTCATTTGCAAAGACCGCACCTATCTTGGCCAAGTCTACACAGTTCATTTCCACTGCACATTGTTTCGTATATAACACTAATAGATCTTCTACATTCCCCGTAATGACTCCATGCTGTTTCATAAAGTAGCATAACGAGCGGTTTAAGTTCGCTGTCTGTAATTCTGAATATGCCACATCTTCATTGTATGTAACTTTTTGCCCTGTCAAATGACTTATAAATTCGATCAATCTGTCCCATTTTTCTACTACCGTGTCTCCCTTGATCATATTTGTGACTGCTAAAGCACCTGCATTAATCATAGGATTAAGCGGCTTGGAAGGTTTATTGGTTTCTAATTTAGCAATAGAATTAAAAGGGTCCCCGGTTGGCTCCATTCCTACTTTCGAAAACACTTCCTCTTCGCCGTTATCCATAAGGACGAGGGCAAGTGTGATCACCTTAGAGATACTTTGAAGTGTGAATTTTTTCAAATGATCTCCTGCATAGAAAGACTCATTTTCAATGGAATAGATACAAATCGCAAGATCATCCGGGTTTTGATCGCTCAGTGCAGGAATATAATCTGCCACCTTCCCATAAGATGCAAAAGACCTGGCAATCTCAACTAATTCTTCCAATAGGTTCTGATTTGACATACTTACTTCACTCTCCTTCACTCTCTCTAGTAAGTTTCCCTAATTTCATTAAATGAAAACAGTGAAAATGCTTACATGAAATCATGTGACAAACTGTCTTATAACCGATATACTAGAACTAGTGAAAAGGGAGGAATCTGTAGTGGAAAGCATCGTACCGATAAAAGGTAAAGTAAAGTTTGTCATCACGTTAGATTCCGGAGTATGGATTTTTGATGACAGAAAAATTGATTTAAACACATTCTTTGAAGAAGGCAGTATCATGAAGGACGAGCTTGAAGAATATACGAAAGCGGTCTCCAAGCATTGGTCCCGTGAAATCCAGGAGGGTGCCACTTATCCCCCTACCTTAAAAACAGAAAAGAAGTATGAAAAGGAAAGGGTCCTCAATGGAACCTTTGCCATGCCTTTTACTCCTTTTCTAGCAAACGCAGAACCACTTGAAAACGCTTCGGAAATCATCATTGAAACTGATGCCGGAGAATACAGTTTCGACATTGAGAAAGCGGATGACCTGTTATTGGGTTTTTCAAAGGATGGTAAACCGTTCAAGGAAGATGGGCCTATCCATATCATCTTTAAAGACGGCTCCAACAAAGAAAATCCGATAAAACACGTTAAAGCTTTCCGTCTGGAATAATCAATCTTGATATACGTTATATACATAAACGAATGAAACCGGTACAGGAACACCTGCACCGGTTTTTTCATATGGTATAAATGTATTTTATTTTCCATATCTATTTGCAGGTGTTAGTACTGGATTATTTATAAGAGATCGGCTGCAAGTTGAGCAAGACCTGAACGTTCACCTTTCATCAATTTAACATGACCGGCAATCGACTGATCTTTAAATTTTTCGACTACATACGTCAATCCGTTATTATATTCATCCAGATAAGGGTGATCGATCTGGGCGGGATCTCCCATCAGTACGATTTTACTTCTTTCCCCCACCCGGGTTAAGATGGTTTTCACTTCATGCTTGGTGAGGTTTTGTGCTTCATCAATTATAATGAACTGATCAGGAATACTTCTGCCTCGAATATAGGTAAGCGCTTCTACTTCAATGGATGCCATTCCCGCTAATATGTCATCCAGTTCACCTGGTTTTTTCACATTAAACAGATATTCAAGGTTATCATATATCGGCTGCATCCATGGTCTGAGCTTTTCTTGCTTCTCACCCGGCAGATAACCTATATCTTTTCCTACAGGCACAATTGGACGGGCCACCAGAAGCTTGTTGAACTTATGAAAATCCTCTGTTTGCAGAAGTCCTGCTGCGAGTGCCAATAAAGTTTTACCTGTCCCAGCTTTCCCTATCATTGTCACGAGTGAAATATCGTCTCGGAGCAGAAGCTCGGTTGCCATTGTCTGCTGCACATTTCTAGCTTTGATACCCCACATATGATCATGGTCATACACCAACTTTTTTACTTTCGTTCCCGAGTCATCCACCATACCCAGGGCGGAAGCCGAGCTTCCCAAAGCATCTTTCATGATGATGAACTCATGTGAATAAAACCGCTGACGGGTTATATCTGTAAGGGTCAATTCCCCTTTTTCATAAAACTTGTTCACGAATTCCTTATCTATATATAACTCATTAAACCCAGTATATATATCATTGACTTCCACTACCCGATCACTTAAAAAGTCCTCTGCCTGTAAACCCAGAGCGTCGGCTTTAACCCTGACCAGGGTGTCCTTGCTCACCAATATAACGGACTTTCCGTTTTCTTTGGCCTCTTCCTCTAAAGAAAGGTTTTTTGCCACAGCTAAAATGCGGTTATCATTTGTCTTCTCTACAAATATGTCTTGAAGCTCTTGGAAGGATCGATGGTTTAATTCAATTCTCAGAGAACCCCCGGTATATAAAGGGATCTTTTCGTGGAGCTTTCCTTCCTGTCTTAAGTTATCGATCAATTTTGATACATGTCTTGCGTTTCGTCCGATTTCATCCATATAACGCTTTTTGGAGTCCACTTCTTCTAATACGACTGCTGGTATAACCACCTCATTGTCCTGAAACGAAAAGATGGCTTGTGGATCTTGTAATAAGACATTGGTATCTAATACATAAATTTTTTTCAAATCGATGCCTCCTGCTCCTCATTTCTTATTACTATTGTATGTAGCCAAAGTTCATCCGGTTATTCCCAGCGACTTAATTAGGACGGCCCGTTTCTTAAAATATATGAATAAACGTATAAAGATAGAAGAAAATTACACAATAAGAATAGATATTGATCTTAATTTGGGAGGTAAGGACATGAACAAATTCATCTCTCTGCTTATACTTGCGCTCATTCTCCCTGCATGTGCCAATAAGAATGAGGCAGGGTATGAAAAGAATCGGAATTCTGATAGTAATAAACCAATCACGGTGCAAGACAGTAACATACAGCATGTTGAAAGAAAGACGGGTCAGCAAATTTCAAAACATCTGGTGAACCTGACTACAAGCGTACCCGATGTAAAAGACGCGACAGCAGTGGTAATAGGTAAATATGCTTTTGTTGGAATCGATGTGGATTCAGACGTTGAACGTTCTCAAGTCGGATCCATAAAATATTCTGTAGCAGAAGCCCTAAAAGATGACCCCTATGGTGCACAGGCAATCGTTGTTGCTGATCCGGACATCACAGCCCGGTTAAAAGAAATCAGCAAAGATATCCAGCGTGGGGAGCCTGGACAAGGAATCATGAATGAACTTTCTGATATTTCCGGAAGACTCATGCCCGAAATCCCGCGTTCATTGAAACAGACTGATCCTGAAAATGCACCAAAAGAACCGAGGAAAAAAATGAATCAGAAAAAAGAAAATCAATTAAATAAAGAACAAGAAGACCAGAGTGAACATCACATCGAATAAACCTCGATATAAAAAGCCATGAAAAAGCTATTCTCAAGCTTTTTTCATGGCTTCAATTACTTGGCGGTCCAGTCGGTCAGCGGCCGCTTTATCATATGTCTTCTCATAAGCAGGCTCAGTTGAGATCTTCGAACCATAAAACATCACATCTCTGACCTCATCAATGGCCAGCTTGATCAACGTGAGTTTCAGGGGTACACCTTGAAGGAGCGGCTCTTGAATTTCCGCTCTTCCGCTGATTGAGTAAGTGGATTCATTCGCAATCAAATTAATGACAGCAAGCGGATTTTTATTAATATTTTCAACGATTTTAGACTTTCTATTCACAGTGAAAAGCACTGTCTCCTCATCCTTTGCCAAAATCCATGAAACTGCATTTACATTTGGTCCTCCAGTTTCATGATCCACGGTGGACAGGGTCACAAAGCGTTCAGATTGAAGTTCTTCGAATAGTACCGGAATTAAGCCAGGTTCCACTTGATTAGCCATACAATTCCCTCCTCCATGTACTTCACTGTATCTCTTTTCAACATATAGGAACCATCTATAGGTATGCCTATACATATGACAATTCGTGAAGACATTTTAATTGTCCTTCTTTTTTGTTGCTTCGATATCATTATACATCAATAGATGCAGTATTAAAAAACGGAAGTGAAAGTATTTCTAAGCGTTTGCCCATACTACATGATATACTGAAAAGAGATATCATATGAGAGAAAAAAGCAATGGGGTGTTTTAATGCGTGTAAAATGTGCTTTATGTGAAGTAATAGAAAATATCGATGATTATTCTCTTCAAGCCAAAAGGCTTCGAAACAGACCTATCCATACTTATATGTGTGATCCATGCCACAAACGAATCACGGAAAAAACGGAAGAACGTGCTGCAACAGGCAATTTCAAATTATACCGCTCCCCAAAAGTAGAAGATGACTTCTAAGCATTACATGAAGGGAATCGGAATCGGGATAGCATCTGGAATCCTCTTGGGGATGATACTTAAATCCTTGCAGTCATTGACAGGTATAAACGTTTATATACTGCTCTTGAATGTTGATTTTATCCCCTATCTAGGAGACGTGCGGTGGGCAGAGTGGGTAGAATTCCTGTTCCATTTAATCATTTCCTGTTTGATCGGAATCATATTTGTTAAATTGGTTCATCAATTTAAACTTACAGGACGGGCCGTATGGATACTTTCATTTGCTCTAACCCTGCCCGCGTTCTTCTTATATTTTCCGCTCTCGTACCTAGCCATCAAGGAAGTCCCGGGTATCTATGACCCTTCAGGCATTGCACTATGGTTCCTCGGACACCTGGTGTACGGTGTTTCCCTTCCGCTACTTAATTATTTAATAAAGAGGCTGACTTCTTGTTAAGGTCTAGAGAAGTTTATTCTATGATGGATATCTAGCTGTTGATTGGAGTGCAAGACGAAGACTCCTGCGGGAGAAGTGGCCAATGTGAGACGTGTCCAGTTCTGGGGCTTAGAGGCACATGTCATAAGTCAACTCGTCCAAGAAGGAAAAGAACGCCTTCGTGGACGATTCGCCTTATGCCACCCGCCTCTGGGCAAAGCCCCTCCGCTTTTCTATCCCGCAGGAGCATAGCGACGAGGAGGCTCACGGGTCACCCGCGGAAAGCGAAGTCTTGCACGGAAATCAACAGCGGTGTTAACAAACCAAATTACAAAAAGCTGCAGTCCTCAAAGACTGCAGCTTTTCTTATACATTTCCTTTTTTCTTTTCATTATTTAGACGGACCTTATAAATAATCAATATAAGAGCCGCTACCACAAGACCCTCTGCAACCGGTAAGAATATTCCCAAGAAAGTCAGTACGGTACAACCGACAATCAAGAATAGATAAATCACAATCGATTTTAATAGCGGCAGCTTTTTGGCAAAGCCAAGCTTATAAACTAAAATAGAGAGTCCTACTATGGTCAAGTAAAGCAGCCACATACCCATTTCCGCATTTTGATCAACACGGTAAAGGGATGCGAAAAAGGATAAACGCTCAGTTACATCCATTTCCTGCTCCCCCTTCACTTAGTTTATTGAGATACCTTGCTCTTCTTTTCCGCTCTTTCACGTTCATTCTTATCCAGAATCTTTTTGCGGAGACGAATTGATTCAGGTGTTACTTCACAATACTCGTCATCGTTCAGATATTCAAGGGATTCTTCCAACGTCATGATTCTTGCCTTCTTAATCGTAACGGTTTGATCCTTGTTGGCAGAACGAACGTTTGTCGCTTGTTTAACCTTCGTGATATTAACGGTAATATCATTTTCTCTCGTATGTTCCCCAACGATCATACCGCCATAGATTTCTGTACCTGCTTCAACGAAGATAATTCCGCGATCTTCCACTTGCATGATTCCGTATTGTGATGTTTTACCTGTTTCCATTGAAACCAATACACCTTGACGACGTCCACCGACACGCCCTTTTTGCAGCGGCTGATAGCTGTCAAAAGTGTGGTTGATGATCCCATATCCACGTGTAAGGGTCATAAACTCGGTTGAATAACCGATTAATCCACGTGCAGGAACCATAAATACCAAACGGACTTGTCCATTACCATTGTTCACCATATCAAGCATTTCGCCTTTACGCTGACCAAGTGATTCAATGACCCCACCCATGTATTCTTCAGGGATATCAATTTGAACACGTTCAACAGGCTCACTCTTCACACCATCAACTTCTCTGATGATTACCTGTGGTTTAGAAACCTGTAATTCGTATCCTTCACGGCGCATGTTCTCAATCAGGATGGAAAGGTGAAGCTCTCCACGGCCTGAAACCGTCCATGCATCAGGAGAGTCTGTTGGCTCAACACGTAAACTTACATCTGTCTGAAGTTGAGCCAATAAACGCTCTTCAATTTTCCTTGAAGTAACGTATTTACCTTCTCTTCCTGCAAACGGACTGTTGTTCACAAGGAATGTCATTTGTAGTGTTGGCTCGTCAATACGCAGAACCGGAAGTTGATCTTGATGTTCAACCGGACAAACTGTTTCACCGACGTTAATGTCTTCCATTCCGGAAACAGCAATCAAATCACCAGCTTTTGCTTCTTGGATCTCTTCACGTTTTAATCCGAAGAAACCGAAGATTTTGGTTACACGGAACTGCTTCACAGAGCCGTCAAGCTTCATCAGTGCTACCTGCTGACCAACCTTCATCGTTCCTCTGAACACACGACCGATTCCGATACGGCCGACATAATCATTGTAGTCAAGCAGCGCTACCTGGAATTGAAGCGGTTCTTCAGAGTTATCAACTGGTGCAGGGATGTGCTCGATGATTGAGTCATATAAACACTGCATGTTTTCGTCTTGTTTTTCAGGGTCCGGGTCAGTGCTTGCGGTACCATTGATGGCAGAAGCATACACAACCGGGAATTCAAGCTGTTCATCATTTGCATCCAGTTCAATGAATAATTCCAGTACTTCATCAATTACTTCTTCTGGACGCGCTGATGGCTTGTCAATCTTATTTACAACAACGATTGGTGTAAGATTTTGTTCAAGCGCTTTTTTTAGGACGAAACGTGTTTGAGGCATACAACCTTCATATGCGTCAACTACTAGTAAAACACCATCTACCATCTTCATGATACGTTCAACTTCGCCGCCGAAGTCTGCGTGTCCCGGTGTATCAAGAATGTTAATACGTGAATCTTTATATTGAATCGCCGTATTTTTCGCTAAGATTGTAATACCGCGTTCTCTTTCCAAATCATTTGAATCCATCGCACGTTCTGAAACTTGCTCGTTTTCGCGGAAGATTCCAGATTGCTTTAAAAGCTCATCCACTAAAGTTGTTTTTCCGTGGTCAACGTGAGCAATAATAGCAATATTTCTAAGATCATTTCTTAAGTTCATATTTCCACTCCTGAATATATTGGATTTCTTTCCTAGAAGGCTAAAGATAAGAATATTTTTGTTCAACTAGACCATTATAGCACAGCACCCCTGAAAACCCCTAATAAATATTGTACAATGAGATTGAAGCAATCACTTAAACTGGATATTATCTAGGTAGATGACATGTAATCAAAAAGTTTCCACAGAGTGAAATTTCAGTGGGAATCTAATTTGCCATTGCACATTCTCTGCCTTCTAGGTAGAATTTAAGTAAGCCATTTCATTTCCTATTCTTTTTTTAACTTAATATTCACATAAAATCGGATGAAATACATAGTGGCGGAGGTGTTTGTATGGGTAATATTAAATGGATTTTTGTTTTGTTTTCAATTTTGGCAGCCATATCACTGATGGGTATCGCCATTTCAATAAGCATGGCTAGTCCTCTTATTGCAGGGGCCAGCATAGTCGCCTTGATCATTATAATGGGATTCGGTTTTACAACGAAAAAGAGATACCGCGAAGAAGGCAAATTATAATAATAAATAAAAAAATGCTGAATGTGATATCACATTCAGCATTTTTTTATTCAATATGACAAATCAGCGTTTTAGATAATCGGTCATTATCGTTTCATGAAGACCAGGCTTCCCTACAAATAAAGAACTTTTATTTAAAGGGTCCAGCTCTTTTCCTTCTAAATCCGTTACAACCCCGCCCACTTCTTCAATCAGGATTTTGCCTGCCGCGAAATCCCAGGGTGCTAAGCGCATACTTATATAAGCATCCAACCTTCCCGCGGCTATATAAGCCATTTCGATTGCAGCCGATCCATATGAGCGGGTCCCCCTTACTTTTTGAACCAGAGGAGCTAATACTGCTGGATCGATGCGTTTGTTAGTGGTCATCCATTGAGCATTCAAGGCAATGACAGAGTCTTCGACCGGTACATCGCTAAGCTTAGGGAGCTTCACATCATTCATGTACGCTCCGCTCCCGCGATATGCATGGTACAGTTCATCATGTACAACATCATAGATATACCCAAGCACTCCAACTTGATTTTCATAGACACCTATAGAGATGGCAAAGTTTCTTTGTTGATGAACAAAATTCATCGTGCCGTCTATCGGGTCAATAATCCATGTCACACCTGATAATTCTTTCAGTTCATCTCCAAATCCTTCTTCACCGAGAATGTTGTGATCTTTATATGTACCCCGGATTTTTTCAATAAAGTAACGCTCTGTCGCTTCATCCATGTTCGTGACCAAATCATTGCGGTTGGATTTGGTTTTGATATTCAATTCTTCTTTGAATGATTCGCGGATCGTCTTTCCTGCTTCCATGATCCACGTTCTAACATTTTGGTCTAATTCTTCCCATTTTGTCACACTACTGACCTCCCATACTAAGTGAAAACATTCTATAGTGTATATTTTCTATCGACTTATTCTACCCTGAAACAGTTTTTTCATTATTCATCTCTGATGGTCCTATAGCTTCTTAGCTTAATGGAAAGAAAGTGAGGATTCAAGTATTTCACTCTTTACTCATCTTTATAAAAACTGACAAAAAAGCGAACTCTACTTATGTAAATAGGAGTTCGCCTTCAACGGTTCATTACGAATACTTTCATCATTTATTATATAGCCTCTCTAGGGATTAAAGCTTATAAAGCCTTCATTTTCATTAATTCTTCTCGAATATTCATCAGTTTTTCTTTTGACTTTGTTTGATTTTCCTTGTTTTTTGTTTGGATAGCTTCGAACAATACAGCTAGTTCATAATCCATTTCGAGTCTTAATACATTTAAACGCTGCTGCTGGACATCACGTTTTTTTGACGTGTTCATTACCTGTTTCAAGGTCATACACCCCTTCCGTGTTTTTCGATTTATCTGATTGTTCTGATAATATTTAATACATATTATGAAATTTCCTCTTATATTGTAACTAAAATGTGCAGACACCTAATGAACAAGCTCATTAGTACATTTCCTCCATATCGATGTGTTAAAATATGAACATTAGACAAGGAGGCTGCACTATGAAATTCAACGGATTTACTGACAATGATTTTGATGTGTTCACAATTAAAGGATTAGAAAATAGAATGGAAGCCATTCAACAGCATATCCGCCCTAACCTTGAATACCTGGGAGAATATTTCTCACCTGCTCTCAGCACCTTAACTGGAGACGAAATGTTTCATCATGTAGCGAAGCACGCACGGCGTTCTGTAAACCCTCCAGATGATACCTGGGTAGCCTTCGCCAACAATAAACGCGGCTATAAGAAACACCCTCACTTTCAAATTGGTTTATGGGGAACCCATCTTTTCGTCTGGTTCGCGATGATCTATGAAGCACCCCATAAAGCAGAATTCGGTAAAAAAATCGAAGAAAATGCTGATAAGATAAGAAAGATTATTCCTCCGCACTATGTATGGTCAGGTGATCATACAAAGCCGGAAGCTGTAAAATTTTCTTCTATGTCCCGGGACGAATTCCTTTCATTAACTGAAAGGGTGCAAAAGGTAAAGAAAGCTGAACTTCTGTGCGGTGTTCACTTGGATCGTGAAACAGTGACTGAACTTAGCGGTGAAGAGCTGATCCATAAAATTGATAGTGTCTTTGAAACACTTTTACCCCTTTATAAAATGAACTAAACCATCATTCAATTAAAAAGCGACCGCCCGCGGGCGGTCGCTTTTTAATTCATTGTGATTATGTCGGATTCACCGGCATCTTTCATCTTCTTTACTACTTGATAAGAGGAATATCCGCTCGATTCTTCAAATTCACCGCAGATATTTTTCTCCTCAGATTTACTCGGAACAATCTCTTTGAATTTTCGGTAACGAACCATCAAGTCCTCTTTTTTTATTCCTTTTTCATACGCTTTTTCTACAGCTTCAAAGAAAGCGATGACGTCAATAACTTCTTCGGTTTTCCAATCTATCGAGAAAGGATATTGATATTCCATTTGATGCAACAGCTCCTTGATTAATTCCATTTTCTGCGGATTTGCTCTGCCTCGCTGACCATTCTCTGAATCAGGAAATCAACGGTCGGGATATCATTGATCAGCCCCATTACCTGACCGGCCCATCCAAATCCCTCTTCCTTCGTGCCATTATAAATATAACGCTTATTAGCATCCCCGCTGATTAACGTTTTTAATCCTTCGTACCCTGAGCCAGCTTGTTCTGCCTGTAGGATTTTTTCGGTCCAGGAGTTTGAAATAGCCCTTGCCGGGGCACCGAGAGAACGTTTAATCACTACTGTATCATTCTCGCTGCCCTCTAACAAGGCTCTTTTATATTCATCAGAAGCATGCACACATTCCTTAGTCGCTATAAATCTTGTGCCCATCTCCACTCCCTCTGCCCCGAAGCTTAAAGCAGCCATCAATCCCCGTCCATCCCCGATGCCTCCAGAAGCGATGACAGGTATCGAGACGGCATCCACTACTCCAGGGATCAATACGAACGTTCCTATATCGTCTTTACCTAAATGGCCTCCTCCCTCATGTCCGACAGCCATGACAGCATCTGCACCTAACTGTTCAGCTTTCATGGCTTGTCTTTTAGATGCCACCAGGACCAGCTTTATGATACTTGTCCCTTCCAGCTGTTTAAATAACGGCGCCGGGTTCCCCCCTGTAATCGAGACCACAGGAACTTTTTCTTCGATAGCTGCCTCAACAAATCCCCCGAATGGACGGCCATGCTGTCCAATGGCAAAATTGACACCAAAAGGCTTGTCAGTCAACTTCTTCACTTTCCTGATTTCTTCCCTTAGCTCTTCAGGGTGATCAAGGGACATTGCTGTTATTTGACCCAGCCCCCCTGCATTCGATACTGCAGCTGCAAGTTCCGCATATGCCAAATGAGCAAGCCCTCCCTGAATGATGGGATATTTGATGTTTAATAATTCTGTTACTCGAGTCGTCCAGTTCAATTTGACCCCTCCCATATACACGTATTCTTTATAAGATAAATAATTTCCTTCAAGTATGATTAAAATGATTGTAGTATGGGCAAATACCACTATGCAAAGAAAAACCTAAATGCTATAATTCTTTTGTTTGAAAAAAGACTACAATGGAAAATGAAATCCTGTTTTTCAAAAACCGGATCATCGTTGTAAATATACACAATCATACTTAAAGAGGTGTTGAATGAATTGTCTCAAAATGAAACGCCGTTGTTTACCGGCTTAATTGAACATAGTAAGAAGAATCCAGTGCAGTTTCACATCCCCGGTCATAAGAAAGGGGCCGGCATGGATCCTGAATTTAAAGAATTCATCGGGGAAAATGCCCTCAGTATCGATCTCATCAACATCGGTCCCTTGGATGATTTGCATCAGCCAAAAGGAATGATTAAAAAAGCACAAGACCTGGCAGCAGCAGCATTTGGTGCCGACCACACATTTTTTTCGGTTCAAGGAACAAGCGGTGCCATCATGACCATGGTGATGAGTGTATGTGGTCCTGGAGATAAAATCATCGTTCCAAGAAACGTTCACAAGTCCGTCATGTCTGCGATTGTTTTCTCAGGCGCGACCCCTATCTTCATACATCCGGACATCGATGAAGATTTGGGAATTTCCCACGGAATCACAACTGATGCAGTTTCTAAAGCATTGGAACAGCATCCTGATGCAAAAGGTGTCCTGGTCATCAATCCCACCTATTTTGGAATTTCTGCTGACTTGAAACAGATCGTTGAAATCGCTCATTCTTATGACGTACCAGTTCTGGTCGATGAAGCGCATGGAGTTCATATTCACTTCCATGATGATTTACCCCTCTCTGCCATGCAGGCGGGTGCAGACCTGGCAGCGACAAGTGTACACAAGCTTGGCGGTTCAATGACTCAAAGCTCGGTATTGAACATGAAAGAAGGACTCGTTTCAGCGAAAAGGGTCCAAACCATCTTAAGCATGTTGACGACCACTTCCACCTCTTACCTGCTGCTCGCATCATTGGATGTAGCAAGGAAGCGTCTTGCAACGGAAGGACATGAGCTGATCAGTGCAACCATAAAGTTATCTGAAAAAATCAGAGATGAGATCAATACCATTGAAGGACTTAACTGTGTCGGCAAGGAAATCCTTGGGACGAAGGCTACACATGATTATGACCCTACAAAATTGATCGTATCGGTAAAAGAACTGGGGATAAGTGGTTTCGACGCTGAAAAATGGCTGCGGGAGGCTTATAATATAGAGGTGGAAATGTCCGATCTTTATAATATCCTCTGTATCATCACCCCGGGGGATACAGAAGCCGAAGGCAACCAGTTAGTCACTGCCCTAAGGGAGCTCGCGAGTCAATTAAAAAAACATGGAGATATCACTCCTGTAACCGTTATGCTGCCTGATATCCCTGTTCTGGCAATCACACCAAGAGATGCATTCTATGCAGACACAGAAGTCATTCCAATTGACGAATCTGCCGGGCGAACGATTGCTGAGTTTATCATGGTATACCCTCCAGGCATTCCGATTTTCATACCCGGTGAAATCATAACAACAGAAAACATCAATTACATTAAAACCAATATCGAAGCTGGCCTGCCCGTTCAAGGGCCTGAGGATTATGATCTGCGGCATTTGCGAGTAATAAAGGAACATCGTGCAATCCGATAATCCGTCCATTTTAGAGACCCCATTATTCATTCCGGGGTCTCTTCCTTTGCATTATCCTAAATAAAAAAGGTGAAGAAGACCAGGCTTCTTCACCTTTTACTATATGATTACCCCATTAAGTCTGTCGGTCAAATAACCGTGTCTCCCGAAAAAATTAATCGTCTATTTCTACATCATCATTACATTCGCAGCAATTAGAGAATAAAACAGAAACCTTCTCATCTTCGTAGTGTTCAATGGTATTCAGGCATGATTGACAAACAATTGTTCCCATCTTTTTTTCCTCTCCTTTAATGATGTTTTGTAAGCGTTTTATTTAACTTGATTCTATAATAATATAACACATTTAAAAAATCAACCTTAAATTGTATAACATATTTAAGTTTTTATTCTTTTAATTAATCATATTAATTAAATATATGCGAGGTATGGGTTTTAAAGACCTTGATTGGTGGACTTCTAATCACCGCAGTTGATTTCCGTGCAAGACTTCGCTTTCCGCGGGTGACCCGTGAGCCTCCTCGGCTTTGCCTGCGGGGTCTCACATTAGTCACTTCTCCCGCAGGAGTCTTCGTCTTGCACTCCAATCAACTGCTGGAACGAGCTGAATACAAATAACCCATACCTTAAAGAAACTGGAAAAGATTCAATAAAATCAGTCCGTTCAAAAGAGTTATTAGAAAAATTATTATTGATTGAGGAAGAGAGATCATAAAAAAACCTGAACGATATACATTCAGGTTTAAGTAGTTATGGAGTTTGGATTTTGTTTGGGTCGAGGGTTTCGTAGCCTTTTTCCCTTAGTCCTTTTACGATGTCAGTCAATGCTTCACTCGTCCATGTGCGGTCGTGCATGAGGAGGTTTGCACCGGCATTCAGAAACGGGTTGTTGACCATAATGTCCGCTATCGCTTCTTTCGTTTGATATTGCTTTTCCCAATCATAGCCGTACGTCCAATTCATCAAGGCCATTTTTTCTTCTGCTGCAATCTGTCTGCTGTAATCTGTATTCTGCCCAAAAGGAGCTCTGAAGAACTTGGGGCGCTCTCCGGTAATTGATTCGACCAGGTCACTTAATGAAATGATTTCTTCTTTTTGTTTTTCAAGGGAAAGGTCCGGCAGTGCACTATGACTATACGTATGGTTGCCTATCACAAATCCCATGTCGTAAATTTTTTTTAAGATCTCTTTTTCCTCAGGTGTATCAAGAAAATGCCCATTCACAAAAAAGATCGCCGGGGCATCGATCGCTTTCAGATCTTCAGCCATTTTTAAAGCGTGTTTATCAGGAGCATCATCAATCGTCAATAGCACTACGTTGGCATTTTGATCAGCTATGGGTTCAATGCTCCAATTGTTTTCGTTTATTTTGTATTGCGGTTCTTGTACCACTTCTTCTGCCTCTTCTGAAGCGGGTTTGTCTTCTTGATTGTCTTCTGTTTCAATAACATCTGTTTCTTCCATATTTTCTATTTTATCTTCCGAATCTTCTGCCGGGGCAGGTTCTTTTGATACATTTGCAGGTTCATTTGAACATGCAGTCAATAAAAACAAAGTCATTCCTGATGCGATAATCTTTTTCATTATTCTCACCTTTCATCATTCACTTTGAATATTTTAACATATTTCTGTGTGAATCTGGATAAGAATTAAAAGATTTCCATTATATTCTCAAATACTAATTTGAAAGCAAAAAAACAAGATAAGCTGAAAGAGGTTACAAATAAAGTCAATTTTCTGGATTGAACTATCTTTTTAGCTGCTATAAACGCAAGATAGAAAAACAAAACAAACATGATCCACTTATATTCCACATGATCTTTAACTGAAAACCATTCTGCAATATAAAAAATACTCCACAAGATCATCTGTATAAGAAAAGCAACATAAAATTTCATGTAAAACACCCTTCACCCTCCAGTAATTTTAGCAATGAATGTATTAACATAGTATATTATTACAATGTTACTTTCATTATGTCTTTTCATTTCTGTAACATTTTAATGACTTATCCCTTTTCCTTTTTTGCATATGATAAAATGTGAGCAATGAATAGGTCTTTATACGCAGTAATCACTTAAGTTTATGGGCATCGCTAAGAAAAGAGGATGATGTATGAAACATTTACTTACCTTGATTATGTTAGCATCAACAGCGTTACTTCTCACTTCATGTAATGATATAGCTGCAGATAAGGTAGTGTTGGCAGAGGATAGATTCATAGAAAGACAGGTCATATTTTTCACTGATGAACGAAATATCTCCAAAGAAGTTGCCTATTATGATGCCATCATAGAACTTAAGAATAAATATCCTGAAGACCTCAAACAACTAGAAGTAGTTAATCACAGCTCAGATAAATCTAACCCAAAAGTTCAATCCCCTGTTTACCCTGCCATTGTCGTTGTAGATAATAACCAGGTTGTCACTAAAATCACTGGAAAAGCGCATAAAGACCAGATTGTGAAATCAGTCTCTAATGCGATAAAAGAATGGTGAGAGCCCGCTTCCCCATTATCGGAAGTAAAGAAAGGATAGTAACTGTTGACTGCCCCTACGAGCTTATTTTTCTATATACTAAAAAAGATGACCCTCCAATTTAGCAAGGGTCATCTTTTTTATTTATCTTTATTTTACAATATGGATCGGGCTTCCCATCGCAACTTCTGCTGCTTCCATAGAAATTTCGCCAAGTGTCGGATGAGCATGGATGGTCATCGCGACATCTTCAGCGGTCATTCCGGATTCGATCGCAAGTCCAAGTTCAGCGATCATGTCAGATGCGCCGGAACCGACGATTTGAGCTCCGATGATAAGACCGTCTTCTTTACGGGTCACAAGCTTCATAAAGCCTTCAGAAGAATTAAGAGCCAAAGCACGTCCATTTGCTGCAAATGGGAATTTAGCTGCAACAACTTCAATTCCTTCTTCTTTTGCTTCAGCTTCAGAATAACCTACTGTTGCAAGTTCCGGATCTGTGAAGCATACCGCAGGAATTCCAAGGTAATCAATTTCAGCAGGTTCACCAGCGATTACCTCAGCAGCGATTTTGCCTTCATATGATGCTTTGTGAGCAAGTGGCGGTCCATCCACGATATCACCAATCGCGAAGATGTTAGGAATATTCGTACGGCATTGCTTGTCAATCTTGATAACACCGCGGTCTGTCATTTCGATTCCCACTTCTTCAAGACCGATTTCATCAGTATTTGGACGACGGCCTACTGTAACCAGTACATAATCAGCTTCAACTGATTTCTCTTCGCCTTTTACTTCGTATTTAACAACAACTCCGCTGTCACTTTCTTCAACGCCTTTAGCCATTGCTTTCGTGACAACTTCAACACCTTTTTTCTTCAGTCCTTTTTTCACAACTGTTGTCATCTGCTTTTCGAATCCGCTAAGGATATCGTCAGCACCTTCAAGAATTGTTACTTCAGAACCTAAGTTTGCATATGCAGTTCCAAGCTCAGTACCGATATATCCTCCGCCGATTACAACAAGCTTGCCTGGGATTTCCTCAAGTGCCAATGCACCTGTTGAATCAAGGACACGCTTAGAGAACTTGAAGCTGGGAATTTCAATCGGACGGGAACCAGTTGCAAGAATCAAGTTATTGAACTTATATGTTTGTGCAGAGTTATCATCCATTACACGCAATGTGTTTTGGTCTACAAGGTAAGCTTCACCGCGAACGATTTCTGCTTTGTTCCCTTTTAGAAGTCCTTCTACACCGCCGGTAAGCTTTTTGACTACGCCGGCTTTCCATTCTTGCACTTTATCAAAGTTCACTTTTACGTTTTCTGCAACAATCCCCATATCATCGGAATGCTGTGCTTGATGAAAACGATGACCTGCCGTGATAAGTGCTTTTGATGGGATACAGCCAACGTTTAAACAAACGCCGCCCATGTTCTCTTTTTCAATGATCGTTACTTTTTGTCCAAGCTGTGCTGCACGAATCGCTGCAACATATCCACCAGGACCTGAACCAACTACTATAGTATCTGTTTCAATTGGGAAATCTCCTACTACCATCGCATTACGCCTCCATTAATAATAATTCTGGATCGTTCAACAAACGCTTGATGTGGTTAAGTGCATGTTGAGCAGTAGCTCCATCAATCATACGGTGATCGAAGCTCAATGATAATGCTAACACAGGTGCTGCTACAATTTCACCATTTTTAACTACAGGTTTTTCCGCGATACGGCCTACCCCAAGAATCGCAACCTCCGGATGGTTGATTACAGGAGTGAACCATTGACCGCCGGCAGAACCGATATTCGTGATTGTGCATGATGCACCTTTCATTTCATCGCCTGACAGTTTACCATCACGTGCTTTACCGGCCAGTTCATTGATTTCATTAGAAATCGAGAACATAGATTTGCGGTCAGCATTTTTCACAACCGGTACTACTAGACCTTTTTCTGTGTCTGCAGCGATACCGATATTGTAATAATGTTTTTGGACGATTTCGCTTGTAGAATCATCGATTGACGTATTTAATGCCGGAAACTCACGCAGTGCGCTTGTCAGGGCTTTTACGATGTATGGCAAGAAAGTCAGTTTAACACCTTTTTCAGCTGCAACTTCTTTGAATTTCTTACGGTGATCCCAAAGCTTTGTTACATCTACTTCATCCATCAATGTCACGTGAGGAGCAGTGTGTTTAGAGTTAACCATCGCTTTAGCGATTGCTTTACGCATTCCACTCATCTTCTCGCGTGTTTCTGGGAAGTCGCCTTCCGGTGCTTTAGTAGCTGCTGCTTTTGTTTCTTCCTGAGCAGGTGCTTTCTCTTCTGCTTTCGCCTCTGCAGATTCAGCTTCAGCTTTAGCTCCGCCACCGCTTAAGAATGAATCAACATCTTCTTTCATTACACGGCCGTTTTTACCGGAACCGGAAACTTGACGGATTTCTACGCCTTTTTCTCTCGCATATTTACGAACAGACGGCATTGCAATAACACGTTTGTTTGGGTCAACTTCAACATCCGCATTCGCTGTACCTTCAGTTTTTTCTTCTTCAGCTTCAGGAGAAGCATCCTTGTCAACATCCTGACCTTGTTCAGCTGTACCTTGAACCTGGCCTTCTGTTTTTTCTTCAGCCTTAGCATCTTCTTTCTTAGAGCTATCGCTGTCGCTTCCTTTAAATTGAAGGTCTTCATAGCCTGGTGCATCAAACTTTATCAATGTATCACCAACAACAGCTACAGTCCCTTCATCAACAAGGAGCTCTTCAACCGTTCCCGCTACTGGAGATGGAATTTCAACTACTGCTTTATCATTTTGAACTTCACATAGTACATCGTCTTCTTCTACTTTATCGCCAGGTTTTACAAACCATTTAACGATTTCACCTTCATGAATACCTTCACCAATGTCCGGTAATTTGAATTCGAAAGACATGGATTCTACCTCCTGTATTGAATAATAATATAGATGAATGTTGTTATATTTTTATCTGTCTAATTTCTCTGCTTAAATGGGAAAAGAGAAGGGAATTACCCCTTCTGTTTTCTCATGTAAATCAATTAAAATTCAAGTACTTTCTTTGCAGTTTCGATAACATCTTTATGGTTAGGAAGCCATACAGGCTCTGCTTGAGAGAAAGAGTAAACTGTATCCGGCGCTGCTACCCGAAGCACTGGGGCTTCCAGGCTAAGGATTGCACGGTCATTGATTTCAGCAACGACATTCGCTGCGATACCTGCTTGTTTTTGAGCTTCTTGAACCACGATCGCACGGTTTGTCTTTTCAACAGAAGCCATGATGGTATCAATATCAAGCGGGCTTACCGTACGCAGGTCGACAACCTCTACTGAATATCCGTCTTTTTCAAGTTCTTCAGCAGCCTTGATCGATTCGTGAACCATTGCACCGTAAGTGATGATGGAAAGGTCTTTACCTTCGCGTTTCACTTCCGCCTTGCCTAATTCGATTGTGTATTCCTCTTCAGGTACTTCCTGACGGAATGAACGGTATAATTTCATGTGCTCAAGGAAGATAACAGGGTCGTTATCACGAATAGATGAAATTAATAATCCCTTTGCATCATAAGGTGTTGAAGGGATTACCACTTTCAACCCAGGCTGTTGAGCCATTAAGCCCTCTAAGCTGTCAGCGTGCAGCTCCGGAGTATGTACCCCTCCACCAAATGGTGAACGAACTGTGATTGGTGCAGTATATGTTCCGCCTGAACGGTAACGCATACGCGCCATTTGTCCAGAAATGGAATCCATTACTTCGTATACGAAACCGAAGAACTGAATTTCAGGGACTGGACGGAACCCTTCTAATGCTAGTCCGATCGCTAAACCACCGATTCCAGATTCTGCAAGTGGTGTATCGAATACACGGTCTTCACCGAATTCTTTTTGAAGTCCTTCCGTTGCACGGAATACACCGCCGTTTAGACCTACGTCCTCACCAAAAACTAATACGTCTTCGTTGTTACGCAGTTCTGTGCGCAGTGCATCAGTGATCGCTTGAATCATTGTCATTTGCGCCATGGCTTATTTCGACTCCTTTTCTTTATAGATTTCCAGCTGTTCATTTAAGTTGTATGGAAGCTCTTCAAACATGTTATTGATGAAATCACTAACTTTTTGTTTAGGCTCTCCATCAGCTTTTTTGATAGCTTGTTTAATGTCTTCTTTCGCTTCTTCGATTACTTCGTTTTCTTTCTCTTCGCTCCATAGCCCTTTTCCTTCAAGGAACTTACGGAAACGCACCAATGGATCTTTCTTCTCCCAGTCAGTATCCATTTCAGAAGTACGGTAGCGAGTCGGGTCATCCCCAGCCATTGTATGTGGTCCATAACGGTAACACATTGTCTCAATCAGTGAAGGACCTTCACCGTTTACTGCACGTTCTCTTGCATCACGTGTCACTGCATAAACTGCCAATGGATCCATTCCATCTACTAAGATACCAGGGATTCCTGCAGCCACTGCTTTCTGAGCAATTGTTTTACCGGCAGTCTGCTTGTCACGAGGTGTAGAAATTGCGAATTGATTGTTTTGCACGACGAAGATGGCCGGTGCGGAATAAGCCCCTGCAAAGTTGATACCTTCATAGAAGTCACCTTGTGAAGATCCGCCGTCACCAGTGTAAGTGACTGCAACTGCTTTTTTCCCTCTCTTTTTAAGGCCCAGCGCCACACCTGCAGTTTGAATGTATTGAGCACCGATGATGATTTGTGGAGACAATACATTTACACCTTCAGGAGGCTGGTTGCCTTTGAAGTGTCCACGTGAGAATAAGAAAGCCTGGTATAACGGAAGACCATGCCATACGATTTGAGGTACATCACGGTAACCCGGAAGAATCCAGTCCTCTTTCTCCAGCGCAAAGTGAGAAGCAATTTGTGAAGCTTCCTGTCCTGCTGTCGGTGCATAGAAACCTAAACGTCCTTGACGATTCAGGGAAATTGATCTTTGATCGAGAATACGAGTGTAAACCATGCGGCGCATTAATTCCTGAAGATCCTCGTCGGAAATTTCCGGCATTGCGTCTTCGTTTACTACTTCGCCTTCTTCGTTTAAAATTTGAAACATTTCAAACTTGTCTTCAATCTGCTCGAGCGTTTTAACTGCATCGAATTGTGCCTTCTTTGATTTAGAAGCCATCGAAGTCACCTATCCTTTCTGTATACATTTATTTTGGTTTTTTACATACAAAGTTTAGATTACCCAAATTCAGTATGACCTACCACACTTACTTGCGAAGAACATTATAGATAGTTTTCCACAAATAATAAGAAAGAAAACCCATATTTACATATTAGGTTATCTGTATTAGTCTGTTTACCAGTTTCACTAATACAACTTTTACTACCTTTCATAGTTTACAATATAAAAAAACGTCTCGTCAACGACAAAGTATTATAATTTCAAGATATTTCTAAAATTCCATTAAGATTTAAAAGCATCCTCCAGAAAACTGTATCAATGAGACTGAAACATCTGTTATATATAAACCCACACCATTTCCTAATCTGTTATAGAGTAATATGAGGTAAGCTAAAAAAAAAAGAAAGGCGAGGGAAACGGTCTCCCTTGCCTTTCTTTCTATCCCTACTTATTCTTTTTCTTCAACATCTATACCTGCAGTTGAATAAAAGCCTTGTTTAAGTTTGTTGAATTGTTCAGTTTTTGTATTATATTCGTTGTTTAACTTGATTGTTTTTTCATATGCTTCATTGATGGAAGTAATTTGTTTTTCTAATTCTTCCATCGTCAATTCTTTCTTTTTGAATAATTCATAGAGTTCTTTATCCTGTGAAAGGGCATCCAAATATGAAGCAGTCAATTCTTCATGAAGCTGATAACGATCTTTCATTATCTCTTCCAATTTCCCCGCTTCACCTTTGAGTTTTTCGTCTTCTAACTTTGTAATGAATTCATCCAGAGTAGAAAACTTTTCTTTTGCTTCCTTCATCGCTTTACGTTCTTTCTCAATATAACCTGTTCGTTCAGATATATTTTTAAGAGCGTCTTCAGAAAGTTTTACGATTTTATCGAATTCTTTCATTCCAAGATTCATGATCTCGGTATAGATTTCTTTTTCATTTTCTTCTAAACCTTGGAGAGGTTTCTGTACCTCAACGTATTGTTTTTCCTCTGCAACTGTTTCTTCAAGAACCTTATGGATGTTCTCTTGAGGGGAAGAACCTCCCACACACCCCATAAGAACAGTGATAGCCACTCCTAAAATGATAGCAAAACGAAATTTCGACACGACCAGATCCCCCTTAACTATATAACACCTTCTACTATATCTTCGTCTACAACATTTGACAATAGGGATTTACAACTGTGGAAAATATTGTCGATTAGACTATTCTCCTATTTCCATAACTATGTACAGGACCTGCAAAGTATTCCTCCATTAACAAAAGCTGTCCTGTTAACTTTTTAATAAGAAAATGCTAGACTTATTTTATACATATTGGTATATCTTATTAGGAGTCAATACATATATTAATACGAACACTGTCTGAATATACAGTGCCGCTGTCATTGTAAGGAGGAAGTTTTATGATAACAATGAAAGACATCATCCGCGAAGGCCATCCCACTCTTCGCAAAATGGCAGAAGATGTATCACTGCCACCTTCAGCTGATGATAAGGAGATATTAAGAAGTCTGCTTGAATATGTAGTGAACAGTCAGGATCCCGAAATTGCAAGCAAATATGGACTGAGGCCAGGAGTAGGCCTGGCAGCCCCTCAAATTAATGTCGCCAAGAAAATGCTTGCCATAAACGTGATTGATGATAAAGGGACATTATACAGCCATGCCTTATTCAATCCAAAGATCATCAGTCATTCGGTTGAAAAAGCGTATCTGACTTCAGGAGAAGGGTGCCTTTCCGTTGATCGTCATGTTCCCGGATTCGTTCCCCGCTATGCCAGGGTTACGATAAAGGCATGGAATTTGGACGGAGAAGAAGTGAAACTCAGATTAAAAGGATTTCCCGCGATCGTTATCCAGCATGAAATCGACCATTTGAACGGCGTCATGTTTTACGATCATATTAACGAAGAGAATCCTTTTCAACCGATACCAGGTGCATTAGCCATTGAAAGATAAATTAAATAATCCAGACGAGTGTAAGTAGAGAAGGCCACCTGATAACAAAAGGACGCATCCACGTTGAACTTGGATGCGTCCTTTAATTTTAATATAGGTTATATTAATTGAAGCTCTTTCAGTCCGTAGAAAATCCCATCTTCATCTACCGGTTTCGTTATCATGTTGGCATGCTTCTGCACTTCGGTGACAGCATTCCCCATTGCAACACCTGTCCCTACTGACTGAAGCATCTCGATATCATTAAGACCATCCCCAAAAGCATAAACATCTTCCATCTTGAAACCCAGCCTATCGATCATCTTCTTGATTCCCTCTGCTTTCGAACCGCCTCCAGGAAGAATATCCATCGAAAATTGGTGCCAGCGGATAAATGTAAATTCCTTGTATTTATCCCTATAGAATCCTTCTTCCTCTGCAGGACAGAATAATAGCGACTGATAGATTTCGCGGTCTTTATAAAAGTCCGGCGAATAACCAGGGTGAGGAAACTTCAAACTGCCCATACTTTTTTCAATGTAGCGATGATGCTTATGGTTCGCTTTCATTGTTTCATGATTCAGATGAACTACAGGGTGTTCATGTTTATAGCTGTCTTCCAGCAGATCTTCAAGCTTATCGACATTAAGTGGATTGGTGTAGATGACTTGGTTTTCAAAGACCACATATTGCCCGTTAAACGAAACAAATGACTCGATTCCAAGCTCTTCTCTTAAGCCCTCATACATAAAAGGAGCTCTCCCGGTTGCAATTGCCACATATGTTCCATTTTTCTGCAGTGTTTTAATTGCTTCTTTTGTCGCATCCGGCAATTTTTTATCATGATCCAATAATGTTCCATCTATATCAAAAAAAACTATTTTTTTCATCGCTGATCTCCTTTTACTATCCAATAAGAAATATCTGATTGATTCGCTTTTTAAGGTAAACCTTTCAAAATTAATTGTCAAACAACTAGATTATTCACCCATTGCCATACTTATCCATGTAATAGAATGAAAAAATTCCGTACACTATAAGTAAGACAATAGAGACGTTAGCATGATTGCACCTTTACTTCAGTGGACATTCTCGGTAAACTAATGATAAGGAGTGAGCCATATGTTAAAGAAGCTAAGAAAAAAGCTTTTAAAACAGTGGAAAGATATTCTCAAAAGAAAAACAATAGCTTAGACTGACTCCCTTCAACACTAGTTTCTTGAAGACAAAAGAAGAATGTTATACGTTTAGGGACTGAAGCCATTCGCGAGCATTTTTTCGTCTCCTTTGGTTTCGGTCCTTCTTATTTTATATCGCTATTTTCATCCATCGTTTCTTGTAAAACTTTATTTACTCACGGGAATCCTTTATAATCAAAACATACATAATCAATATTATCATTGTAGATTACATTTTATTATTGTTTATTAATAGAATACCTAAAGGAATTTTACACTAATCATTCCTTTTTTAGTTACAGGTATCTGCATACCTTGTAGACATAGTTGATAACTTTTTTATCATAGATGAAAGTTAGATTTTTTGAAAACGGATAAGGAGAGAGAAAAAACATGATTTTCAAAGTATTTTATCAAGAAAGTAAAGCTGAAGTGCCTGTTCGCGAATGCACTAATTCACTTTACATGGAAGCAGACACAGAAAGAGAAGTACGCCAGAAACTTAAAGACCAACCTTATAACATTGAATTCGTACAGAAGCTAGAGGGCGCTTTTTTAGAGTATGAACAAAACCACCATTCTTTCGAGCTGGAGAAATAAGCAGATGAAATTTGTGAAGAATGACCAAACCGCAGTATTTGCCCTTGGCGGTTTAGGTGAAATCGGTAAAAACACATACGGCGTACAATTTCAAGACGAAATCATTCTAATCGATGCAGGAATTAAATTTCCTGAAGATGAATTGCTCGGAATCGATTATGTAATTCCGGATTACACATACCTTGTGAAAAATGCGGATAAAATCAAGGGACTCTTCGTCACTCATGGTCATGAAGATCACATCGGCGGAATTCCTTACCTGCTCCGTGAATTGAATATTCCCATTTACGGAGGCAAACTTGCTCTTGGTCTGATTAAAAATAAACTGGAAGAACACGGTTTATTGAGAAATGCCAAGTTGAATGTCATTCAAGAAGATGATGTGATCAAGTTCCGTAAAACATCTGTAACCTTCTTCAGAACGACTCACAGTATTCCTGATTCTTATGGAATTGTGGTTAAAACACCACCAGGAAATGTCGTTCACACAGGAGACTTCAAATTCGATTTCACCCCAGTCGGCGAGCCCGCGAACCTGGCCAAAATGGCTGAAATCGGTAAAGAAGGCGTTCTTTGCCTGCTGTCTGACAGTACAAATGCAGAGGTTCCTAACTTTACAATGTCTGAACGCAAGGTTGGTGAAAGCATCAATGATATCTTCCGCAAAGTAGACGGACGGGTCATCTTTGCAACCTTTGCTTCAAACATTCACCGTCTTCAACAAGTCGTTGAGGCAGCTGTTTACCATAACCGTAAAGTTGCCGTATTCGGACGCAGTATGGAAGCAGCCATTACGATCGGTCAGGAATTAGGATATATCAATGCTCCTAAAGATACGTTTATCGAGCACAACCAAATCAATCGCCTGCCAGCGAACGAAGTTGCAATCCTTTGCACCGGTTCACAAGGTGAGCCAATGGCGGCACTATCAAGAATAGCCAATGGTACTCACCGCCAGATTCAAATACAGCCTGGTGATACTGTCGTATTTTCTTCTTCCCCTATTCCAGGGAACACGATCAGTGTTAATCGTACGATCAACCTGTTATACCGTGCCGGTGCTGAAGTTATTCACGGTCCTTTAAATGATATTCACACGTCAGGTCACGGCGGACAGGAAGAAATGAAACTGATGCTGCGCTTAATGAACCCGACGTTCTTCATGCCTATCCATGGTGAGTTCAGAATGCAGAAGATGCATGCTCAACTCGGAGTTGACTGCGGAGTCCAAGAAGGAAACTGCTTCATCATGGATAACGGTGAAGTACTGGCGTTAAGCGGTGACTCTGCACAGGTTGCAGGTAAAATCCCTTCTGGCAATGTCTATATAGATGGAAGCGGGATCGGCGACATCGGCAACATCGTATTGCGTGACCGCCGTATCCTTTCAGAAGAAGGACTCGTCATCGTAGTCGTAAGCATCGATATGAAAGAGTTCAAGATTGCTTCAGGCCCTGATCTAATTTCAAGAGGATTCGTTTATATGCGTGAATCCGGTGATCTCATCAATGAAGCTCAGAACCTGATCGCCAAGCATTTAAACAAAGTTCTTGAAAGAAGAACTTCACAATGGTCTGAAATCAAGAATGAAATTACTGATACATTGGCTCCATTCTTATATGAAAAAACGAAACGACGTCCAATGATATTACCTATCATCATGGAAGTTTAATAATCAAAAAAAGGCTCAGAGTGAATACACTCTGAGCCTTTTCTTACGTATTACAGTGAAAAGACCTTCTTTTCAAAACGGTTAATATCTGTGTCGGCACCAATGACGATCAAGATATCCCCTGCCCTTATTTGTTCATCAGCTTGAGGGGAAACGATGATGTCCCGCTCCCGTTTTATGGCGACAATATTGATTCCATACTTGGCGCGAATATCCAGATCAATCAACGTATTTCCCGCCAATTGGTCATTCGCAACAATCTCGACGATTGAGTGCTCATCTGAAAGCTCAAGGTAATCCAATACGTTATTGGATATGATGTTATGAGCGATTCTTCTTCCCATATCACGTTCGGGATGTACGACCTGATTTGCCCCAATTTTTCTTAAGACTTTTTCATGGTAATCGTTCTGAGCTTTAACGGTTATCTTTTTTACACCGATTTCTTTTAGCATGAGCGTGGTCAATACGCTTGACTGAATATCATCCCCGATGGCTACGATCACGTGATCAAAGTTCCTGATGCCGAGGCTTTTCAAAACTGATTCATCTGTTGAGTCAGCCACTACTGCATGAGAAGCAATCGAGGAAAATTCATTGACCTTATCTTCATCCTGGTCGATGGCCATTACTTCCATCCCCTGCTCGGTCAAAGAGCGCACGATGCTTCCCCCGAACCGGCCCAATCCAATAACTACAAACTCTTTTTTCATAATTAATTCCCCCAGATTTTCCAGTAACATCATATCTACATTTTAGCATGAAGTTTACGATTGGATAGGTAATTGACACGAAAAAAGCGAAAAAACATGTTATCCGATATGCAGGATTCACATGATTCTTCGCTTTGATATTAGCATTGTTATTCAAAGTGGTACGCTAGGCTTATTATTTCTTCCCTTTTACATAGTCTGCATCAAATAAAAACAGTCTCATCAGTAATATCAACGACGGAATCAGCAGCAGCAATCCCGCAACAAAAGCAATCACTAGTGCCATACCCATTGTAGGGTTGGTTACACTCGACTCAATCGTAATGAACGGCTTCAGGATATATGGTAAATGCGACGAGCCATATCCGAAGAATGCAAAGAAGAACTGCAGCATCACCAATACAAAAGCAGTTCCGAAATTCTGACGTTTATAAATCAGGAAAGAGGCGGCCAAAAAGCTGGCTAAAGAAAGTCCGAACATCCACCATATATCAAGGGCATTCATAAAATGTTCTTCATTGTGTTCTCTGAGGCCGACAAATACTAATAAACTCGCTAAAATCGTAGGCGGGCTCCAGAATAATGAAAACTTCCTCAGTACCTCACGTGAATCCATATCCCCTGCCCTATCTGCATAATATGTCAAAAAGGCTGCACTGATAAACAATACAGACACGATGGATAGAACAACTACGCTCCAGGAATAAGGGCTTGTAAACAATTCACCCGCTAGGAAAATAACATTTCCGTCGGTAACCTCGAGGAACCCCCCTTCAGAAATCGTCAATGCTGTAGATAATGAAGCAGGAATCAATAACCCGGTCGCTCCATAAAGGAAAAGATATACGATATTTTCCTTCGAACCATAATTATTGAAAGCGTAGAAGCTGCCACGGATGGCAAGCAGTATAATGGCAATACTCCCCGGGATCAGCAATGCAGTTCCATAATAATAAGCTGCATCAGGGAAAAAACCGACAAGTCCTACAAAGAAGAAGACAAAGAAAACATTTGTTACTTCCCATACAGGAGATAAGTATCGACTGATCAGTACATTCAATGTATGCTCTTTATTTTTCAGCCTTCCATAAAAGGCAAAGAATCCGGCACCAAAATCAATGGATGCCACAATTAGATAGCCATAAAGGAAGATCCATAAAACCGTAATCCCCACTATTTCCAAACTCATAACCATTCCTCCCTCATAGTCCCCTTTCTTTAAACAGGCAGCCCCTTCCATTTAACTTTATAGATAAAAGGGGCTGCCGGGGTTATGCTTAGCGTTTAGGAAATCGCTGTTCCAACTCCGCTTCAGCAGGTTTATTCTTGAACATCTTGATTAACACGACTACACAAAGAATTCCAAGCAGAATATATAAGGCGACAAACATCACAAACGTCAAGCCTACACCATCCGCTTTCGTTGCAGCATCCGCAACCTTCATATATCCTCTTAGGATCCACGGCTGGCGCCCTACTTCTGCATAGATCCAGCCGAATTCGATAGCCAGCATAGCCAGCGGACCACTTGCTACTATCCCCCATAACAAGGGCTTGTTCCATTCATTCATTTTCTTCCATTTCCAGAAAAGAATGAACAACCCTGCAATGAACATACTGTAGAATCCGATCGAAACCATCAGATCAAATAAATAATGAATCCATAATGGTGGTCTTTCATCTTCAGGCGTCTCATTTAACCCGATTACTTCATGATCAAATGAATTGCCTGCTAAAAAGCTCAGGAAACCTGGAAGCCTTATTTCATTGTGAACTTCATTATTTTCATCCAGGGTACCGAATACAATGAGATCCGCATTTTTCTCAGTTTCGAAATGCCACTCTGCGGCAGCCAGTTTTTCCGGCTGATGCTCGGCGAGGAATTTGGCGGATAAATCCCCTGCAAATGCTGTCGCAAATGCAAAAATAAGCGCTGATACCATTGTTAAGCGAAGGGCTTTACGATGATACTCGCTTCCCTTTTTCTTTAAAATTGCAAAAGCCGTAATTCCGGCAAGAATCAACGCTGAAGTCAAATAAGCTGTTGTCAGTACATGGAATACCTTTGTAGGTGTTGCTGGATTCAGCATGGCAGCAATCGGATCGATATTGATCGCTTTCCCATCACTCAGCTCGAATCCCTGAGGCGTGTTCATGAACGCATTCACCGTCGTAATGAATAACGCAGAGGCTGAAGAACCGATCATGACCGGAATCGTCAATAACCAGTGAATCCACTTATTCTTGAAACGGTCCCACGTATATAAATAGATTCCTAGAAAGATAGCCTCAAAGAAAAACGCAAATGTTTCCATAAACAGAGGCAGCGCTATAACCTGCCCAGCTACCTGCATGAAAGCGGGCCATAACATAGACAACTGCAGACCGATCGCCGTACCCGTAACTACCCCTACAGCAACGGTAATCGTAAATCCCCTCGCCCATCTTCTTGCCAACAAAATATAGTGGGGATCATTACGCTTGATCCCCACAAACTCAGCAATCGAAATCATAATTGGCACCCCTACACCAATCGTTGCAAAAATAATATGAAACGCAAGGGTCGTTGATGTCAACATCCTGCTTAATATCACACCATCTAAAACCATTTCATTAATCCCCCTACCAGTTAATAACGAATACTTATTATTTATCACTTAATGGCTATTATAAAACCTTTCCATGCGTTTGTGAAGTATTGAACATGTATAATTTGTGACATTTTTCACAAACTTATGTTTGGTTTTAGTTTATAGGGTGTGGTGGGGTTTGGCAAGGGATTTGTTTGGGGTGGGTATACTCATCATAAAGCATGAAAAGGAGTAATATAATGCTTCGCCTTGTTTTTACCCAGTGAAACGAGATTCATAGAAGTTAGAAGGATATGGGTTATTTTAGGGGAACTTAAGTGGAGAAAAGCGCGAGCTGGGCTGTTATTAATGGTTGGCTTCACTAATAAGAAGTAATCAAAGATGGCCTTTTCATGGACATTTTTATCATAACTATTACACTCACTGCAATACCATGAAGCTTTCTTCCGCTCCATTCCAAAGTTCATAAAAGTCACGCACTGCACTCCAGTAAATATCGTTTCTTCAGTTTTAGTTATAATAGGAAAGTCCACGTGCGCTTTAAGTAATTTCTTGACCAATTGCTTCGTTTCCCTATCATCAAGGAAAGATTTTGAAAAAGTCATTTGGATGTCAGTAATCTTTTTTATAAGATCTTCTACTTTGATGATATGATCCTCTAATCGGTTACTATTTTGTAAGCCAGTTAAAACAGCCGCAGGGTTAGTGAACACTACTAGAAATTCAACCGGTAATTCAAAATATCCTTTGTCTTTAAGCCATTGTTTTAAATGGTGTGTGTACCGTTTTGCCTGTGATACGGGATTGGTGAACCCCATTGTGATTCCAACGTTTGTAGTTCTTGAAAATTGGTTGAATTCTCCCCCAATACTTAATGAACCTGAAATATTTTTCACTTCAATTATCAGGGCAAGGGATTTGAAGATTAGAAGGGAATCGATTTGGAAGGAGGTATCCCCTATTGGGATGTGAAGGTCGTTGAGAATATAAAAATTCTTCGTATCAATTGTACTTAAATGACGATCAACCATGCATTCACCGTGATAACCTGACCAATATTTTAATAAGTCTTCCTTAATTTTTGGACGATACGGTGAGTTTTGAGTTATCCTTCTTAATAGAGCTTCTTTATAGAGGATTATAAGGGGAATCTTTCTTCCTTTGATTATCAAGTCATCTCTCCTTTTTTCAGTTGATCGTAATATTCGCCTTCTTCACCTAGATTTCCTCTATTTAGGATGATTTTTTAGGAGAATAGGATTTATCTGCCATTTTCTGAATTTATCTGCCATTCTTCAATTCCCGACAAATTCCGCCACCGTGCCCACTGCTTCACGATTCCGCTCCACTCCTCCACCACAACCACAAAAAAACCCCGCAAACCAAGCGCGGGGTCCTTCCAAATAACGATCACATAGCCTCCAGCATCTTAAACTGCGACTTCACCAACTCATAATAATCGCCTTCTTGATCCATCAGTTCATCGTGATTACCGGATTCTTTGATCTTACCGTTCTCCAGTACAAAGATGTTATCAGATTCACGAATGGTCGATAGACGGTGGGCAATGATGATCGCCGTTCGCCCGGCAAGCAGTTTTTTCAAGGCGTTTTGAATCTTGACTTCTGTTTCTGTGTCGATGGAAGCTGTTGCTTCATCTAAAATGATGATACGCGGATTAGCAAGCAGCGCACGTGCAAATGAAAGGAGCTGCCTTTCACCGACAGATAAGACATTACCTCTTTCTTCAACTTCGGTGTCGTAGCCGCCTGAAAGCTTCTCGATGAATTCGTTGGCCCCGATGGCTTCTGCTGCTTTCCGGACTTCTTCATCCGAAGCATCCGGCCTTCCAAAACGGATGTTATCCTTGATGGTTCCTGAGAAGATGAATGTATCCTGCAGCACAATGCTGATTTGATTTCGCAAACTGGAAACTGTTACATCGCGTAAATTGATGCCGTCAATCTTAACTTCGCCCTTTGTAGGGTCGTAAAAGCGGCTGATCAAGTTGGCGATGGTTGTTTTTCCGGAACCTGTATGACCGACCAATGCAACGGTCTGACCCGCCTTCATTTCCAGATCGATGTTCTTGAGTGCTTTTCTATTAGCATCATAGGAGAATTCGACATTTTCAAATTGAATTCTTCCTTTGATGTCGTCCAAGTTCATAGCGTCATGCTTTTCATCGACAATCGGCTGTTCATCGAGAAATTCAAAGATACGCTCTGAGGAAGCCATTCCGATAAGGAGCTGATTGTATACCTGGCCGAGCCTTGAAATCGGCTCCCAGAACATCCCAAGGTAGAAGGCAAATGAAACAAATTCCCCCAGTTCCAGGGATCCCCCTTGAATAAGATGGACACCATACCAAATCAAGACTGCTGTCCCTACTGCATTTGTCAATTCAACCATCGGCCTGAACATGGCGTTTTTCTTGGTGGCTGTTTTCCAGCTGTCGAAGGTTTCGGTATTTACACCATCGAAGAAAGCCATATTTTCTTGTTCCTGGGTAAACGATTGAGTAACGCGAATGCCCTGAATGCTCTCATTCAAATGAGAATTAAGTTTTGCTTGTTTTATTCGTACATCCTGCCACGACCTGCGGATATTTTTTCTCAGGCTCGTGGAAATAAAGAACATGATTGGCAGAATGACCATGACCGCCAATGTAAGTTCAGGGCTGAGTGTGAATAAGATGACAATGATCCCGGCAAGCAGGATGATATCCATCAGCAAGTTGATGACTCCATTCGTAAATAGTTCCTGAAGGGAGTTGATATCGTTCATGATCCGAACGAGGATCGAACCGGCAGATCGCTGGTCGAAAAACCGATGCGAAAGCCATTGAACATGACTGAACAAATGCTTACGCAAGTCATATATGACTCCCTGCCCGAGCTCGTTCATCCAGCGTATCCGGAGAACATTGGCGATATAATTAATGACGTATAGTCCTGCGATAATGCCCACCAGTGTAAATAGAAGCGTTCCGTCTTTCTGTCGTATCGCTTTATCAAGCGTGTAGACCCCTATCAAAATAGGGATGATCAGCCGTATGGCGGTTGTAATCAGGACGGTAACGATTGAAAGGGGAAGCAGTTTTTTTGAATATGGCTTTAAATAGGTTAGTAAGCGCCAAAGCTGTTCCCAGTTAAAAGGCTTGTCGATTACCTGATCGGTTGAATAATGAAATCGGCTTAAGGCATTCTTATTGACTTTGGATTTGTTTTTACTCATTCCCCTCACCTACCTTCCTTGTGTTTGGAGTATCTTTTTTTGATCTTGGTATTGGATATCGTATATGCGCTGATACGGTCCATTGTTTTTGAGAAGGAAGTCATGTACACCTCTCTCAACGATTTTTCCGTTTTCCATAACAAGAATTTCGTCTGCATGTTTCAATGAAGAAATTCGATGTGCAATGATAAAGGTTGTGCGGTCAGACATAACGTTTTTAAGCGCTTTTTGAATTCTGAATTCCGTTTCCATATCCACTGCACTTGTCGCATCGTCAAGAATCAGGATCGATGGATCTGTACACAGTGCCCTCGCGATTGCAATACGCTGCTTCTGTCCTCCAGAAAGTCCAAGTCCCCTTTCTCCAAGCTTCGTATCATATCCGTCAGGAAGTTCAGTGATGAAATCATGAGCCTGTGCCATCTTGGCTGCTTCAATAATTTCTTCCATCGTTGCTTCCGGACGGCCGTAAGAAATGTTGGCTTTTATAGTAGAAGAAAACAGGAAGGATTCTTGAAGCACTACCCCGATATTGTTACGAAGAGATTTTAATGAATAATCACTCAACGTCTTGCCATCGATAAGGATTTCTCCTTTAGTTGGTTCGTAAAAGCGCGTCATCAATTGAGTGATGCTTGTTTTCCCTGACCCTGTACTCCCGATCAGTCCGATGACCTTTCCGCTTTCGGCTTTAAATGTGATATCTTCCAAGGCTGCTTCATCGTGTTCTGTGTAGTTCAAGGTGACGTGATTGAACTCTACATCACCTTTCATTTTGTCTACATCGACAACTGAATCATGATCCTTGATTTTTTCATCCACTTCAAGAATCTCCAATAATCGTTCTCCTGAAGCTTTTGATTGAGAGAATAAATTAATGGTGAATCCAAGGTTCATGATCGGCCAGATGATATACCAGACCAAGCTGTAAAACGCCACAAGTTCACCAGGCTGCAGATTCCCGTTCATGACCAGATAACCACCGTACGCAAGCAGCGTGACGACACTGACATTTCCGAGGAACTCCATTAAAGGAAAGTATTTAGCCCAGATGTCGGATGTGAAAAGATATTTATCTTTGTAGTCTCCATTCGAACTGTTGAATTTATTGATTTGGAATTCTTCACGTGATAGTGATTTAACCGTGTTGATGCCGCTTATATTTTCTTGGACATTTGTATTCAGTTTACCGAATGATTTACGGATGCCCCGGAACGCCGGGTGTACCGCTTTGTCAAACTTATAGACGGTGATGGCCAGAAATGGCAGGGATGCCAGCGTAACAAATGTCAGTGAAGGAGAATAATAAAACATGACTCCAAAACTTACAGTGATTAATAAAAAGAAACGTAATAGTTCTGTAAAACCGAACGATAAGAAAAAGCGGAAAGCTTCAACGTCGGCAGTCAATCGTGACATTAGGTCTCCTGTCTTGGCATTATCATAATAACTGAATGGCAGGAATTGCAGTTTTTCATAAAGCTCGTTTCTCAATCTGTATACTGATGTGATTCCGAACAGATCACCGCAATACTGCTGAATGAAAGTTGTGATTCCTTTGAGTATCATGATGCCGACAAATCCAAATGCCAGATACGGAATCCATTTGTAGTTTCCTTGCAGAATGACATCATCAATGGTTTTTTGAAGGATGATCGGGTACACAACGGTGATACCGGTTACAAACAAAAGGAAAAACATTGAGATGAAAAAGTATTTCTTATAGGGCCAATAATAGGCTTTTAATTTTTTGAAAGTTTCCATAATTCCTCTCCCTTCCCCTGGGTGCGTAAAAAACGACGTATTATTAAATATATCGGGTTTCGAAATATTTATCTACCCTTTTTTTAGAATTTTTTACTTTTTTGTGAATTGTTTTTATTTTTCTGTTCAACCCTATTTTATAGGCCAGTTAAACACCGCTTTTGATTTCCGTGCAAGACTTCGATTTCCGCGGGTGACCCGTGAGCCTCCTCGGCTTTCGCCTCCGGGGTCTCACATTGGCCACTTCTCCCGCAGGAGTCTTCGTCTTGCACTCCAATCAACCGCTAGAATCATCCCGAAATCAACAATTTTGTTTTACCATAGTCATTTTAATAAGAAATCCATAAAAAAGGATCGGTCTTTTGACCGATCCAATCTGCATAATCTGCAGGATTATTCACTTTTCTCCATTTCGTCAAGTACTCTGTTGACTCGCTTTTCAAGCATCTTCATTCCGCTTCCGCCTGCTTGGAAATGACGAAGATTTCCATCCTTATCAAACACATAATAGGCAGGAACATATTGATTTTCGAAAGCATCTGTAAGTTTATGTTCACTGTCTACAAAAATGGGTTGTGTGATGTCATGTTCACCTGCAACTTTTTTAATATCTTCCATATTCAAATCGTCTTCCGAACGAGGCATATGGACGGCCACTACGTTCAGCTTGTCCTTGTAATTATCACGGAACTCATTGACTTGAGGCATCGCTTCCTTACAAAGGTGGCAGCTGACAGACCAGAAATGGATAAGTGTTGGCTTTTCCCCAATAAGATCTTGTTTGGATACTTCACCATTTAACCATTCAGTCGCACCGTTAAGTTCCGGCATTGGTTCACGAAGTTTCATGATATAACCTCCATTTATTATTAAATTTTTTGACATGTGCCTCTAAGCCCCGGAGCTGGGACAAGGCTCACAATGGTCACTTCTCCCGCAGGAGTCGTCGTCTTGCACTCCAATCAAAAGCTAGAAAAAGCGCCTAATCGAGTAGAGTTTTACCATTAAGATAAGAAAAAGGCCTAACAAACGGTTAGGCCTTTATTCATTTGGAAATTATAAAGTTTTTTGACCTGGCTTCCAGTTAGCCGGACATAGTCCGCCTGTTTGAAGTGCTTGAAGAACACGTAAAGTTTCTTCGACGTCACGGCCAATGTTGTTATGGAAAACTACTTGATATTGAAGTTCGCCTTCAGGATTGATGATGTATAGTCCGCGAAGAGCTACCCCTTCATCTTCTATTAAAACTCCGTATTCGCTGGATACACTGTGATTTGTATCCGCAGCCAGTGGATATCTTAACTCACCAAGACCGTTTTCTTTACGGTCAGTGTTGATCCAGGCCAAGTGTGTATGGATAGTGTCAGTAGAAACACCGATTACTTCTGCATCTAAATCTTCGAACTCATCGTAACGATCTGACATTGCCGTAATTTCAGTTGGACACACGAAAGTGAAATCCATTGGGTAGAAGAACAATACTGTCCATTTACCATTTTTCATATTCTCTTCCAATGATACCTTACCAAATTCTTTATTTGGCATTACAGCGTCCATTTCAAAACGTGGAGCTTGTTTACCTACCATGCGTTCTGCCATGTGAAAATCCCTCCAATGAGTTTTTATAAAAATTATATAGAAAGAAAGGCCCAAGTTACAGCTTGTCCTTCCTGACTCACGATTTTCATTATAATGGAATTGTTATCAAAAGTCAATATTATATTATAATTATTATTATATTAAAATTACTATAATCAAGTGACTGCGTCCCTTATTTGTTTTTCCCTATTTTATAGAAATTTACTCAATTAACAGTTAAAATCTCACCACTATAAAGTTTACCATTTCTCAACAGTGGAATAAAACAATATGCATTTCAGTTTTTGTCTTTGACATATCCCATATAACGATGTATATACTATAAAGGTTCATTAGTATATAAGAAAGGATGTTTTGATTGAATTACATAGTTGGACTAAATGTGTTAGGGGACAAGATCGCCAATTTTAATTGGGGCGGGCTGCTTGTTACCATTGGAATTGGCGCTTTGCAAATTTTAGCCATCTGGATTGCCTTTATTATAGTAAAAGGTGCGGCTAACAAGGTTCTCGAACGCATATTTGAAAAGTACAGCAAAAGAAATGATGTTTCCGCCGGAAGGGCACAGACGCTTCAAAGCCTTAGTAAAAATATCGTTGGATATGTCCTGATTTTTATTTTCTTCGTTACGATTTTACAAATTTTTGGTATTCAGGTAACGGCTATCCTGGCTGGTGCCGGTATCATCGGTCTTGCAGTTGGATTTGGTGCTCAGGGACTTGTCAGTGATGTGGTCACAGGATTTTTCATCCTTTTAGAAAAGCAAGTGGACGTTGGTGACTATGTTTCCACCGGTAATTTCTCAGGGATTGTAGAAGAGGTGGGACTCCGTACGACTCATATCCGTGGATTTGATGGTACCCTCCACTACGTACCCAACCGTGAAATTACAAGTGTAAGCAATCACTCAAGAGGAAATATGCGTGCGCTTGTAGACATCGGAATTTCTTATGATGATGATATCGATAAGGCCATGGTTGTACTTCAACAGGTTTGCGATCAAGTTGCACAAGAAGATGACAACATCGTAGAAGGTCCAAATGTCATCGGGGTTCAGACGCTGGGTGCTTCTGACGTCGTTCTTCGCATTATCGGGAAGACAAAGAATATGGAGCAATGGGGAGTGGAAAGAAAGCTTCGTAAAGCATTAAAAGAAGCTCTCGACAGAAACGGGATTGAAATTCCCTTTCCCCATCAAGTCTATATCGAGAAAAAAGAAAGTAAGTAATAAAAAAGGTTCGGCATCTTCTAGTGATGCCGAACCTTTTATCTATTTAGTCTTCACGTTCAAGGTTTCAAAATACTCAGTCATGAGAGAAATCGCAAAGTCTATTGCTTCTTCCTCGGGGTTCAATTTAGAATGATGCAGCCCATAGGGGGAATTCACTCCAAGCCAAAACATGAAGCCCGGAATCTTCTCAAGCATGTAACCAAAATCCTCTCCAGTCATTGCCTCTTTGCAAATAACAAGATTTCGGTTATCAGTTGTCTCAACAAAGGAAATGAAGTCCTTCGTCCATTCAGGATCGTTGTATACCTGCTGATACATACTGCCATAATCAACCTCAATGTCACAGTCGTAACTTATTTTCATCCCTTGAATCAACGCTTCCAACCTGGATTTCACACTATTCATCGATTCAGGAGAAAGTGTGCGGATGGTACCTTCCAAGGTGGCGGTTTCAGCAATGATATTTTGTACCGTACCGCTTTCCATCTTTCCAATCGTAATGACTGCGCTGTCCAAAGGATCCACATTCCTGGAAACAATGGGTTGAAGCTGGGTCACAAAGTACGAAGCCGCTACAATCATATCTTTCGTCTGATGCGGGTATGCGGCATGCCCACCCTTTCCCTTGAACTTGATAAACAGTTCAGATGTATTGGCAAACAGAAGCCCTTCCTTTACCGCTACCGTTCCCACCTCATATTCAGGGGCTATATGCAGCGCGAAAACGGCATCAGGCATCCACCTCTTCATCTCGTCACTGTCAAGCATAGGCTGCGCTCCCCCAGGCCCTTCCTCTGCTGGCTGAAAAATGAACAGCAAGTCATCTTCAATAGGGTGCTGAACAAAATGAGTCAGTACTCCCAAGGCAATTGACATATGAAAGTCATGGCCGCATGCATGCATTTTTTCTACGTGATCGGACTGGAAATCGAGCCCTGTTTCTTCTCTTATAGGCAAACCATCAATATCTGCCCGGTAGCCGATAGTTCTTGTGGGCTCCGTCCCCGCTACTTTTACAAATAATCCTGTTTTCCATTTTTTTAGTTCATATCTATGTGATGGAAGAGTTGAAATATAATCCATCAAGTATTTCTGCGTTTTATGTTCCTGAAATCCCAGTTCCGGGATCTTATGAAGGTCTCTTCTGATTGTTTTGAAGTCTGGCACAGTCATGCTGCCCCCTCTCTGCCTTTTCTCTTATCTCTCCATTAGGCTGTTTCAAATAAATTCAAAAAGAACAGACGAAAGGTATTCTTTCCGTCCGTTCTTTCCTGAGATTGCTATTTAAATTAAAGCTGGCGAAGCTCCTGCTTGATTTCTGTTTTTGACTTTGTTTTTTCATCGATGTCCTTGAGCTTCTTCGCAGGTGTGCCCGCTACTACAGTGTATGGAGGCACGTCATCAACGACTACTGCTCCTGCTGCAACCACTGAGCCCTTTCCAACCGTTACGCCTTCCAATACGACAGCGTTTGCTCCGATCACGACATCATCTTCAATGATTACCGGTTTAGCAGAAGGAGGCTCGATTACACCTGCAAGGACAGCTCCTGCACCAATGTGACAGTTCTTCCCTACTGTTGCACGCCCTCCAAGTACCACGTTCATATCGATCATTGTGCCGGCACCTACTACTGAACCGATATTAATGACAGAACCCATCATGATGACGCAGTTCTCACCTATTTCCACCTGATCCCTGATGATCGCTCCCGGTTCAATACGGGCCTTCACCCCTTTAAGGTCCAACAGAGGAATAGCAGAGTTTCTGCGGTCATTTTCGATAACATAGTCTTCGATCTTATCACTATTGTCCTCGAGTACTTTAGAAAGCTCATTCCACTCCCCAAATACTACTCCTGAAGTTCCTTCAATGAATGTTTGGGAAGAAGAACCAAAATCGATTCCCTCTAAATTCCCTTTAACATAAAGCTTTACAGGTGTTGATTTAGTACTATTTTGAATGAATGAGATAATCTCGTTTGCATCCATCATTTTCATGCTTTCCCCTCCAAAGTTATGTATATATTCAGATTCTTTCTTGAATTACTTTATCAAATTAAAGGGTAGAAGACAACCAAAATATCCTGGTTATCCAGAATTTCCACCAAGGAATTCTTTTACAACATCAACAAAAGCGTCGACTTGCCTAAGCTTGAAGGCTGACTCATACCCAAGCAGCCAGGTGTCACGATGAATGAGCGTGTCATGTTCATCAATCAATGGGAGCTTATAGATATTTTCTTCCATTCCATTCAGTGTGATTGCCGGCAGGATGGCATACCCTATTCCATTTAACGTCATTTGTTTGCACGTCTCGATTTGGTCAACTACTATTGTACGTTTAGGAGTCGTTTGGAATTGACGATGCCACCATTCCTGTATTTCCTGATAATAATTCGAGTCACTTTTAAATTGAATGAATGGTCTGTCGGTCTTCATCACTTCTTCAATCGATTGAATTTCACGATCGACTAAATATAATGTATCTTGAAATAAATGATGTTTAGGTCCTTTCCAGTCCGGTGTACCCCGGATGATGCCTATGTGGACTTCGTCTTCATAGATGGCTTTCAGGATTTCGCTGCTCCAACCTGTCATAAGTGAAATTTTTGCGTGAGGATAAGTTTCGACAAAGCGCTTCAGCACTTTTGGGAGCCAATTCTGTCCCACTATTGAAGCACAGGCAATTTTCAAGGTTCCGTGCACTTCATTTTCCAGTGACTGGATTTGTTCTCTTACCGTCTCTTGCCTTTTGACTATCTCATCAGCCAACTTAACGACAAGTTCCCCTGCAGGTGTCAGCGATAACCCTTTTTGTGAACGCAGAAAAAGTTTAGTCCCCCATTCCTTTTCTATGTTTTGGAGGCGCTGGGATAGTGCAGGCTGTGAGACAAAAAGTCTTTCTGCGGCCTTACGCATATTCATTTCTTGTGCCAGAACTTGTAATAATTGATATTCAGAGAATGCCATAACGATAACCCCATAAGTTTTTCTTATATTATATCTTAAAATAAATAAAATTTCATTATCAGATGTGATGGAATACACTGTAAGTATCATGAGTGAGGTGAGGAATTTATGGAAGTACTTTTATTTCTAACAGGGCTGATTGTTGCATTTGTCGGTACTCTGGCAGGAAGCGGGGGGTTAATCGGAATGCCGATGATGCTTTTACTCGGCATTCCTGTTCATACAAGTATAGCTACTGCTAAATTCTCAAATATCATCAGCTCATCTTCGAGCTTTGCTTACTTGCTTAAAGACAGGAAAGTGACCCTCAAGGAATGCCTTCCCATTATCCCATTAGCGTTAATAGGTGGTATAGCGGGAGCATATCTTTCTGACAAAATAATTCCAACAGTCCTCGAAGGGATGGCTTTTTTCTTTCTGATGCTGGCTCTTCTCCTTGGCTTATTGAAGGGAATCAAGCCCAAATGTACAAATAAAATACTCCCATTTGGAAAACTTTTCTTGATCAGTGTCTATGACGGCTTATTCGGACCCGGCCAGGCCACCCTCCTTATGTACACTCACCTGAGGCACGGACTCACTTATTTAAAGAGCGTAGCGGTGACGAGATTCCAAACCTTTGCCAGCTGCCTTGGAGCATTCACTATGTATTTAAACAGTGGTCATGTCGACTGGATGACTGCTATCCCCTTTGCTTTTGGTGCGCTGATCGGGGCACAGCTGTCAGTCAGATTAGCTTCAAAAGTTTCGATAAGGCAAGCAGGATTTCTATTGAATATCATTACCTTCATTTTAATTTTACAAGTGGGGCTGCGCCTATTCCTTTAGCCCTCTATCCTTGGGCAAAAACAAAATACCCACAAAACTCAACACTGAAAAGATAAGCACTACGATATAAACGGTATGGAGTGATGAAGTCAAGCCCTCCTGAAGGATCTGAAGTAATCCATGAGGTAGACTTGATCTATCCGCCTCACTTAATAAAGCATTGACGCCATCGATAGACAAATCATCATCCGCTTCCGACTTTTGAAGATATGCCTGCAATCTGCTGTTTAGGATTCCGCCAAGAAGCGCTGCACCAATCGTGGTTCCAAGGTTTCTCATAAACATATTCGTGGCAGTCGCAATTCCCCTTACCTTCCATTCAACGGTGGATTGGATGGAGACGATAAAGGCTGTTGAAGATAACCCCATTCCCACTCCTATAAAGAAAGAACCCCCAGCTGCCCAAAATGGTCCATATGATGGTTCCATCATAACAAACATAGCGGCCCCCACCATTAAAGAAATTCCACCGATCAATGAGGTGATAAAGTAGCCGGCCTTCAATAATAATCGTCCTGCTATTGTAGCGGAGATCGGCCAACCAATCGACATAGCCGTAAGTGTAAAACCTGCAACCGTCGCGCTTTTTTCCATTACGCCCTGGACAAAAGCGGGAAGAAAGCTTGAAATTCCAATAAGCATGATTCCCGTAGTCAAGGAAACGACATTGGCTACGAGAATGGACCGCACTTTCCATAAGTCAAAAGGCATCATAGGCTGGGGCGTCCTCATTTCATGGTAGATAAACGCTGCCAGACCAGTGACGGCCAGACTGAGGAGGAAAACCGTCTGCCAGGATCCCCATGGCAGGCGCACTCCCCCTTCCACTAACAAAATCATCAAGGTTGAAACAGTCACTACAAGCAGCACAGCTCCTGTGTAATCTATGACTGGTTTTTTCTTTTCAATATTTTCATGCAAGAAAATCCACAGTCCCGCGATAGCGAGGATACCCAGTGGAATGTTTACCCAGAACACATAGCGCCAGCTTACGTATTCAACAAGAATCCCCCCGATTAGAGGTCCACTGATTGCAGAAATCCCCCAAACACTGGATAGATATCCTTGAATTTTTGCACGTTCTTCCTTTGTATAAATGTCGCCAACGATAGTTGTGGCCATTGGAAGAACGGCCCCGGCTCCAAATCCTTGGATAAACCTGAATAATATAAGCTGAGTCATTGATTGGGAAAATCCACAAAGGATGGACCCTATCAAGAAAATGACGATACCTGTTGTAATGATTGGTTTCCTTCCAAATAGATCTGACAATTTCCCATAGATCAATACGGTGACCGCATTCATCAATAAATAAGCGGAAAACACCCAGCTATAAAGTGAGAATCCTCCTAAATCTCCTACAATCGCAGGCATTGCCGTTGAAACAATGGTCGCTTCGATGGCTCCCATGAACATAGCGAGCATGACGGCTATTAATACATAAGGTCTGTTGGTCTCCTTTATTCCTTGCTTCCCCATACTAGTCATCGTATTCTCCTCAAATCGATACTTCAACGAAAGAGGATGACATTAGCATGCCATCCTCACGAGCTTATTACGGAGTTCAGAATCCCCGAATAGTATTGAATGAATTTTCTTATCATTGTTGTAAAGAATGATTATTATATTGGTCAGGAATTATAGATGTTCCTCTGAAGCTGTTTCAGAATCACTCTTCTGGTCATGATTCCTTCAAAATAATCATCCGCCGAGACTACACACAAGAAAGGATGGTCGATCAACAGTTCAATCGCTTTCTTGAAAGTCGCTTGTACTGATATCGTAGGAAACTCGGTGGTCATGACTTCCTCTACTTTCATTGATTCAAGCTTTTCAAATTCAAACCTCTCCAGGCCCAACACTGCATCTGTTATTAAGGATGAACTGATGAGTCCTTGAAAACGGAACGCAGAATCCAATACAGGAATGGAAGAATATCCGCTTTTTGTCAATAACAGCAGAGCATGTTCCAGAGAATTTCCCTTTTGAACATGTGCCACTTTCTCTGATGGAATGATAAATTCTTTGATATTCGTTTCTAAAAATTCATTACTACTTAATGAAATCATGTAAAACCCCTCATTTTTTATGAATGTTTCATTTAGCATGTTCATGGCATGCTGCACACTTTTGCATTCATCAAAATTGTTTTCATTTCATTTACAAAAAAGCACCACACTAATTTTAACATATGAGAAGAAAAATGTAGAAATATTCAATCCGAAAATAACAGAAAATGGATTTACCCAAAAAAAAAACCAAACAAGAGTCTAGTCTCATCTGGTTATCTTACTACTATTCCTGATTTGCTTCTTGCAGCAGTTCGTAAATTTCAATTGCCGTGATGTCTATGTTATCAAAAGGAAAACTGTTACCTTTTTCATTCATGACTTCGATTTCGAAGGTATCCTGCTTCGGTAAATATTTTACCTCACAGACCTTCTTTCCATTGTATTCAAAAAAACGCTGTTGAGTTTCCCCTTGTTCACCTTGTTCTTGCAATGTCTTTAATCTTTGTATGATTCCAAGAAGCTGAGACATAAGCAGTCTCTCCTTTCCTGTTCTATTTCTTTTTTCATAGCTTTTGCATTGTACCAGATTCTATCCTGTTAAATCTAATCTTTTGCCCTAATTCATATAAAAATCCTATATAATGAAAAAAAGGTAAAATGACTAAGAAAGGATTTGTTAAAATGAGTATCGAGCATTTGGATTCCAGGATATCATTAGTTGACCTAATGGATTTATCGTTAAAAGAACGGACAGGCAGCTATATCATTCACGAAGATGCCCTTACGATCATTGAAACATCAGCCAGCCCTTCAATCCCTCATTTAAAAAAAGGTCTCTCTAAGTTAAACATTAATTTAGAAGATATTCAATACATAATTCTGACTCACATCCATTTAGACCACGCGGGGGGTGCGGGTCTTTTTCTGGAAGAGTGCCCTTCAGCAACAGTAATCGTCCATCCGAAGGGGTACAGACATATGAATGACCCTTCCAGGTTAATCGCTGGGGCAAAAGCGGTGTACGGTGATGATTTCGAAACACTATTTGCGCCTATCAAACCAATTCCAGAAGAACGTATGATTGTCAAAAACAATGGAGAAACCCTTAAGCTTAGTGAAACTTGCACTCTGACATTTTATGATACCCCTGGGCATGCCAATCACCATTTCAGTATATACGATCCTGTTTCAGGCGGTATGTTCACTGGAGACACATGTGGAATCCAATATCGGACAGATGAGGCAGACTTTTATCTCCCTTCCACATCCCCTAACCAATTTAACCCTGACTCAATGAAGGTAGCGATCAATTTATTCAGATACAAGAAATTAAATCGCATCTATTTCGGTCATTATGGGATGACAGAAGACGTGGAACATGCTCTCACTAAAGTGGAAATGTGGCTGAACCTGTTCATGGAAAAGGCACAACAAACTGTTTCTCCGAAGGCTTCAATGGAGGAAAACGTTGAAAATCTCTCTGTGGAACTTTTCAATCTGGTGAAATCTTCATTCATTCAACAAGGCGTAGATCAGCAGCACTCACTATTTAAACTCCTGGAACTCGACATGAAAGTTTCAGCCATGGGAATAGTGGATTATTTAACAAAAAAAGAAAAGGAGAAATGAAATCTTGAGACAAGTTACTTTATACACCCAGCCTGATTGCCCGCCTTGCGAGGTGGTGAAGCTTTTCCTGAAAGAATATAAAATCGATTACATTGAAAAAAATATTAAAGAGGACAATGGAGCAAGGGATTACTTAATCACTCAGTTAAAATCCTACTCAACCCCTACCATCACTGTCGATGAAACAACTATATCAGGATTTGATTTGGAATCACTTAAAGCAGCCTTGAACTTATAGGAGTTACACAAAAAAGATACCTCTTTTGGCAGGAGCCTGAGGTATCTTCCCTGATTATCCTATTCATGGTTAGACTGAACATTTTTCGGCAATTCATTCGTTATGGAAGAAACCTTCCAATCACCTTTTTCTTTTGATAATACAACAACTTCCACTCCTGGTTCTGTTTTTATTGGACCTTCTTCTTCACCTGAACGTTGTTCCCATATGTACCATTTTCCATCTGCAAATTCAACTTGTGTGGACTCATCGTATTTGAAAAACGGAATATAATGTGGTGCAAAATCTGAACCAAATGTTTGATATCCATTCTCTACTTTCACGACATTTTCTTCAATAAATGAATCTGACAATTCCTCTGTAAAGAAAGTCTGAAGCTGCTTATTAACCGCTTCAAGTGATTGAGGCTGTTCACTTAGAGAGACTTGTGTTTGGAACGCTTCCTTCACGAAATGTATTGCCTGCTTTCCTTTAAAAGTGGAAGCCTGGGTCTGATTGACTTGTCCACAAGAGGCTGATACTAATCCGATAATCATAAATAAGAGCAATAATCTTCTTTTTGCCATTTTATTCCACTCCTTAAAATAAAATTAGATAAATTTATTGTAGCAATTGAAATTTGTCGATTGGCTAAGTTTCATTCGTAAAAAATCTACATTCATTGACATCGTTTTCACTCAATTGTAAATTTCCCGCTGTAATTGGAAGTTAAACACAATGACCACTGGAATATATCACCAAAAGAAGCTTGGAAACTAAACGTTTCCAAGCTTCTTACTTAATTTATGAAATTAAAGGACAGATACAAGATCATGACAACCACGAAAACCGTAAACACTAAAATAGCGAGGAACACCGGATTCCTCATATATGGATGCTGTTTTACATTCTCCGGTATATCTGTATCAAATTCACCTTTTAAACGCTTCTCCTGCCCTGCAATTTTAAATGTATAATAAACTGAATATCCGGCTACTCCTATAGCAATTAATGAGAGCAGTATGATAAACATACTCATCGAAGCCCCTCCTTTAATATCCTTTATAGATAATTTCCCCTAATGGAAAAACCCTATTCAAATAAAAAGGACGTGTTCCAGTCAAAGTAGGAGGCAGCTTATTACAGCGACCCTCGGGAGCGGCTCCGTTTTCAATAAATTTCAGATTGCTCTTATGAACGCCTTCTAATACAGAAGTCCATCCTCTTCAAATAAAAACTCATAAGATAAATCCATAAACAGGTACACCCCGTTCCCAAACGGATAAGAATAAGTGCGTATTGGTTCCCCCGAATCAATATCGCTGTAGATATCTGATAACAGCCCTTTTTTATTGATTCTCATTCTGAGGATGTTTTCCAAGAAATAAGGACGCCAGCTCCAGTTCTTTCCCTTGAATCGTTGATGACTCACCCAATTCCCATGTACCTTCAGGATATTGCTTGTGACCTGGAATCCATTTTCATCGCACATATACAAACGAAAGCACTTATCTGTAAATGTAATCGCAAGCTCATTGAGCAGGATATCAAGATCTTCTGTCTGTTTCTTTATCTGTGTTAACTTCTGGGTGATTTCTTTATGTAAATCATCAGCGAATTGATACCCTGCCTCTAAATGTTTCTTTTCGTACCTGATGTAATCCTGACACTTTTCCTTTAATTTGTCTTTTAGAACATCACTTTTCAAGAAAGAATCTGAAGGGTGCTTTAAATAATATCCCTGATAGTATCTTCCTCCATTCAACCATGCAAATTGCAGCTGATAATTAATTTCTATATTTTCGAACAGAAGTGAAGCTCCAATTTTTCTGGCAAGCACTGAAAGACTAAATAATATATCTTTGTACATCTTGTTTCCTGCATCATTTCGAAGTTGTGAGAGATCGACTTTCAGGATATCAGGGGAAAAATGTGATAGTCTATCAAGCTCCCCCATGTTCCCGCCAACATTGTCGATGGCTACTTTGATTCCATACGTTTTATAATATAGAAGAACATGCAGAAGCTGTTCAAAATCACCGTGAAAGGTTTTCTCCGAAAGTTCCAATACGATACGATTCAATTGAAGCCCTTTATCTTTATAGTCCAGCAGTAATTCCAGGAATGATTGCCCGTGATCAATCATGAGCAGCCTGGCATCTCGGTTGATAAAAATCAACCCTTCTTGATTAACAGAGATGAATTTATCCAATGCCTTACTCGTCACATTTTCATCGACTTCCATCTTATATTCATCTGGAATATCATTACCAGTGAAAAAAGGGCCAAGGCTTACCGCCTCCCCATTCTCATGGATGATTCTGCCCAGCACTTCATAGCCGATTATTTTATGTTCATCCGCGCTGAAAACCGGTTGAAAATAAGGAATGACTTTCTCAATACTTGATATAACGTCTAATGGATCCATCTGCACTCCTCCAACCTTGCACATTTTTTTGCATAATTATAACATATAAAGCCATTATTGCTTATGCTGAAATAGTATTGTTTATTGAACAAAAAAAGAATGCAAAAACTTAAAGAGAATTCTACTCACCGGAAAGAAACCTGCACTGTTGAAGTAGAATTTACTGACTTTAAGAGTCTGCATTCTGATGCTATACGTATTTATATATAATTATGCGTAATTAGGAGGGTTCATGATGGGTATTAAAAGGGAAATTGATTGAGCCATTGTCCCCCATCCAAAGTTATGCATTCCCCATTCATATAAGCTGCTTGTTCGGAAGAAATGAAGTAAGCAAGTCCCGCAATCTCTTCAGGTGTCCCCAATCGTTTCAAAGGTACACTTTCAATCGTACGTTTGGCCGCTTCTTCTGAAATCCATAATTTTTCGGCTCCCCCTGTTCTTTCTATCGGTCCAGGAGCGATTGCATTCGTACGGATTCCATATTTGTGGCCCCACTCAACAGCAAGCGTTCTCGTCAGGGACAAGACGCCGGCTTTTGCCGCAGCCGAGTGGGCTACCCCTGCGCCAGCATTCCAGGCATATGTAGCCACCATATTGATAATTGAGCCTTTATGCTTCTCTGCAATCCAATGGCTGCCCACTGCGTGTGAACAAAGGAAAGTTCCATTCAGGACGATATCAATGACAGATTTCCAGCCGTTAGGTGTCATCTTTTCAACAGGACAGATAAAATTCCCTGCTGCATTGTTGATCAAGACATCAATTTTCCCGAACTTCTCTGCGGTAAACTTAACCATTGCCTCAGCATGTTCCTGCTCTCTCACATCCATTTGAAATACGGCTATTTCCCCTTTAAGTGAAGTGAATTCCTCTTTTACTGATTGAAGCCTCTCTTCATTGCGTCCGGTAATGACGACATTTGAACCTTTTTCAAGGAAATATTTTGCCATGTATTTCCCCATCCCATTAGAACCTCCAGTGATGATGACTGTTTGTTTCTCTCCCATTACTTACTCCCCCTTATAAAATGAATGAATATTCACTCATTATCATATCATAAATCATTTTCTTTCAGCCAGCTTTCTTTCGCAAAAAAAACCCTGCACATGATGTTTTATCACGTGCAGGATTTATTAATTAACTGTCCTGATTATTTACGATGGTTTCGTGAAGCTGAGCCAAAGCTTTAATAATCGTCTTATTTCTTCTGTATCCCTTTGCTTCGACCGAAACATTATCGAATGAAACAATGACTTGGCCAGAAGATCGAGGAGTTTTAAAGCCGTAGACATATACTTTGACCGTCCCTCTATCCGTAGGGAGAAATAGGATTTCCATTTGCTTGTTTTTCATATAATCCCTCTCCTTTATAAACATGAAAACAATGTATTGCTTCTGTAAAAAGTATGACGAACCTAAAATAGTGTGATTCTCTTTTAACATAAGTCATACCAGCACACCTGTCAAATACTTTAATCCTTTATTGTAATTATAAATGGACATAGTGTTCCAGTTCTTCAGGACATTTTGGCTTGCTGAAATAAAAGCCTTGTGCTTTCTGGCAGTTTGCCTCTTTCAGGAAATGAACCTGACCTTCTTCTTCCACACCTTCAGCAATCACTTCAAGACCAAGGCTGTGGGCGAGATGGATGATTGTAGTCGTAATAGCGGAATCTTTTTGATTAGATCCGATTTCTCTTACGAAAGATTGATCTATTTTCAAAATATCAATCGGAAATCTTTTCAGGTAATTAAGAGATGAATAGCCTGTTCCAAAATCATCCACAGATATAAATACACCCAGCTCCTTAAGTTTCTTCAACATCTTCAGTGTCTGCTGGGTATCCTGCATAGCACCTTCTGTAATTTCGATTTCCAAACAGGAAGCAGGGATTTCATACTTGGCAAGATATCCTCTGATCGTCTCCACCAACTGTTCCTGGAGAAATTGCTTGGGAGAAATATTAATCGCAATCCTGACATTTTTATACCCCTTTAGTCTCCAGTCCTTCAATTGAATGCACACCTGCTCTAACACCCATTCTCCAATTCCATGAATAAGTCCGGTTTCTTCTGCCAGCGGGATGAACTGTCCTGGTGATACAAAACCGAATTTTCGATTATTCCATCGGATCAATGCTTCGAAGCTATCGACATTCCCAGTTGATAAATTCATCTGAGGCTGATAGTGAATATACAATTCTTCTTTCTCAATCGCTTTTCTTAAGTGCGATTCCATAATTATATAGTTGGGAAAGCTTGATTCCATGTTAGTTTGATAAAACCTGTAATGCGCCCTTCCTTTTTCCTTTACTTGAAATAGGGCCTGGGCAGCCTTCTGGATAAGTGAATTGGCATCATACCCATCTACAGGGTACCGGCTGACACCAATGGAAGGACTTATATAGAATTCCTGCTCATCTATCGTAAATGACTGATGAAATAATGATAATACTTCTGCTGCTTTCTTCTTCGTATCTTCCAGACTGCTATTCTTCAACAAATAGATGAATTCATCGCCTCCCTGCCTGTAAAGCAGACAGTGTTCATTTGTCAAGGTCACCAAACGCTCTGTTATTTTATTGAGGAAGCGGTCGCCTCCTTTTAAACCAAGGGTGTCATTCACAAATTTAAATCGATCTAAATCCAAATACAAAACCGATAGTTCTTGTTCCGTATCTTCCATCGATTGAACGAACAAGGGAAGATGCTCATCTAAAGCTTTTCGATTCCACAGGCCTGTCAATTGGTCGTGGAGCGCCATATAATGAATCTTTTCATTTTGTTCATAGGAAATTGTATTATCTTTGACAATGATATAACATCCGTCAAATTTTTCCTTAATCAATATCGGGACAGCTTTCAGACTCGTGACTTTCTCTTTATTGTTATTGGTTTTCATCAAACAATGATCCAATGTGGCAGGAGTGCCGCTCAATGCTTTCTGCAATGTCTTTTGAAGTTCATCTTTGATTGATGAGTGAAAAAGATCAAAGATGGACGAATTTACGAGATGCTTTTTGTTATATCCAGTCAATTGATCACTGGCTATATTGGATTCCTTAATCACTCCGTTTGAATCCAATATGAAGATGGCATCTAAATTATGTTCGATAATCGATTTATATCTATTTTTTGCATTTATAAGCCTTTTCTTTTCTCTCATCAAGGGAGTGACATCCCGCGTGATTGATACAACGTATTCGATTTCTTCCAATTCATTTTTAATAGGTGTCAATATCGATTCGTTTACTACCTGTTCCCTGCCCGGAAGATTGATTGTATCCCTGAAGATAATCGTCTCTTCATTTTCCACCAATTGAACATACATTCCTTGAAGTCGTGCTCCAAGCTCTCCCGTTAGTACTTCATCAAGCAGCCGTCCCATATCTTCGTTCTTGAGCTCCGTGTTTTTCCGAGCCGATTCATTTATATATACGTAACGAAATGAAGGTCCTTTTTCGACTTTCATAATGAAGACCATGTCATTTATGTATTCAAATACAACATCTTTCAGTACGGTGTCCAACTTATCAATATCTTGCTTCCTGTTTAGTGCCTGCATGAATTTCATCCTCATCCGTGAACTTAGTTGCTTATATTTTCCTATATACATTGTACTAGTAAATAAGCATATTTCCTATAAACTTGTGCGAAAATTCAATCATTCCGTTATTTTAAGTACTTTAGACCTACGTTATCCTTCAATGTCTTTCCATTTAGAGACAGGCGCAGAGTGATGAAGCTGACCATAGAATAATAAGGATAGAGAGGAGGTTATTCATGTATCGTCACTCGTTTATACCTTATAATAACTACCACTACCCGGTCATGAGAGGACACGATCAGCGCTTCTTTCCTTTTTTCGGCCTTCCATTTTTAGCAGGTGGTTTAGCCGGCTTGGCTATCAGTCCATTTTTGTTTAACAGACCTTGCTGCCCGCAGTATTATCCGCCTTATCCGCCATTCTCGCCTTATGGTCCATATGGCGGTGTACCTTATGGAAACAGCTATGCTCCTTCCCCGTATAATGTCACGGAAAATATCAATATCTATCCACAAAGAGCCTAAAGCGGAGGCGCTCGTTTAGCCCTTAAACCACCAGCTGCCAACCAAAAGAACTGATCATTAATCTGATTCAGTTCTTTTTTGGCTTTTTCTAAAACTTTTCAGTTTTTTAACAATTATTAATTCCTTAACCTTTCCAATCATAGGAAAAGAAGGTATAATAGTAGGGAACAAATCAGAAAGGAGCTAAAAACTTGAGAAATACTAGTAAAAATACCCCTTCCTCCACATCAGTTAATACCCTCTCTCAAGCTATTTTCACTGTTAATCGACATGCGAAGACTGCCGGTAACCCAAAATACTTGTATTCTTTAAAAAAACGTGCATTGATGAAGATGATCCGTGAAGGTAAAGCGAAAAAGGTAGGACTTCATTTTTCAAAGAATCCTAAGTTCAGTCAGCAGCAATCAGATGTTCTGATTGAGTGCGGTGAATACACCTTTCACATCCCTCCTTCTAAAGAAGACTTCAAACAATTGCCGCACTTGGGCACTCTCGATCAATCGTTGAGGAATCCGAGATGTAAAATGGGACTTCAGCAGGCAAAGGGGATTTTAGAAGGCTATACCGGAATGTCTGATTCAGACGATAAGAACAAAAAACTCGGAAAAAACAACTATCAAAAACCTGTATTTAAAAAGCTGGGAGACAGCTTCTTTTAATTCATTTAAAATTTAGCGCATTAACGCACATCCCCTTTAAAGGGGAAGAAATGGCTGTATGATTCTACATCATACGGCCATTTTTATGTTTCTTACAAAACATGTTGATCGATTTTCTTTATCAGTTCCGCGATTTCAGGCTTGCTGACTTGTTCTTCTGCACCAACGATTTCACCCTTATGCCGTAGATCATTTGTAATCAAAGAAGAGAATATGATGACCGGAAGCTTCTTTAGTACAGGATGACTTTTGATTCTCTTTGTCAGATGATGACCATCCATCTGAGGCATCTCAATATCTGTAATGACCAGTCCGACTTTCTCTTCGATCGGCCCGCTTTCATTTGCAAGAGATTCAAGATAGAGCAGTGCATCACTCCCATTCTCGAAAAATTCTGCAGAGTCATAACCCGCTTCCGATAATGTTTCATTAAGAAGTTTTCGAAGCAAAGGCGAATCTTCAGCAGCCACAATTTTTTTATTCCTTCTCTCTCTTGGTCCAAGCTTTTTCACCTGATCAATGTGTATCCCTGATTCAGGATTGATTTCAACCATGATACTTTCAAAATCCACCATTAAAAGCATGGACTCCTCCCGCTTCACCACTCCTATGATGCCTGAATGAATACCAGAATACATTTCAGATGGTTTTTCAATCTGGTCCCATGAAATACGATGTATCCGAGTAACATTATGTACATGGAAGACTACTTTTTGTTTATTGAACTCAGACACGATAAACTTGGATTGCGGTGAATCTTTCTCTTGAAGCCCCAGTACCATTGCCATATCTACAACGGGAAGTACTTCTCCCCGTAATTGAATCAAACCCTTTACATGTGGATGAGAATGTGGAATTGGTATAATGGTCGTTGGTTGAATGATTTCCTTCACCTTTATCACATTAATACCGAATTTATTATCTTGAACCTCAAATTCAACCATTTCAAGTTCATTTGTCCCGCTTTCCAGCAGGATCCCTTTTGAATCACTCATTTCAATACGCCCTTCCATTCAATAATGCATTATTCAAACGATGCTAAATACTCCTTACATATTTTATATCGAACAATTTCTGTACTTGTTTACACATTTTGCAGTAAAAACAAAAATGCCCGCTTGTTTTATTCTTTTATTTCTTACATACATCTATAGTGATTCAGCAAACTAATGTAAGGAGGTGTCTACAATGACAGAAAGACGAGATGCGGAGAATAGAAGGATTCTGGATTTTGAAGAAATATCTGGTCACATTTTACCTGCACAGTATTCAAATCCTCTATTAGCAATAGGTAAAAATAAAGAAGGAAAAGATGACTTTGATGAGGTGTTTTTTGTAGAGGGAAAAAGCAGGATTGACCGCAATCAAGATGAAAATTCAGAAAAGTAAAAGGAATTCCATTAAAAAAGCGATTGGCGAAAAAATCCCCAATCGCTTTTTGCCCTCATATTTACACGCCCCTCTTATTTCCCCAGACCAGCGTATGGAGCTGGGGAAGAACACGGACATGATTTAATTCTGCATCAAGTGATACTTTATCGATCAGAGCTTCATAATCATTCAGTAAATCAGAAACCAATTTTTCAGTATTTTCTTCTGCTACTTCTGGATTACCTGTTTGAATATAGAACGGAACTGATGGATGACGTTGATGGACCTTCTTTGCATATTGAAGATCTTCGTCATTGAAGACAACCACCTTTAAGCTGAAGGCAGATTCATTCGCGATTAACCGCTGAATGATGCCGTCCAATTTCTCAAAGTCTGTTTTCATTTGGGAACTGGGAGGTTTAGGCGATATTGTTAAGTCATCAATGTCATAAAACCAGTCCTGCCATCTGCTGCCTTGCGTTTCAAGAGCTGACTGAATGCCTTTCTCCTTAAATATGTGCAGCAGTTCATCCAAATTGGATAGAAGCGCAGGATTTCCTCCTGAAATCGTAACATGAGAAAACCGCTCCCCTCCCATTTCTTTTAACTCATTCCAAATTTCTTGTGCAGTCAAAAGACGGATATCTTCTTTGGCAGATCCATCCCAGGTAAAAGCAGAATCACACCAAGCACAACTATAATCACAGCCTGCAGTTCTCACAAACATTGTTTTTTGACCGATGACCATCCCTTCACCTTGTATCGTCGGTCCGAATATCTCTAATACCGGGATTTTCTTCATGATACTCTCCCCTTTTTAGGTCTGTAAATCACATAAGAAGTGGGAGTTTCTCTCAGGAATACCTGCAAGCACCTAGGCTGATGCTCTAATGTGTCCAAATGCTCCTGAACAATTTCCCACACCGCTTTAGCAACCGCTTCTGTAGTAGGGAAATTCATTGATTCTTTATCTGAAAAACGGTTGTCCTTATTTAAAAGACTGTGATCGAACCGCTTATGGATCAACGTCTTAATATGTTTAAAATTTATCAGGAAGCCGGAGTCATCCAATTCATTTCCACCGATGGTAATATTGGCAAAGTAGGTGTGTCCATGAACATTCTGACAATCACCTGCATCTTCGTGCGGTATATAATGAGCAGCTGCGAAATGCATGTCTTTATTCAGTTCAAATTCATAATCGTGATGAGGAGCCGGATAGATTTGCTGCAGCATTATTCCTCCCCTCCTTTATTACTTTGTAAAAATTCATTTAAACCTCTTTGTCTCAATTCACATGCCGGACATTCGCCGCATCCATCACCTTTAACCCCGTTGTAGCAAGTTAATGTGTTTTTCCGGATATATTGCAGTGCATCTAGACGATCAGCCATTTCCCAAGTCTCGGCTTTGTTGATCCACATTAATGGCGTATGAATCACAAATTGTTCATCCATGGAGAGGTTCAGGGAGACATTCAATGACTTTACAAAAATATCCCTGCAATCAGGATAGCCGCTGAAGTCTGTCTCACATACACCTGTTATGATGTGTTTTGCACTAATTTGCTTTGCCAATACTCCTGCAAATGAAAGGAACAATAAGTTTCTGCCCGGAACAAATGTAGAAGGTAACTCACCTTCCTCCTGAGTGATTGCTTCATCATCTCTCGTCAATGCACTTGGAGCCAGCTGGTTTAACAAACTCATATCAAGTATATGGTGTGGCACTTGTAAATCCTCTGCTATTTCCTTCGCACAATCCAGTTCTGCCACATGCCTCTGTCCATAGTTAAACGTTACAGCTTCCACTTCTTTAAATTGTTTTTTTGCCCAAAACAGACAAGTGGTGCTATCTTGACCGCCGCTGAAGACGACTAATGCTTTTTCTTGATTCATTGCAATTCTCCTCTCTATCTAAAGGCTTCATTCCCGCCCCGAAAAGAAGAAAAAAGATTCTTCAAAACTCTATAATGACGCTCTCCCCGTGGATTTTGCATTCTGCTGCCAGGGGGAAAACTGTAAACAACAGCTTGAATTAACTGCTTAAACATAAACAAACGACACCAAAGGATGCCGTTTCCCTTAGTTTTTTATAGAGGGTTGTGCTAGAACCTCTCGGGATAGATGAAATCCCAATTCTTCTTTTGTCATCAATCAATATACCGTTTTTTTCAGTGAAAATCCACCATTTTGACGAATTTTTTATTTCCAACGCTCTCAAAGTTTATTTCATTTAAACATGCATGGCTGATGCAAGAAAGCAAATAAAAAACGAGGCAGGGACAAAACTAAAAAACTAACACATAAATAGGCTCTTATTACCGCTAATGATTTCCGTGCAAGACTTCGCTTTCCGCGGGTAGCCCGTGAGCCTCCTCGGCCAGCCTGCGGGAAGAAAAGCGGAAGGGCTTTGCTCAGAGGCGTGTGGCATAAGGCAAATCGACCACGAAGGCGTTCTTTGCCTTCTTGGACGAGTTG
>NZ_JBBYAF010000022.1:0-68265 GCF_038405515.1 Rossellomorea oryzaecorticis | reverse complement strand
ATAGTATCGAGCACTTTAAAGACGAACTTGCTCAATACATGCATTACTACAACCATTTGAGAATTAAATCAAGGTTGAAACGGAAAAGTCCAGTAACTTATCGTCTTAACACTGAATTAGCTGCTTAACAAAAATAGTGTCCAACTTTATGGGTCCAGTGCATACCTCCCTGCGGGGTCTCACTTGTCTAGCTACAGGGCTTAGAGGCACATGACATAAGCCAAACCGACCAAGAAGGCAAAGAGCGCCTTTGTGGCCAATTTATCTTATGCCAACCGCCTCTGAGCAAAGCCCTTCCGCTTTTCTCATTGGCCACTTCTGCCGCAGGAGTCTTCGTCTTGCACTCCAATCAACTGCTGGAACCGGTATAAATCAATAATCTCCTTTTAATTATAAAAAACACCCCAGCTGAGGGGTGTTTTTAGATCATGTGATGCCTAGTGCGATTTTTGCGTAGCGTGACATTTTATCTTTGGTCCATGGCGGATTCCAAACGATATCCACTTCTGTTTCTTTTACTTCAGGAATGTCACTTAATGCCGCTTTGACTTGTTCGACGATTGTACCTGCCAGCGGGCATCCCATGGATGTCAGTGTCATGGTCACAGTCGCTTTTCCATCCTCGTCCATATCTACATCATACACCAATCCTAGATTGACGATGTCTATTCCTAATTCAGGGTCCACTACCTGTTCAAGTGCTCCCATCAAATTATCTTTAAGATCCTGATCCATCGTTACACTCTCCTTTGCTTTACTCTAAAACTTATATTTATCTTATCAAAGAAAGCCAATGAAGACAAAAGGTTAAGCCGAAAGATGCTTCTCGAACCATTCCACAAGCTTCATGACGCCTTCTCTCGAAACTTTATGGTCGGCTTTATCATCAGCGATAAATAAAATGTTTTCTTCATTTCCTTCATATGCAGGTAAAATACTCTTGTAGAACTCTTCTGTCAGATGAAACGGCACGACCTTGTCTTTTTTACCATGCCAGAACATAAGAGGGCGTCCATTCAACTTCTCCGGCTGCAGGCTTAAATCATAGTGAGACAATTCATTCAGGATCACCTGCACTTCTTCATCACTGAAAGGGAGCTGATAACCGGTAGTTTTCAGATGTGCCAGCTGTGCTTGCGCAAACTTCACATAAGATGGATTGCCCATCAGGGATACGGCAGAAGAAATCCAATCATACTGCGTCAAAGCTCCCAAGGTGACGATGCCCCCCATTGAAGTACCGGCCACTCCTATCCCATTCTCCATCACTAAACCTTTTTTCTCGAAATGCCCTTTCAATAGAGAAAGTTCATGAATACTGTTCAATACAATCTTCCAAAAGACTCCGCCTAACTCCTCTTCCGTTTTACCTGTTGCTCTTTCACCATGCTCAAGACAATCAGGCAGTACAACGCGGAAGCCTTTTTCAGCTAAATAATAAGCATAATGAAGGTTATGCTCCTTCGCACTAGTAAACCCATGTATAAAAAAGCACAATGGCAATGGATTGCTTCTTTCCTCTTCTTTTACAAGGTGGAGATATGGAATTTCGGCTATGTTTGATTTCTCTACTACGATCATGGTAACTTGCTCCCTTCTGTACGCTGATACCAGGAATATGATATCCTAGATTTTACAGTATGTATAATATTTAAACTCTTTTAGCAAACGTTGTTATTTAAACACTAGAACCTGCTTTTGTAAAAAAAGCATTAAATTCATTGTCATGATGTGGACAGTTTTCACTGTCTCCTTATACACTATTCTTAAAGTGATTGTTTTCTGTATCATACATATTAACACATATAAACCGTTTCACTACACTATAAAGAATTGGAGAATCATCGATATGAATCCACAAGAAAAACACTTGATTGTATTAGACTTGGACGGCACCCTGCTGACAGACGAAAAAAAGATTTCGCCAAAGACTCTTCATACTTTGACACAAGCAAGGAGACAAGGCCATGAAGTAATGATTGCTACCGGCCGTCCTTATCGGGCCAGTGAAATTTATTATAAACAATTAAATTTAGCTACTCCTATCGTCAACTTTAATGGAGCCTTTGTCCACCATCCCACTGACGAAACCTGGGGAACGTATCATACCCCCATGGATTTGCACATAACGAAGCAAATAATTGAAGCTTGTCATGACTTTCCGTTTAGAAACATCATCGCTGAAGTAAAGGATGATGTTTACCTTCACTATCATGATGAAAAACTGATCGATGTTTTCATGATGGGCAACCCGTCCATTTCAACCGGGGATATCCGTGAAGTCCTCTCTGAGAATCCTACCTCCATGCTGATTCATGCGGAAGATGAAGATGTGAAGGATATCCGGGCACACCTTGATAAAGTTCATGCAGAGGTAATCGATCACCGAAGATGGGCTGCACCATGGCATGTAATTGAAATTGTCAAATCAGGTCTGAATAAAGCTGTAGGGATCGAAAAAGTCGCTTCTTCCCTGGGCATCCCTCAGGAGCGCATCATTGCTTTCGGGGACGAAGACAATGATTTTGAAATGCTGCAGTATGCCGGTAGCGGCATTGCGATGGGAAATGCGATTGATGATCTAAAGGAAATCGCCAACGAGATTATATTGACGAATGAAGAAGACGGGATAGGAAGATACCTGCAAAAACGATTTAATCTTTAATGGCAGGAGTGGGAATTTTTTTTACTGTAAACAACTCTGTAATTAGCCATACTACAAGAGAACACAATTTTGTGTTCTAGCTTGTAAAAGGGGTGGTTGCAGTGGGCAGAAATAAATCCAGACGATTTGTACAACAAGGTAAAATTGCTGTAGAAAAACATGATGAACGTATTCCTTACCACTTAACGTATGCTGAAGCAGAGGCAAACAAGTTGTCCTCTAAAGTGGAAGACTCCTCTTTGGGAGGAATATAGCATGAGCAACCCATTATTCCGGCAGGCACGTCAAGCCGTCAACTCTGCGAAACAGGCAGCTGCTGAAGGTGGAAATACTGAGGCATCTGTTAGTAAAGCAAAAAATGCCTTATCTTCTGCATACGCTAATAGCAATGTAGACGAACAACGTCAATTACGCACCCTTCAAGATGAGTTGAATACTCTTTAATAATGAGCAAAAAAGGTTGACCTTCAATCACAAGGTCAACCTTTTCTATGGTCGAACTTCATTCTACCGGAGGAAAATCTTCATTCCTTAAGCCTTCTAATCCCTTCTAAAGAACCCGAAGATTCCTGTCGTTTGAACGATATTGGTAAAGGCATTCGGATCCACTTCTTTGATTGTATGCTCCAATTCATAAAGCTCGTAACGTGAAATAACGATGATCATCATTTCTTTCGCCTCTCCGGAAAAAGCCCCCTTTGCAGGAAGCGTCGTAATTCCTCTCAACAGCTTAGAGTGGATGGCTTCGCGAAGTTCGTGTGACTTCTTCGTAATGATCATTGCAGTTAACTTTTCATGACGAGTATGGATGGCATCGATCACTCGGGTGGATGCATATAGCGCAACGAGGGTATACAATGCTTTTTCCCAGCCATATAAAAATCCTGCTGATATGATGATGAACGCATTCATAACAAAGAAATACGAACCTACAGGCTTATCTTTCATACGAGATAGAATCATCGCGATGATATCCATCCCACCCGTTGAAGCACCCCACTTCAATGTAAGTCCTACTCCAACAGCTGCAATGACACCTCCGAAGACTGCATTCAATAAAATATCCGGTGAAAGATGGATAATGGGAATGACCTCTAAGAAAAAAGAAGTGAGGAACACGGATATAAAGCTGTAAACAGTAAAGGACTTACCAACCTTAAACCATCCGATAATGGTTACAGGTATATTTAAAATGAATAATAAAATACCTGTTGATAGATTAAACTGTGTAAATTCCTTGATAATACTCGATAATAATTGTGCCATTCCGGTAAATCCACTTGCGTAGACATTTGCCGGTATTAAGAAAAAGTTCATGGCAATCGCACCCAAAATCGCACCGATCAGCACGACCACAAACTTTTTTGCTTCTAAATGAACATTATCCCTGTTCATGCACAGACCTCCCCTGTTGTTATTTACTACTATAAATATGTTCCACAAAATATCATAACTAAACTCCTGCATCAGTTCATCCCATTGAATTATTTTTTCATAAAAATAATCTATAAGTAACAAATTTGTACTACTTATAGAGCAAGTTCTTATAATTGATTTTAAATAATATTGGGTTTACAAAATATCATGGTTGATATCAGCCACAATCCAGCGGTTGATTGGAGTGCAAGACGAAGACTCCTGCGGGAGAAGTGGCCAAGGTGAGACCTGTCTAGCTGCGGGGCTTAGAGGCACAAGTCATAAGTCAACTCGTCCAAGAAGGCAAAGAGCGCCTTCGTGGCGGATTCGCCTTATGCCACCCGCCTCTGAGCAAACCCCCTCCGCTTTTCTGACCCGCAGGAGCTTAAGCGACGAAGAGGCTCACGGGTCACCCGCGGAAAGCGAAGTCTTGCACGGAAATCAACAGCGGTGATTCAAAGCCTTTTAATGTTCTACAGTAATTATGCAATCTGTAAACTACAGATTTATATTAAACAACAAAGGAATAGATTGTCATTTCACTGAAAAATAGCTAGACTTAAGCTATAAGTAAAGATAAAAGGATGAGGATAATGACAGTAAAATTATTTGCTGATAGTGCAAGCGATCTGCCAAAAGAATTTTTCAATCAGGACAACATAGAATTTTTCCCTCTTAAAGTACATATCGAAGGACAAGACTACGAAGATCTTATCAGTATCGAGCCGAAGACTGTCTTTGACAAAATCCGTGCAGGACACATGCCGAAAACATCTCAAGTATCGCCGGAAAGCTTCCTGAAACAATTCACCGAGCTTGCAGAAAATGATGATAAAGGCATTTATGTCGCTTTTTCATCTCAACTTTCAGGTACTTATCAAACAGCGGTCATGATCCGTGATCAGGTAAAAGAAGAACATCCGGGACTTGACCTCACCATCATTGATTCAAAATGTGCCTCTCTCGGCTACGGTCTTGTGGTTCAACGTGCACTTAAGACCCTCCAGGAAGGCGGGTCCTACCAAGAGATCATCGACACCATCACCTATCACGCAGAGCATATGGAACACCTATTCACTGTGGAAGATCTCGACTATCTTGCCAAAGGCGGACGTGTTTCGAAAGCCTCTGCATTCTTAGGCGGTCTGCTCAATATCAAACCCCTTCTGCATGTCGAGGACGGTAAACTTGTACCGATTGAGAAGCTGCGCGGAAAAAAGAAGCTTCTGAAGAGGATCCTTGAGCTGATGGAAGAACGCGGTTCAAATCTGTCAGAGCAGACGATTGCCATTAGTCACGGGGACGATGAAGAGCTTGCTTTAGAAATGAAAAAGATGATCGAAGAGAAGTTCTCTCCGCAAGAGGTTTACATCAATATTATTGGATGTGCAATCGGTTCTCATACAGGAACAGGAACATTAGCAGTATTTTTTCTTCGGTAACACTCATAATCCGCCCTTCAAATAGTCATACTAAATGTGAATCTGTATCTATGGAAGGGAGTTCACACAATGCCGCACACTTCTGATAACGATAAAAAAGCAAAAGACAATCAAGCACTGCATGAAGAAAAAAACAAAATGAAAGATCTGAACCGTCAAGCCGGAAAAAACCAATACTCCAAAAAGACGGATCATATCTAACACACTCTTCACAACAGAATCGAATGTCATTCAACCACCTGATGCTTCAGGTGGTTTTTTCATTACGTTTCATCTGTCCTTACAGTTGTGCAAGTCATCGACACTTGTCTATAATAATAGAAGAATATAGTAATAGGAGGGAACCTCGCATGGCGAAAGAAAGTTCATTTGATATTGTATCAAAGGTGGAAATGTCCGAAGTAAGCAATGCCATTCAAATCGCACTTAAAGAAATTCAAACTCGTTATGATTTCAAGGGAAGCAAGAGTGATATCAAACTCGATGGAGAAGAAATCGTATTAATCTCCGATGACGAATTCAAGATGAATCAACTAAAAGATGTATTATTAAGTAAACTGATCAAACGCAGCGTACCGGTCAAAAACCTAGATTACAGCAAGCTTGAAGGAGCTTCAGGAGGTACTGTGCGGCAGCGTGCCAAACTTGTGCAGGGAATCGATAAAGAAAACGCGAAGAAAATAAATGCAATCATTAAAAACTCAGGTGTGAAGGTAAAAAGCCAGGTACAGGATGACCAAGTCCGTGTTACAGGAAAGAGCAAGGATGACCTTCAACAAATCATTTCAGCTGTAAGGGAAGCGGACTTATCAATCGATGTTCAATTTGTAAACTTCCGATAATTTGTTATCTTACATAGTCTAGTGGGTACAATATACTCACTGGACTTTTTTTATACCATACACCCTAAAAATATCAATTAAAGATACATTGATGGAGGAGAAAAATGAGCAAAAAAATAATCGTGATCGGAGCCGTCGGCGGTGGCGCCACAACGGCATCTCAAATTAGAAAATTAGATGACAAAGCCGAAATCATTTTACTTGAAAGAACTTCTTACCTCTCTTATGGTGCATGCGGAATGCCTTATTATCTCGGAGAAGTGATTCAGGACCGTGAAGATTTATTTGCCTATACACCCGAAAAACTGCAAACTAAAAAGAATTTTGATGTAAGAATGCAGCATGAAGCCATAAAGATTGACCGGAAAAAAAAATCCCTGCAAATCAAAGACCTTACAAACAATGAAGAATATGAAGAAACCTATGATGCCTTGATTATAGCGACAGGTGCTTCACCATTCATACCTGATATCCATGGATTAGACCAAATTCCTTCATTCACCCTTAGAACTGTTGAAGATATGGACCGATTAAAAAACTATTTAGAAACGGAAAAACCTTCTGCAGGTGCTATCATCGGCGGTGGTTTTATCGGTGTGGAAATGGCAGAGAACCTTACACACCTTGGAATACAGACAAGTATCGTTGAACGCTCGAATCATGTTCTTAGTGTCATTGACGAAGAAACAGCTTTAAAGGTTCAACAACACTTAACGGATAAAGGTGTAAAATTGTATTTGAAAAATGGACTTCACAAGATTATTCCCGAAACGAAGATCCAGCTGGATAACGGAGAAACCATTGAAACAGACTTTATTCTTTTAGCAGTAGGTATTAAACCAAATACTAAACTAGCCCTTGATTCTGGTTTGACTGTAGGGGAATCCGGCGGTATCTCTGTGAACGAGTTCATGCAGACCGATGATTCTTCCATTTACGCTGTGGGAGATGCCGTCGAATCCTTCGACTTGATTGACGGCAGCCCGAAACAAGTACCCCTTGCATGGCCGGCCCATCGTCAATCCTATATTCTTGCAAAACACCTTACTGGCAGCCCTGTAGCTTTCAAAGGCATGCTTGGAAGTGCAATCGCAAAAGTCTTTGATTTGACCATAGCCTCTACAGGGTTGGGAGAAAAAGAACTTGCAGAACGAAAAATCAAGTATAAAACAGCTGTGCATGAAGGCAAATCACATGCAGGATATTATCCAGACAGTAAGGATGTATATGTCAGGGTCCATTTTTGTCCTGATACAGGAAAACTTTTCGGAGGCAATGTCGTTGGAGGGGAAGGTGTCGACAAGCAAATAGATGTACTCTCTACAGCGATCACCGGCGGTTTGACAGTCATTCAGCTTCAGGAAATTGAAACATGCTATGCTCCTCCTTTTTCATCACCGAAAGGGTTAATGAATATGATCGGCTATAAAGCAGAAAAATTGATGAATTCCTAATGTACAAAGCATAAATATCCGGAAAAGATGTTAATAATTACACTCATCGGGTAAACAATAATCTAAGAAATAAGGTTCACTATATAGTTGATCATTTAACTTTTAAAAAGGAGTGTTTAGTTTGTCACAGCAACAAAATGGAAAACAAACCTTCCCCCCGCAGCACCAGGATCATCAGCCCGGCACAATAGATGAAATGAATCCACAGCCGATCCATACTGATCAAAACTACAAAGGAAGCGGTAAGCTGGATGGGAAAGTGGCACTCATTACTGGGGGTGACAGCGGTATCGGCCGTTCTGTTGCATGGTATTTCGCACGTGAAGGGGCCCATGTGGCGATTTCTTACCTTGATGAACATGAAGATGCCAACAAAACAAAGGAGCTGGTTGAAGCTGAAGGTGTTAAATGCATGCTACTCTCAGGGGATATCGGCAGCTCTACATTCTGTGAAGACATCATAAAGAAAGTGATTTCGCAGTTCGGAAAACTCGATATCCTCGTTAATAATGCAGCAGAGCAGCATCCTCAAGCCGGACTGGAAGATATCAGCGATGAGCAACTGGAACGCACATTCAAGACAAATGTATTTTCAATGTTCTATCTGACAAAAGCAGCTCTCCCTCATCTTAAAAAGGGATCGTCAATCATTAATACTGCTTCCATCACAGCTTACAAAGGAAATAAAGATCTGATCGATTACTCCTCCACTAAAGGCGCAATCGTCAGCTTTACCAGATCTTTAGCCGAAAATATCGCTTCAAAAGGAATACGAGTCAATGGCGTGGCACCGGGTCCTATATGGACACCTCTCATTCCATCGACGTTCAGCGCCGACAAAGTATCTCAGTTCGGTGCCAATACACCGATGGGAAGAGCAGGACAGCCTTTCGAATTAGCCCCTGCTTACGTATATCTGGCAAGCGAAGACTCAACTTATGTTTCCGGTCAGATGATTCATGTGAATGGCGGTGCGGTTGTTAATGGATAATCGCTATTAATATTACTCTTCTTGATGACATAAAAAACGACTTGGACAATTTTTTGTCCAAGTCGTTTTTATGCATTTTTCTCCCTTTTACTGCAGGATGCACGCTTCACAATCTCATGCGGTATAATGATCCGTTTGATCGGGTCCTGGGGATTTTCCACTTTTTGAATCAGGCTTTTAGCTGCTTCATTACCAAGGTTGAAAATATTAATATCAACGGAGGTCAATGGGGGACGGGACATTTCTGCAAGTAATACGTTGTTGAAGCTGATGATGGAGATATCAGCCGGTACAGAAATATCCATTTCATCCAATGTATTCAGTACACCTAAAGCCATTAGATCATCAGCTACTACCAAAGCGGTCGGAGGAAGTGTTAACTGCATCAATTCATTGATTGCTTCCCTTCCGCCTTCTCGGAGAAACTCTTCATGGATGATGTATTCGTTTTTAAGGTCAAGGCCGGCATCTCTAAGTGCTTTCTCGTATCCCAATAAACGCTCTACAGTGACCACAAGATTCAAATCTCCCCCAATGAAACCGATACATTCATGCCCAAGTTCAAGGAGATAATCCGTCACTTCTCTGGCAGCCCTGAAATTATCATTATCTACATGCGTTATTTCTTCACAGAATTTATACGGTTTCCCTACCACTACGAAAGGAAATTTTCGTTCTTTCAAATAGTTCATTACTTTATCTTCCACTTTGGAATAAAGAAGGATGATTCCATCCACTCTTCCGCCTTGAACCATTTGGACAACACCTTCGTAAATCTCCTCTTCTGACTGCCCTGTGGTCATTTGAAGTGCGTATTGCTTCTCATGGGCACCCTCACTCAAACCTCTGAGCACTGTAGGGAAAAACGGATTTTGTGAGAAAGTACTTGCAGAGCCGGGTAATACAAGCCCTAATACTCTGGTTGACTGGTTTGCCAGGCTTCTCGCGATGAAATTAGGATGATATCCTAATTCATCCATCGCTTCCCTGACTTTTTGTTTCGTCTTTTCACTGATTCTCGGATTATTTGCAATAACGCGTGACACGGTAGATGGTGCGACATTTGCGAGTTTCGCCACATCTTTAATCGTAACAGCCATTGTTCCTCCCCCCTTCTGTTCAAATAATAAAAGCGCTTTCAATCAAGTTGAAAAAGGAAAATAAATGATCTTACAAAAGGGCTCATAAGGAGCCCTTTATTTTATGAAGATTTCCGGTTTTTTCTTCCCCGTTTCCATACGAGGTAAATAAAGAGTAAAAATAATACATAAACCGCAGCAAGTGCAGATAAGTAAGGAATGTTCAGTCCGCTTTTATTCTTAAGAAGATAGATTTCCGATTCTTCTCGATCCAATGCGACCTTATACGTACCGTTTCCATCACTTCTCACCAGGTCACTTGAAAGTAATCCTTTAAGTTCATTGTTTTCTGAAAGATGCTCTGCATTAAGTTCAACAGTTTTGGTTTCACTTGAATTGTTGATTGCAACAACGACAGTCTGATCTTTGTATGTGCGTTTATAGATGCCCATTCCATCTTTTTCATACAACGGGTCTATCGTTCCCCTCGTCAAAGCAGGATAGTCCTGACGAACCTCGCCTAATGTTGAAATGTAGTCAATCAGTTCTTCATCGGCCCTGAAATTCATCAGGCGCCGGTTATCGGGGTCTTCCCCGCCATCAATTGCAATTTCAGATCCATAATAAACAATCGGAATCCCGGGTGTCGTATACATATACGTTAAGGCAAGCTTCCAGCGAGTCCCCGGGAAAACATTTTCCTGCACCAACAGACGGGTAAAACGCTCCATATCATGGTTGTCGATAAATGTTCCCATTAAATAAGGGTCATCGTAAAACGTTTCATTGTATTTCCAGAAATTGAACAATCTGTCCATGGATGTATCTGGTTTCTTAAATACTGTACGCAATTCTTCAGCTTGAGGAAAATTAACGAACCCATCAATTCCAACATCGTTATATTCAGCTATCTTCTGGGGATCACGATCAAACACTTCACCAAGAAGATAAAAATCATCTTTCACTGATTTAACTTCTTTACTGAAATCGCTCCAGAAATCTTGAGGGACATGGCGCACCGTGTCCAGACGATAACCGTCGACATCCGTTTCTTTAATCCACCATTTGGCAGCATCAAAAAGATATTCCCTTACTTCGGGATCCTCTGTGTTTAAATCAGGAAGATCATACAACCATGCGTTCTGAAGACTTTCTTTGTCGGAAAAGTTCATTGGCTGTTTCTCATGGAACCAGTCTTCTTTTGCAGGATCATTAACCCAGGTATGTTCCGGTCCGACATGGTTAACTACAAAATCCAGTACGACCTTCATATCTCGTTTATGTGCTTCATCTACAAGTTTTTTAAACATTTCCATTGAACCGAAATGTTCATCAGTCTTATAGAAGTCTGTTATCCAATACCCATGATATCCTTTAGGCTGGTTGTCAAAGACCGGAGTCAGCCATATGGAAGTGAACCCCATATCCTTGATATAATCCAAACGGTCGATAATCCCCTGAAAATCACCGCCATGATAAGCCCGCGGGTCCTTTGTGTCCACTTCTTTATCATTGCTTGTATCACCATTATTAAAGCGATCTACCATTAGAAAATAAATTGTTTCATCCTGCCACTTTCGTTCTTCTTTTTCAACTGCACCTACCGGAAGGGCGTAAAAAAGAAGAAACGGGACTAAAATGAGAGATAGTACTCTTCTTTTCATCTCCGCTCCTCCTCAATAGTTAGTAACGCCTATAAGATTATCCTTTTGTACCCCCTGCCGTCAATCCTGAAACGAAGTATTTCTGGAAGAACAGGAATAAAAATGCGATAGGGACTGCAATTAACACAGAGCCCGCTGCAAACGTTGTGAATTCTGCACCGAATTGCTTTGCAACCATGTCATATAGGGCAACCGGCAGCGTGTACATTTCTTCTGAACGCAGAAGGATACTCGCCAGGATAAAGTCTGCGAATGGTGCAATGAACGAAAACAAAGCGACGACCGCAATGATCGGCTTAGCGAGAGGCATGACGATTTGGAAGAAGATTCGCAAATGTCCTGCACCGTCCATTTTTGCAGATTCATCAAGTTCTTTCGGAATTGTATCCAAATAACCTTTCATCAGCCATGTGTTCATCGGTATCTGACCACCGACGTATACAAGGATCAACCCGATATGAGTATCCAAGAGATCCGTTAACAACGCCAGGACGAAAATGGCGATCAATGCCGCGAAGTTAGGAATCATCTGCAGGATCAAGAATGTCATCAACCCATTTTTCCGTCCCGCAAAACGATAACGGGAGAAGGAATAAGCCGTCAAGCTTACCAGGAGAACCGTAAGTGCCATTGTTGACAAACTCACCTTTAATGAATTCCAATACCAAATCAGATAGTTGCTTCGTTCAAGATCAAATAATTCCTTATAGTGAGCAAGCGTTGCATTTTCAGGAATGATCGATGATCCTGATAGACTCTGCCCTGGATTAAAGGAAGATCCGATGATCCAGGCTACCGGGTAAAGGATGATAGCAAACATAATACCGATGGCGAGATAAGAAAATGTTAAACGTATGAGTTTCTGTCTTTTCATATTCATCTTTACATCATATCCTCTTCTTGGAATGATTTCGTGCGTTTAAACTGCCAGATCGCTACAGTGATAACGATAATGGAAAGTAATAATGTAATGGCCGCAGCTTTGGAGTATTGAGCCGAGGTCATCGTCAGGCTGTAGATCCATGAAATCAGGATATCTGTTCCACCTGCATTTTGTCCTGTTAAAGCCGGTCCTCCGCCATTGAATAAGTAAATAACATTAAAGTTGTTAAAGTTGAATGTATATTGAGTGATGATGATCGGAGCCGTTGCAAATAATACAAGCGGCAGCGTGATATTCTTGAACTTCTGAAAAATGGAAGCTCCGTCAACCGTCGCAGCTTCATACAATTCATCCGGAATAGATTGAAGTACACCTGTCGTCATTGCAAAAATGAACGGGAACCCTAACCATGTCTGAATGAAGATCAGAGCGAGTCGTGTATACATCGGCTCCGTCATCCAAGGTAATTCCCCAATTCCGAGGGCCGCGAGAATGTCCCTATTGATTGTCCCAAACGATTCATTGAACATACCTGCAAAAACTAGAATGGAAACGAATGCCGGAATCGCCCAAGGCAAAATGAATACGGTACGGATAACCGCTTTCCCTTTCAAATCCTTTTGATTCACAAGGATGGCCAGGAAAATACCAAGTGCAACCTGAAGTGTCGTGGCTCCAAAAGTCCATACAAGCGTCCAAGCCAAAACTGTGATGAAAGTTTCTCTCCAAATATCAATTTTGAAGATATCTACAAAGTTCTGGATCCCTACCCAATCCACCAGCTTTGCAGGCGGTGAATGATAAAGATCATAGTTAGTGAATGCCAGCAGCACAACGAAGATGATTGGGAAGATGACTACGAAAACCAGCAATAGAAAACCTGGGGACATGATGAGATAAGGAAATCCGTTATCTACCAGATTTCTGTATTGTTCTCTGATAGTGCTAAGCTTTTCCCCTCTATCCCTTTTCTCTCCATTTACGTATGCATCTCGTAAATTAAATAGATAAAAACCGATTCCGAATAATAAAACGATGATTGCGAGAATGCCATATACCATCAGGAAGATGGAGTGATCTCCGTATGATATGTCTGTTCCAAGCGTTGTGATTCCCCACAGACCGTAACTGATCAAATCACTGAATACCAGAATGAATGCGGCTGTCATAATCAGGAAAAATCCGCCTTTTAGATACTGTTTATGATACAACTGACCTAGACCTGGGATAAGGGAAAGGGCCAGCGCTGTTTTTCTATGTTTTGTTTGATAGGATTGTTGCTCCATCCTATATTCCCCCTTCTATACTTCAACTTGTTTACTTAAGCTTCAAGAGCTTTAGGAAGCAGAAACGCCTTTCTTCCTCCTAAAGCCCTTGAATAGGTCCTTAAAAGGATAGCAGTACCTCTCCATCCGGAGAAGGTACCGCTACAATTTTATTAATTTGAATGATTCGCTTCGATATTTTGCTGGATTTGCTTAACTGCTGCATCAAGAGCCGCTTTAGGTTCTTGCTTACCAGTTACAACCGTTTGAAGTGAATCAGCCATTGGTCCCCAAACCTCTCCCATTTCTGGAATGTTAGGCATTGGAACCGCATATTGAGACTGTTCAGCAACCGCTTTTGCACCTGGGTTTTCAGCAATTGCAGGATCTTCGATCAACCCTTGGTTTGTAGGTACTTCCTGTGTTTGTTCGAAACGCTGCTTAGCATACTCGTCTTGAGTGATGAACTCGATGAACTTTTGAGCCCATTCTTTATTTTCAGAGTATCCAGATACATGCCATCCTTTAACACCCATGAATGTTTTCATAGGCTCTCCGTTTGGAAGCTTAGGCATAGCAGAGATGCCGATGTCAATTCCTGCATCTTTATAACTTTGGAAAGACCATGGTCCATTCATAACTGAAGCCACTTTTCCTTCATTGAATAAACCGTCCATTGCAGAACTGCCGTTTTCACCGACGATACCTTTAGGGAATAAACCTTCTGTGTACCATTTTTGAATATATTCAGTACCTTCAACAGCACCTTCATTGTTTAAACCAAGATCTTTCGCATCTAATGCTCCATCATTTTCAGCAAACACATAACCGCCGAATCCGCCGATTGGTGCATGAGCGAAGTAGAAGTTATCCCAAAGAGCTAAGAAACCGTAGTTTCCATCTTTAGTGAAATCTTTAGAGAATGAATACACTTCATCCATTGTTTTTGGTGCTTCTTCCATTAATTCTTTGTTATAAACAAAGACTGGAGTTTCAGAAGATTTCGGAAGCCCATAGAGTTTCCCATCATAGCTTTGAGCTGTCATTGAAGATTCAGTGAAGCGGTCTTCAACTTCCCCTTCAACCTCTAATGGTGCGATATGACCTGCAAGAGCAAGCTCTCCGATTTGGTCATGCGGTAAAGTCAATACGTCAGGACCTGTACCTGCAGGACCATCCAGGCGTAATTGTTCTTTCATTTTAGTAGCCATTTCTACTTCTTTTACTTCTAGTTCGATACCAGTTTCTTCTGTAAACTTGGCACCTACTTCATCCAGCCATCCAGATTTCTCTTGATCTTCCCAGATAACCAGCTTTTCAGGCTTGTTGGCATCGTCTGTTTTTTTCTCGCTGTCTTTATTACCTGAAGATTGTTCTTCACGGTTAGGACCACAAGCAGCCAAAGCCCCTAGTACAAGCATAACTACCATTAATAATGATAATGCTTTCTTCATCTTGACCCCTCCTAAGTATAGGTGAATAAGTAATATTTCCTGGATTGTACAACCGTTTGCACACATAAGTGAATTCAAGCGCAAAATGTAACGCTTACATTTATGTGTGAAAGCGATTGCACAACCTATTTCCTATTATACAAATTAAAACTCATTTAGCAATAGTTTTTTTAATATTTTTAAGTTTAATAGAAAAATTAAAAACCGCTTTCATAGAGATTGCACGTTTTGTTGACAACACTATGATGGTAGAACACAATTAGTTTAATCTGTATTAATTATTCATTTTTAACGTTGGTATAATAAGGTTTAACGATTATAACAGTATTTTTATAATGGGTATGACAGAGTCATTGGGGACGAATTGGGGACAGATATTTCAAACGCTTGTCCTAATGGCTGATATTCTCTAACCTAAAAGGTAATGATAGACTATTCGTTTCTGTATAACTTATGTATAGTTTTTTAGTTTTCTTGTATAACCTCTCAACTAAGATAGAGGACGTTTTTCACCGGATTCATGTCCCCACGTCCCCAGGTACGTCCCAACCCTTGATACAATAGGCTTTTATCTGGGGACAGGCTATGTCCCCACGTGTCCCCTATGTCCCCAGGTGTCCCCAGCAGCTTAGAGCAAGGTAAAAAAACAGTAGTATTTTATATACTAGTCGCACTTCATTGTACTGTTCCTAACCATAGTGGACATTATGGCGTGATTGGATCGGTACTCTTCAATGAATTGTACACTACATGACCACCACTATGTCGCTTCTAATGACCCTTACTATGTAAAGGTGAAAGTAATTTTGTTGTAGAGCGTTTCTCACACATTGAGAAAAGAGTGACATTTACAAATCAGCCTAAAATAGTTATTGCTTTATCTAGTCCTTTGTGACTATACTTGTTTACAGAAGGATTCCACCCTTCTATTTTGAACAGTCAGTTAAATACCTGGCTGCTTTTTTTATGTCTCTTTTGACTCTATAACCTTCCAATCCTTCTTAAATTGGCCTAAATGACTCGCCTGGACTGTCCATCTATTTTCAGACCCTTCCAGACTCCTTATACAGCACTCTGTTTCTGTGTGTATTACCTTACCAATCATAAACCCCTCTTTGCTTCTTACAATGTCTCCATGCTTCATATAGACACTCCTTATATATCGAAGAAATCATCCATTTTCTTCCCTGGCTCTATTTGTCTAACTGTATCTAATATCTTTTTCATCACTTTCGGGCTGGGGATATACTCTTTATCATTACATAGGGTAGAAATGGTATTCCTAGACACACCAGATAGTTTTGAAAACTCTACCTGTTCGATACCTTGCTGATCTAACCACCTTCCAAACCTTGAACGTGGCTTCTTCCATCCTCCTACCATCTTGAGCAGCTCCTTTCACTTGCACAAAATATTTTATCTATTTGGGCGTTATTGTGCATATTGGACAAACAGTATCAAATATCCTCTATTAAGGGCGTCATTAAGGCGTCATGCTGACGTCATTTACAATAGAAAGGGTGTTTGCTTTGTATAGACCTACTGTAAGGTATTCAGACGTTTACAGGGCTTATGTGGACGATTTATTTCACGCTACAACATTAGACCGCAATCAGATTATAAGGGCAGCGTTATTTGTAGCTGGTCACTCTAAAGAATTTAATGAGATATTGAAAGATTACAAGAAAGGTGACGTCCCTACTCCCTCCTGGTCGCTATCTGAAAGGGCGTTATGGCTGGAAAGCAATCCAAAAAGAGAGGAGAGGAAGGACGTCAATGATCACACTAGAGGAAAGACGTCAATTAATGCAGCTAATGAGAGAGGACTCCACAAAAACGTGGAATCAAGACAGGACGAGGGACGAGAAAGGGCGTTTTCTTCCAGAACGGAAAAAGGAGGCATCACCATTACCATCGGTTAGGAGCATCAAACTGAAGAAGATAAAAGGCAGCTATAACTCATATCATGTAAAAACTCGTTGGTTATCATCTGAAGATAAGATATATTTGTGGCTATTCGTTGGGTTTATCGCCCTGGCCGTAGCTATATAAAGTATGCCTAAAAGAATTATTAATCACGTTCCATTTATAGTAAAATAGTCCTATGAGAGCATACTGCTTTCAAATATATGAGTAGGGCTTCTCAACCCCCATAATTAAAGGGCGTACCAATTAGGTACACCCTCTTTTTATTCAAAGAAAACCCCAAAGAAATTAAATTTAATAAATAACCATGAAAAGAATACAAAGAACCCTACTGCAAAAAATAGCCCCAATACTATATCACTAGTATCTTCACTTTTAGAACCGGAAGTGGCATATCCAGTTAATACAAACGAAAAGATTGCAGCACCCAAGAGATTAACTCCTATATCTCTCATGCCTGTTACACCGAATTTCATAAACAGTATTAAAACTCCCGCGGCAATTATTAACCATATTGTTAGCCATATATATTTTTTATATTTCGCCCACTCCATTAATATATAACCTCAGTTTCATATTGGCATGTTACACATTTATCATTTACGCATTTACTTTCTGAAGCTGACACATGGACTGTACTGATCACCATAAAAGATAATGCAATTAGAATTATTTTCACGCTTCACCACTCCCTAAGAATATTCTATCGTCAATCTTTACGTATTCACCAAAAGGAATACTTTTTGTCTTAAAGCGTTTCGCCTCGATCATACCCTCTAATTCTTCCCTGGTGTTAGCATCAATGAAATATGCCGCAACAGGCTTTCTATTCTCCATAAAGATAACTGCCGGTTCTTTTACTTGCTTCTGAAGTGTGTCTATTTCCTCGTATGTAGTGAATCCTGTATCTACTGTGTTAGAAAAAATCAATGCTTCATTCATTATTAGGACACTCCTTATATTGTATTTGTGCCCCATCCTCTTTATAATGAGGACAGGGCTTACTTCACTTACTCAACCTGGCCGGGTTAGTTTTTGATGTGAGCTTTTTTCTGTTTCCACTGGCAATAAGCTACATGCTCCAAAATACACATTTTCGTTTCTATACTTGTATTCGCCCATTCAGATACTTTAACCTTCAATTTCTTCACCTGCCAGAACCTTAGTGACGATCTCCACAATCTCACTGTCCTTTAACTCCTGGTCTTTCAATCCATGAATAGCAATTTGTAACATTCTTAAATTGTTCATTTTCTTCATTCCTTTCTTTTACTTTCTAAAGATAATATACATAAAATAAAAGTATACGTCAAGCACATTTCTTTAATAACTTGAATTTTTTCTTTAGATTAGTGTAGAATATATGTAGAGAGGAGGAGAAGACGTTATGCCATTCACGTATGATCCGTTATGGAAATTACTTATTGATAAAAAAATGTCCAAAGAGGCATTAAGAGAAAAAATAAAAACATCGTCTACAACTATTGCGAAAATGGGTAGAGGTGATAATGTCTCTTTAGATGTAATTGATCGCATCTGCAAAGAATTAGACTGTAATATTGAAGATGTACTTAAGCACGTAAAGAAGTAAGCCTGTAACAGGGCTTTTTTTATTGCAAAGAAAAAAGGTGAGGATTCCCCCACCTTAAATAGAGTATTGCCCCCTGGACTGAAGGAACAGCTGCATGAATACTTGAGCGTTAATCCTACCTAGTCCATTAGGTTCTATTTCTAATGTATGGTATTGCCCTCTTAGTACCTTTCCTTCGCTGTCCTTATCCATGTAAGGCACTAGGTCTAAACCATCGCCACTTGTAGAAGTATGAGGGACTGTATTGCCATCTACCTTAATAGTAACACTTGACGGTACTGTGCTTAATGTGAAGATACCGTGCTTTATAGGGTGACTATGTGGATCGATTTCAAAGCCATGAGAGTGTGCTGGGATATTTACGCTTACCTGGTGTGTATGATCACTCACTGAATGAGTATGGCTGCTCACTGTATGGGTATGATCGCCTTCTGCTTCATAAGTGTAAATGTCTCCGCCTGTGTCTGCTTCAAAGTTTACTGAAGTTGCTACATCACTATCTTTTAAATAAGCAAAGTATCTTCTTTTCGTAAAGGTTGCAGAAGCATTTTCCCCACCAACAAAGAGTCTATGGAAATGTGATCCATTCTCTGAAGATGTTTGACCCCCACCAGATGAAGTTGTTTGTCCTCCGCCACTCGCAGAAGTAGTTGATACTGTTGTACTCCCCCCGGAGGCTGTCGTCTTGCTTACCTGTCCCCCTGCCTCTGTAGTGCCTCCATACGTCCTAAATTCAGTCGTTTCAAAGGTAAGGTCTACCTTATTAATATTAACGGCCTCTGGTGGCACGTAGAAGCGTATAACCGCCGGATGATTACCATCTGCATTATCATCGTAGTTATAAGCTAGGATAGAGGTCGCTCCTTGACTATATGCCTCGTTGGTTTGAAGCTTTCTTTCAATATCTGCCTGTATGGTCGCTATATCATCGGTAAGGCTGCCAATTTCTAAATCAATGACCCCTTCACCTCCGAATATGTCACTTTTAGCCTCATACATGACTCTTTTATCAAGCGTCCCTAAATCTGGATCATAGATACGTCCCTTTTTACCCAGTCTATGCTTATCAATGGACTCGCCTGTTATAGAAGAAACATCTGCCGCATTGGTTCTATAAACTACTTTTGGATTTTTCCATTGGCTTAATAGAGATTGTCCATTGGCTTTAAGTGTTTCTGCGTTCTCAATCCTGCGATCAATCCAAACATAAGACTGTAAGCCATACTTATTAATGGATTCCGTATCTTCCAGGTACGTTACGCCATTATTTACATCTGAGACTGTCAGTTGGTTCACGCCTTCGCCCACGCCACGAGGATAAATCCTATTTACAATCTCTGTAGGGTCTTCCTCTTTTTCGATACCGACAAGATTATGAGCGTACCGGATAACCCATTCTAATTCTTGACTAGGTTTCACCAGGCTTAATTCAAAAGGGAATACCTGCGTATTAAATTGCCATTCATACTCTTCTGCGAATGGTTGAGGAATGGAGAACAGTGGTGCAAGAAGTCCGTTTTCTGATTCCCACTTATAATGGAATCTTGATGAAAACTCACAATCCTTTAGTACCCAGTAGGTCGTTGTCTGAAAGCCCAGGATAAACTCTATATTCTCCCTAGTAGTAAGGTTCGTGGTCTGTTCATATCCCTCTATAACGTCACTCACTAGCGTTGAGAGAGCATGTTGAAGGCTATACTCTATCTCATGGGTATTTGAGTCCCTTCTAAGGATATTCGGCATGATTCTAAACAAGCCAATGTATTCATCATACTTATCAATGATCTCTACAAAGTAGAAAGGTTTGCAATGTTCATTCTTCTCGTCGTCCAGGGGAAGAGTGAAGGTGGCACTCCATAATTGGTTATAATATTTCTCATAACCCACGTTATAAGCGTTCTCTAGGATTGCCACAGGCTGCATACTCTTATCAAATACTCTTAACATTCAATCCACTCCTGGAGACTCTTTTTAGAGCCTCTAAACTCTAATCGTTCAATCATTTTACTATGGAAGCTAACGGGACGGATGGAGACCCCTTTACTTTTAAGGGATCGCACCGTTTTTAGAATCTCGTTGTATGTCATCTTTGTATGAAGTTGGATCATCCACATGAATGTACCTTTATCGGCTAAACACTTTAATAAATTGCGTTCTTTTAGCGTTAATTTCATCGTATTTCCTCCTTTTTATTATCTGTTGTGTATGAATTTCATTAACTCGTCATCGTCTTCGTCCTTATCATCATCTTTTAACAGGTCTGTAAGTTGTTTAACGATGGCCATGTGATTCTTAATCATTGAATTATAAATCTGTGCTTCTGGAGAGATTTTTGTACCCCATTGATTAGCCCCATTCTGATATTCACTGACAGTCCCATTCTCTGCGATATGTTGCTGTAACTCGTCCAGTATTACTGACATAAAGGCAGCGTTTTCGATAAGGGAACGGACAGTATCTTTTTTACCTTGTTCTATATCCTTAAAGATGTTGTTAAGTCTGCGTAATTCCTTTTTAATCTTCTTTTGTACTTCTTTATCCTTCTTTAAATCGCTAACTCCTGGCATATTTCCACACTCCTTTTTATGGGTTACCTAGACCCCCTCTTAGACCCTCCAGAGAGATACATTATTCTCCCTATCTCGATGTCCCTATATCCCCTATAAGGGTACGATACGGGGGGATGTAAGCTTTTATCTTCTGATTAGATTACCTTCACTATCGAACATTACATCTTCTCTAACAGGAACAAATTTATTTTTATGAATAGAATTGTGACAGTCATGGCAAAGGGTAATAAGGTTACTGTGATCTAACCTCAACGCCCATCCCTTCTCACCATCCAACAACTCAACCTTATGATGAACGACATCACCACTTACTATCTTGTCCCTCTTCAGACAGTCCTGGCATAGTCCTGTATCTCTCTGGAATACGATGTTCCTAGTCTTACGCCATGCCTTGCTGTTGTAGAATTTCTCTGCTTTACTGTCCCTTTTGTATTTATCAAACTTACTCATAATCTCACCTACTTTTTATAGAGAAGGCAGGTTTCCCTGCCATTCCCATTACTTCAAGTGTTTATCTAATAGTTCCGTTAATAAGTCCCTAACCTTAATTGCATCTGGCTTACCGTACTTATCTTCATAGCGTTCTAACAGTTGCCCTCGTAGGAAGAAGTCTACATGCTGCCCTTTGTTTACCTGTGTTTTCCTGCGTTGCTTATCAGCCTTCTCCTTTTGCTTCTCAATAGCTTCTTTCGATACTGTCCATAGGATAGCCCGGATAAAGTCCTTCAGTTCCGTCCTGGAGTTCCTAGCCTCATTCACCAGTGCTTCTTTATCCTCTTTCTCAAATTCGTATGTCAGCCACTTCTTAGTACCTTCATCCTCAACCTGTGGAAACTTTAACTCTTGCATACTCTCAAAGTTCAGTAGAGCTTCACGTACAAAGGCGTGATAACCTTTATTGGACATTCTTACAGCTGCAATAACCATTTCATATTCTTTATTCGTCACATGCACTTCTACGCTGCTATCGTATTTCTCTTCCTTTGGTTTAGGCATCATTCGTTTGAATAGGTTTTCCTTCTGCTGCTGTTCTTCCTTAGTGTTGACTCTCTCTTTTACGATTTTCATATTAATCAATCTCCTTTGAATGTTTGATATATAGATAGTTCCTTGTATAGCCTGGATTCTCTGAATCATTTCCGTTTAGAGAGGCTTTTAACTTAAATTTCTTACCTCTTACAATGTTGTAATACATAATCGACTCTTTACGCCTTGCTGTGCAGATGATTTCACCAAAGTTATCATCAAGGAATTTAAAGGTTAAAACTCGTTTGTTTTTTCCAATGATTTTAGTTACATATCCTTCTAATTCGACCAATGGCATATCATTCATCGATGGTCACCAATTCTTGAACAATGACATAATTGTGTGAGTAACCATTGTTCACAACGCCCTTTAAAGTACATTTCATGAATAACTTTTTCCCAACTTCAATCTGATCTGCGTTTACCAGTCCTGTTTCAGTCTGACAAATCAATGTCCCTGTATAAGGTACTGATACCGTAAACGTCTTATATCCGTTCTTTTCTGCGATAGCTTCCTTAACTTCTCCAATCAATTCAATCTGCTTCACATTTTCCACGCCCCTTTTTCGTTTGTTTAATCTCAATTAAGATAAGTCTTTATTTACTCGATAAAATTCTAATAATGGTGATAGTCGATTCTTTACAAACTCCATATAACTTGAATCATCAGATATACAGTAGTAAGAAGGAAAATTGTCGTGGATCTCCATCTTGATAAGGTATTTAAACCTTTTAGGTTCTTCAGCAGAAAACACGCTGGCTTTTATATATCCTTCAGTACCGAACGCCATTTCATAGATAAAGTCACTGTCCAGTACGCCATTAAATATCTTTTTATCCTCAAGCTGCAGGAAGTTTTCTACTCCTATGTGATGGACTTCATTCCCTTTAACCTCGTACCATTCATCTATACATTTCATTATGAGCACCTCGATTTATACTCAATTACTGATTTTCTCAGCATTTCCTTACGAGCTTCTTTTTCAGCTACATGCTTTTTATAATTCATGTCTCCGATGTACTTACACATCTTATCCTCCGCTCCATATAGAGAAGCTTCATCAGATGGGATGTTCTTGAAGTAGTAAGCCTTAATGATGTTTTGTTCTGCCTCTGATAAGGTGTTCAACGCCTCGTTAAAAGCCTCTATCTTCTCCATATAGCGTTTAATCTTCTTATCAAACATTTCCCTTGTTTCAATAATCTCTATAGCCTTATCCTCAGTATTAACTCCTGTCTTGAGCCATCTATCTGTACTTGCATCATAGAACCGGGTAGAAGGTGAACAGTCATCATATAAACTTTGTATCGCTGCTTCCTTTTCCTCTTTCAACTGAGCCGCAAGTTTTATACTCATAGCATAGGTTCGCAACTCATACCGGGTAAATTCATCTGATATCATTGGCTGTAACCTCCATCAAATTGTATTAAGAGAAGTCACTCCTTTCCGCTTCCCTTTTCTTCTGTTGTCTGCTTCTAAGAATGTATTTGCCTCGTTTTATGCTCTCTTTCCATATCACTCGATCCAACTTGAGCAGGGTATGGATTTCATCGTGAGTCAGAAATACTGTGTGTCCTGGAAGCTTTACCTCGATAAATTTATTTTTCATGTTCAAACAATTCCTTTGTAATCCCCAGTCCATTCATAACCTTGTCATTAAATGAGATAATCGTTACCTTTCCATCACGACTAGGACACTCATGCTTATATTCCAGGTACGCCTCTTTAAATGATCTAATCGCTGTTGTACTCGCATTTACCTTCTTCAGATATTCGAGCATTTCATCATAATCTTTTGTGTTCGGAAAACACTGGTCATGCTTCACACTCCACGCCACCATACTAAAGCGATCGTCTGGACGTTCCTTATAGTGTTGAGCCATATACTCTTTAAATGTCATTGATACTCCCCTTTTCATGCTCCCATGTGCGTTCCATGAGCCTATTCTTTTTACGATTAAGCTTCATAATCTCGAGCCGCTGCTTAATTAATGTAGTCACTAGATACCTAAATGATCTGTTCATCATTTAACGCTTCCCCTTTCGTGCCGCTTCTTCTCCATGTAGTCAAAGTATTGTGAAACTTTAACTAGCACGTATTCAAGGGTGTTACCTGTCATAATGACTTTAGTGGAGACTGTCTTTCCCTTTTGGTATGTCTCTCTCCACGCTTCCCATTGATCACCAATCTTTTCTACATAGACATTACTTTTGTGATGAAGAGACTTTGTATAAATCTCACCAGGGACACCAACCATAAAGCCTCTATTTCTTGCCTCCTGGTCATTCTTGAGCGTTTCGACTATCTGTGCCTTATGTTCCTTTATCCTCTCTAGGAGGGAAGCAGGGAGGCGTGATATCCCCTCTACTTTAATGCGTTCCCCCTCAAGTGATAACGGACAGCCTATACTCTCCGCCGACTGAATGAGTTCGTTCATAACAGCCCACTCCCATCTGATTTCATCTCATATAGAGGCTTGTCCTCAATAACTTCTGGTTTAAAGTGAACAGGCTTAACCTCTTGTACCGCCTCTTCTTTATGTTTCATGTCCTTTGTAAGTGGATTGACTTCGATTGACTTAATATCTCCGCTTTTCTCTTCCAGGTGGATATAGTTCATATCTTCTAACTCTTTAAGAGCGTTCTTAAGCTTGTCAGCCTTAAACCTTCTTTTAACAGCGTGATAAAGCTTCCTGTAAGGAGTTACGCCTTCATCTTGTAAGTCGCAAACCCTTTTGAATAGATATTTCAAATCTCTTTGAGTGCCATCTTCCCCAACAATTCCGAAGGCTGTTTTTGTCATCGAGGATAAGTAAGGGAGTAGAGCAAATCCTTTTTCTATGTCCTCGCTTGTCAATTCATTAGAGATAACTTTTCCGTTTAAATCAATCTCTTCTGCGATATGCAGCAGTGCGATAATTCTTAAGATTGTTCCTGTCAACTTACCAAACCAACCTTGTAAGATTTCCGGATAGTCTTCGTTAAAAGCTTCTCGCTTGATTTCATTGTGTAAGTCTGTAAAACGTTGATACGCTTCCTCAGATACCGTAATCGTCCCCACATCGTCCATTTCTAATAGTTTAGTAATGTTTTCTTTGTACCTGTCCTTAATCACCTTAGGAATCGCCACTCCGAATCCTTCCTGGTACTTAGGAGACTTTAGACTATATAGGAAACGTTCTGAGAATCCCCTTCCATTAAACGCCCTTAGTTCACCTAATACACTAGGTTGGATGAATAGTCCCATTGTCAGTAATGGTCTGTTTAATACAATCGGATCGCCTTTCATCCTCTCAACTGTTGCACGTTCTCCACTGAACGCCTTTAGGAGTAAATCAATATCAACTTTGCCGCTATACTTACCAGACAGGATACTGATTAACTCGAATCCTTCATCTGTGGAGATTGTTAATTTTTCATCGCTATCCCTCAACAAGTGGAATAGTTTTTCAGTCGTGATGTTTCCGCTAGTTGTGAACGTTGGGACTCTCAGTTTCTTTTCCAATTCAGCCAATTCATTATTCAAGGCTTTCATTTCATCAAGAATTTTACTTTCTTGTTTGTCAGCATATTTATTCTCTAACTTTTCGAGAAGCTTCTTCTTTGCCCTGTATTCCTGTTTGTTGTCCCTTAACTCTAATTCCAATACTTCACGCTTTTCCGCTGCGTATTCCTCAACTGGTTGCATAATCTCCTTGTGTACGCCACTCTTACTACTCGAAGGTGGGGCAACCTGGATAATGTAAGTATTTAAAGGTTGTCTCCAATCTGTCTGAGCAAAATACACATCATATTTCCCACTGATTGACGTACTCAATGGTGTTATAGTAGCCATTGCAGGAATATCAATCGGCACTAACATCTGACTGGCCAATGCTTTAGAATAATCTTTCAACCATGAAGGAAGGACAGTAATTGGGAAACTTACTCCACTTTCATCTTCAAAAGGCATCGGAGTCTCCCACTTGTTTTCTTGTACTTCGTTGTATTCATTTAGAGTCCGATCTAATTCATTATCAATAGTCAATTTACTCCCCCTTCCTTCTCCTTATTTCAGCTTTCAATACTGAATTGAATGTTATTTTTATCTCTTCATCACTTAATGGTGGAGAGTTCCTCTCATTCCACGCTAGCACCAGCGACAATGCAATCTTAGGTTCAATGTTCTTTCTAAGCAGATAGCCTGTTAGTGAAGCTGTAGCGTGATTCCTTCCACCTTCACCCTCTCCACTTAGAAGGTTTAACCAATAATCTGTTGGTTTTCTTTGTTCTGTTTTCTGTTCCTTGAGCATGTGCTTAAAGTATTCTGGTAGTTCCGCTATTGGCGTATTTGAAGGAGAAGAGGATAATTCCCACTCGTAATCCCTACCGCTTATATGCCTTGATGGAGCTGCCACTATATAACCGCCATCACTTCGTATATCTACACCAGGTAAGAAGCCTACTTTATTTTTAACGTCTTCCTCATATTTGAAGAATAAGTGCCTGCCCTTACCTGTTATCGCTTCAACTGTTTCTGGAAGTTCATCGTATTTATCTTGTAACTCTTTGATTGATTCCTCACCTTGTTCACCGTCAATATCTACCACAATGATGTTATTTATCTTCCCTGTAGGTAGTCCGATATTTGACTCATAAGGTTTACTAAACCATTCGTTAATCTGATCAATGTCTTTTGAAGCTTCTTTCACTCCGTTTTGTACTCTAGGATGCTTACCAGGTGATTTACACCCATGATTTCCGCAAGTACATTTACCATCTGCAATGGAGTGTAATGGAAACACTGACCAATCCAGTATCTTCACATAAGCTTGTACAAAGTTCTGTACTTTTGATTGAAAAGGTGATATACTTGCCTTAATCAAAATTGTTTCGTTCCTTTCTCGCACCTACTCGCAATAGGTGTTTTTTTTATTGTCTAAATACATTGTTCTTCAGCTTGTGAAAGCCATTCCTCTATGCTGTGCCTCTTGAACAATATCCTCGAACCTATTCGCACATGTGGAATTTTCTTTTCCCTTGTCAGCTTGTATATGAAGTCCTCTGATAAATCCAACATCTGAGCAACCTCTTTTACATTGAGCGTGATCTTCTCCATACCATCAATCCCAATCATGTTTCTTTAAGATCTTTTTTAAAGATGATCTAATCTCCCAATACTTATAGAAATGTTCCAGGCTTTTCTCAATCAGTTTAGGACGAATAACCGGCATACCTTCCTCGTACTTCTTTAATGTAGCTGGTGCCATTCCTGTTTCTGCTGCCACAAACTGAAGTGGGAAACCATGATCTACACGTTTCTTTTTAAATTTAGCCCCTTGTTTCTTCCATACTTTGTGATTCTCCAGAATGTACTTATCTCTCTTAATTGTTCTGTGTGCTAATGCTTTCATTATTTGTTTCCTCCTTTTAATTGATTAATAGCTTTGAAAATTTTTGCTTTCTTCTCCAGGCTTAACTCTTTCCTTAGCAATCTAGAAAAATTACCCTCGTGCAATCCGTAAGCCTCTGCTACTTGCCACTGTTTCAAACCAGCCTCTTGGATCGCTTGTCTAACATCTTGATTTTTCATATCTTTTTCCTCCTTTCGCTTCACACTTGCCATGTACTCACCCCCTTTATCTAATCAACAACAATATAATACCGACTTTAATATAAAACTAGGCACTGTCTTTATAGAACCTGTTGATATGTGGATAAGTCTGTATATGTATCTTGTTGACTTCCATTATTTAATGCCTTTTATTACAGTTGTATTGTTCTATGGTGTTGATGTTAATTACAGTATATATGTTCGGTTTCAAAAATGCAACCCCTGGACAAGAAAAAGTTTTACAAAATGAAACCCATCGTTTATACTAAGGACAACAACAAACTTATTAGGAGGATTTTTAATGTCATTCGGTGTACGTTTGAAAGAAATTAGGAAAGAAAAAAACATATCACTTAGAGACCTATCTGCACTCACGGATATATCTAAAGGCTATCTGTCCAGGTTGGAAAATAACAAAATAGGCGTCCCTAAGGTTGATACCCTTAATAAAATTGCCAAAGGTTTAGGAGTGCCTAATGGGGATTTAATGATGTTAGCAGGGTATATAGACGATCCTTTCGACCCCAAACAGATGAAAGCTTTAAACAAGAAAATTAATGAATCTGAAAACAAGGGAAAATCTAATGAAGACATTTACGAAATTTTGAGTAAAAATAATTCCGCTTCCTATAGAGGGAGAATTTTAACTGAAGCACAAAAAAAGCAAGCTATTGAAATGTTGAATGTACTCTTTAAGGAGGGATAAAACATGGCCGGGAGCATAGAAAAGCGTGGAGTCAATTCCTGGAGACTTATATACTCGATGGGCTACGATCACACCGGGAAACGCGTGAAGAAAACAAAAACGATTAAAGCAAAGAATAAAACAGAAGCTAAAAAGAAGCTTGCTGAGTTCATTACCGAGATTGAAGCTGGGGAATATATCGACCCTTCAAAAATGAAGTTTGGAGACTTTGTGGAGGAATGGAAAAGTAAATATGCACGTAAACATTTGTCACCTACAACCATTCAAACATACGAGTACGCCATAAATAATTATTTAATACCTACGTTCGCTAATAAAAATCTGAATGAGTTTAAACCAATTCACATTATCAATTATCTGGACAGTTTAGAACATACTCGTTGTGATGGAAAAGAAGGAGGCTTATCCTCTTCTACAATTAAGTACCACCATCGTATATTGAGGGATATATTCACACGTGCTACTGAGTGGAAGATAATCAAGACTAACCCAGTAATAAGTGTTAAATCTCCTAAAGTCGCACAAGCAAAGCATGAAGTATATACAGAGGAAGAAGTGTTAGAATTATTCCAGTTTCTAAATGATGAGCCAATTCATTTCAGACTAATTGTTATGATCGCTATAAGTTCCGGATTAAGAAGAGGTGAAATATTAGGATTGCAATGGGATGACGTTAATTTTGAAGAAAGAACCATTAAAGTCGTTCATTCTCTCCAATATGTCAATAGAGAAGGTCGTAAATTAAGTAAGCCGAAAACAAATAATTCTATTCGTACCGTAGTTATACCAACATATATGGTTTCTGAGTTAAAGAAATATAAGTTACGTAAGCAAAAAGAACGCCTAAAGGCTGCTGAATTATGGGAAGGTGGAGATTATTTCTTCGTATTTTCCACATGGGATGGGAAACCGTACTTCCCTCAAGTCCCAGGTAGATGGTGGACAGGATTTTTAAAGCGTACAGGACTTAAAAAGATTCGCTTCCATGATCTAAGGCATACCGCTGCCACTCTCCTAATTAACCAGGGAGTACACGCTAAAGTTATTTCTGAGCGTTTAGGTCACGCTGACATATCTACTACCATGAACGTCTACGGACACTATATACGAGAAGCAGATGAAGAAGCCGCTGACAAACTAAATACACTGTTTACCAACTCTAAAAAGGCTTAATTTAAATATTGAGCCTCTTTTTTTATGCCCTGGGGACATCTGGGGACACTGGGGACATCTGGGGACATGGGGTGTCCCCACCTAAAAGCCTTTTATATCAACGTTTATAAGCTACTGGGGACATGGGGACACGATTCCAGTAAATAATGTCCCCTAGCCAACCTTATATATAATTACTTTAATATATTAACGTACTAAAGTATCTTTCGTTTTACTATTAGTTATACATGTACCATATACAATAGACAAAATACTAACTGGTATGATAATAATTATGTATGGTACACCTTTCTTAATATATATAGAGCATTCAATACTTTAGTACATTAAAGTATTAAAGTAAATACTATCTAAATAACTGTGTTTTTTATCTCATTGGGGACAAACTGGGGACGAATTCAGTTTAAATGTCCCCAACATAAAAATATATGAGCATGATCTATAAAATATGATTGTTATTATATCAAGGTTTATAATGGCATAACTGTATCAGTAATAAAGAGTGTCCGTATCTATGATAGTAGACTACTCTGTAATTAAAATTGCAAAAAAAGGAGGACACCCAATGTTACTTGAAGCGATTTATCATCGACCAAAAGATAACTATGCATACGCTTGCACTAATGAAGAGCTGCATATCCGGTTGAGAACCAAGAAAAACGATATAAAAACAGCTACTCTCCTTCACGGCGACCCTTATCACTGGGAAAACGAAGGGTGGATATACGATAAAATGGCAATGACCATGACAGGCAGCGATCATTTATTTGATTACTGGTTCGCTTCATTGACACCTCCTTTCAGACGTCTTCGCTACGGTTTTGTCCTGAATGATGGAGAAGAGGAAATCTTTTATGGTGAAAAAGGGTTCTCAGAGAACCCCTCATCAGACATCGGCGATTATTTTTGTTTTCCTTTCTTAAATCCGATTGATGTTTTTCAAGCTCCTTCATGGGTCAAGAATACGGTTTGGTATCAGATCTTCCCGGAACGATTTGCAAATGGTGATCGAAATAACGATCCAAAAGGCGCCTTGGAGTGGAACAGCGCGGAGCCTTCGACAACAAATTTCTTCGGAGGCGATCTCGAGGGTGTTATAGAGAATATTCCCTACCTTAAAGAATTGGGGATCAGCGGTATCTATTTCACCCCCATCTTCAAGGCTCATTCCAACCATAAATATGATACGATTGACTATTTTGAACTGGATCCTCAATTCGGGACAAAGGATACGTTGAAGGAGCTTGTAGGCAAGTGTCACGAAAATGGTATCAAAGTTATGTTGGATGCAGTGTTCAATCATAGCGGCTTCCATTTTCCACATTTCCAGGATGTTATTGAAAAGGGCGAAGAATCACCATATAGCGATTGGTTTCATATCAGAGAATTCCCTATAAATACTGAAAGCAGTCCACCAAACTATGATACGTTTGCATTTGAGGCTTACATGCCTAAATTAAACACTGAAAACCGCGAAGTGCGGGAGTATTTACTCGAAGTTGGCCGCTACTGGGTGAAGGAGTTCGATATCGACGGCTGGCGCCTTGATGTAGCAAACGAAGTAGATCATCAGTTCTGGCGTGACTTTAGAAAAGAAGTAAAATTAATAAAACCTGAGTTGTATATACTGGGAGAAATTTGGCATGATTCGATGCCTTGGCTGCGCGGCGATCAGTTTGATGCTGTGATGAATTATCCGTTTACCGCCAACATAATAAACCTGTTCGCAAAACAATCCATCTCACCTGCTCAATTTGCAGAGAATTTAACAAGTGTCATTCATATGTATCCCAAGAACATAAATGAAGTCAATTTCAATCTAGTGGGAAGTCATGACACCCCTAGGATATTGACAGAGTGTGGTGATGACATTCGCAGACTGAAACAGATCTATAGCTTCATGCTGTCGTTCACGGGTACCCCCTGTATATATTACGGAGATGAAATCGGCTTGACCGGCGAACAAGACCCGGGCTGCCGAAAATGCTTCCCCTGGGAAAAGGAGAAGCATAACGAGGAAATTTTCAATCATGTACAAAAGCACATCGAGCTTCGACGCAGCCATCCATTGCTTGCTAACGAAGGGAATCTCTCTTTCTTGCCGGCTGACCTCCATGAAGGCTGCATCGCTTTCACGAAATCGAACGGTGAAGACACGATTTTCATCCTGTTGAATTGCCTGGAAGAAGCGACCACCTACTCCCTGCCGTTTGATTTAAAAGGAAAAAAAATCGTAAATCTTTGGAATAATGAAGAGTTCGCTGCTGAGGCTGAAACCATCGAAGTCGAACTTGAAGAATACGGATTTGCCATTCTGCATTTTTAAATCTTGATTCCTTGCAAATAAAGGGACTAACTCAGTTTATAGAGTTAGTCCCCTTCTCAGTTTTTCGAACTTTTCACGACAAGGAGTAACTATATGAACAAAACACAGAATAAGATGACCTTGTTTGCGCTCACATGGCCTATTTTTATTGAAATCTTATTACATATGCTCATGGGGAATGCCGATACCTTGATGCTAAGCCAATACTCAGATGATTCCGTGGCCGCAGTCGGAGTATCCAACCAAATACTTTCTCTCATTATTGTGATGTTCGGCTTTGTCGCTACCGGTACTGCAATTCTGGTGGCACAGCATCTGGGAGCCAAAGAAGATAGTTTCGCAGGAGAGATTTCTCTTGTTTCGCTTGCCGTGAATCTTCTATTCGGCCTATCTCTGAGTATGGCTCTAATTCTGTTCACACAACCAATACTCTCGTCCATGGACCTCCCTCAGTCCTTGATGAATGAAGCTTCTTCCTACTTGAAAATTGTGGGGGGATTCGCATTTATACAGGCGCTGATAATGACTTCCGGATCAATCATGAGAAGTTACGGCTACACCAAAGATGCCATGTACCTCACAATCGGAATGAATATCTTGAATGTGATCGGTAATTACCTGTTTATTTTCGGGCCGTTTGGCATTCCTGTTTTGGGAGTTGAAGGTGTTGCCATTTCAACCATTACTTCCAGAATGCTCGGACTTATTGCAGGGATCATTTTAATCATGAAGAGAATCCCTTCCGCTTTACCGTTTAAAAGAATGTTCAAGCTTCCTTTTTTTTATGTAAAGAATTTACTTCGTATCGGCATTCCATCTGCAGGCGAACATTTATCTTATAATGGTTCGCAAATGGCCATAACGTACTTCATCGCAAGCATAGGCACTACAGCACTTACAACGAAAGTGTACGCGCAAAACTTAATGATGTTCATCTTCTTATTCAGCGTAGCCATCAGTCAGGGAACGCAAATATTGATCGGTCACCTGGTTGGGGCGGGAGAATACGAAAATGCGTACGACCGGTGTTTGAAAAGTTTAAAAATCGCCATCGTTATTTCACTCGCAATGGCTGGGATCTTTTCTCTCTTCGCAGATCCTCTTTTACGTATTTTTACAGATAATGAACAAATCATTTCACTTGGAAAAATATTAATCTATTTAACCATCATCCTTGAACCCGGCAGAAGCTTCAACCTGGTTGTCATTAATTCACTTAGGGCGACAGGAGATGTCCGCTTCCCTGTCTACATGGGAATCCTTTCAATGTGGGGTGTGAGCGTCACATTGTCCTATGTACTAGGAATCTCGTTCGGCCTCGGCCTAATCGGCATTTGGATTTCCTTCATCGCAGACGAATGGCTGAGAGGTTTAATCATGCTGAAACGCTGGCGTTCTAAAGTGTGGATGAAAAAAAGCTTTGTTAGCAATAAAAAGGGCTTGTAAGAAACGAAATGATTTAAAACGTGAAAGAGGCTGGGACAAAAGTGTTTAGCTCAATTAAAACCCGAACTAATTCGTCATCTAACTGGCAAATTAGTTCGTGTTTTTAGTTTAAATGTACATTTAGATATTTGCTCTTTCCAGCGGTTGATTGGAGTGCAAGACGAAGACTCCTGCGGGAAGAGTAGCTAATGTGAGACCTCGCAGGAACGAAGTGACGAGAGGCTCACGGGCTACCCGCGGAAAGCGAAGTCTTGCACGGAAATCATTAGCGGTATTTAGAGACCACTCTAGAATGTTTGTCTTTAGATAGTTGTTTTATTGTTTTGTCCCAGCCTCTTTTTTACTATTTTCTCATTTCACAAGATTGATGTTAGGTTTTTTTACATAAAAACGCTTTCAAGTAAAAAAAGTACTTGATATTTTGTTATTTTCTGAATATGATAAATAATATAACAAATAGATGTTAAGAAAACTAACATCGAAATAAAAACAATCATTAAAGGAGGAAAATCCATGAAAAAAGTGGAAGCGATTATCCGTGCAGAGGCTTTTATTTCATTACGTGAAGCACTAAGTCATCGCGGGTTCAGCGGATTAACTGTTTCGGAAGCTGCTGGATGCGGAAAGCAAAAGGGCAAACAAGGAATTTTTCGGGGAAATAAGTTTGAAATCAACCTGGTTCCACGCGTGAAGGTGGAAATGGTGGTAGACGATGATCAAGTGGAAGGAATCATTGATCTCATAGTCGAGCAATGCAGTACGGAAACCGTCGGTGACGGAAAGATTTTTATTTATCCAGTCGAAGAGGTTGTTAGGATCCGTACAGGGGAACGAGGAAAGGAAGCCGTCCTTTAGGCTTCTTTCTACTAAATTCATTTACGTTTTTCATAAAAAAATCGGAGGGATAACCATTGATTAAAAAAGTAACTGTTTTACTGCTATTGTCTCTTGTTTTTAGTACTTCTGCATTTGCCGCTGCTCCTACTGCTGAAACCGTTCAAGCTTCTGTAGACTCGATGTGGGTCATGATTGCAGCCTTTTTAGTATTTTTCATGCATGCCGGATTTGCGATGGTAGAAACAGGATTTACCCGTGCAAAAAACGCACTTAATATCTTAATGAAAAATTTCCTCACTGTTTCAATTGCAGCTGTTCTTTATTTCTTCATCGGTTTTGGATTGATGTTCGGCAGCAGCGCCGGCGGATTCGCTGGAATTGACAGCTTCTTTCTGTCAGGGCGTGAAGATATCGGATTCTTCCTATTCCAATCCGTATTTGCCGCTACCTGCGCCACGATTATATCTGGAGCAGTCGCAGAACGTATGAAACTAAAGAGTTATATTTTATTAACGATTGTCATGACAGGCGCTATTTATCCTGTTGTGGGACACTGGGTGTGGGGCGGAGGGTGGATCTCGACATTGGGGTTTGTTGATTTTGCCGGTTCTACAGTCGTACATTTAACAGGAGCTGTCGGAGCACTCATCACGGTATTATTCTTAGGTGCCCGCATCGGAAAATATTCCAAAGGGAAAGCGAATGCCATTCCGGGTCATAATATTCCTTTAGGGGCTCTCGGGGTCTTCATCCTATGGTTTGGCTGGTTCGGATTTAACGGAGGCAGCAGCTTGGCAGCCGACCCTGAACTTGTTCCTCACGTCATCACAACAACCTTATTCTCAGCCTCTGCAGCAATTCTATCCTCTTCACTTTATACGTTGTTCAGATTCAAGAGGGTGGACCCTTCTTTAACCCTTAATGGAGCATTAGGCGGCTTAGTCGGGATTACTGCAGGGTGTGCAAATGTATCCTTAACGGGTTCACTCATTATTGGGCTTATCGCAGGGGTCATTCTAGTCGAGGCCGTTACAATTCTTGATACGAAATTCAAAATTGATGACCCCGTAGGAGCAATCGCCGTTCATGGTATATGCGGAATTTGGGGAACGGCAGCCGTCGGATTATTCGATGTCCAGAACGGATTATTCTACGGAGGAGGCGCTTCATTACTTGCAGTGCAGGCAATTGGAATTGCTGCAATAATCGTGTGGACATCTGTCACAGTGGGCGGCTTCCTGTTTATCGCAACTAGAGTTTCAAGCATCCGCGTATCCAGGGATGAAGAATTATCCGGCCTTGACTTTACCGAACATGGATCAAATGCGTATGAACTGAAAGACACTGTACTCGAATCAAATGCTTCTCCTTCCCCATTCGGAACTGATCTGGTGGAACGTTTAAACTCAATCAGTCCCAGTAAGTTGAGTAAGGTAGATCAAAGGAATACGGTTTGATTGATTAACAAGCATAGACCCATCCGCTTTTGCGGATGGGTCTATTTTGTTAGAAATGTTCCAGACTGCATAACTCATTCTTTACTCCACGATTTGTATACCATAGTCCTCAAACCACACATGAATCTGACCAAGGTGAGCCAATAGCTGCGGGCCTGTCATCAACTGGCCGTACCACGGAACCTGAAATGCCGCTCCACCCGTTTTCACGATTTCCTTTAGCTTTTGTTCGTTAAACAACTCATACAGAACACTGGACCTGTCTGCCAGAATTTCATTCAACCAGTCACTCACTAGTTTTGTATAGACTGGATGATGCGTTTTGGGATAAGGACTTTTCTTTCTATATAGAACTTCATTAGGTAAAATCCCTTCCAGTGCTTTTCTGAGGATTCCTTTTTCCCTGTTTTCATACATTTTCATTTCCCACGGGATATTCCATACATACTCAACCAGTCTGTGATCGGCAAATGGGACCCTGACCTCGAGACTCGCGCCCATGCTCATACGATCTTTGCGGTCCAATAAAGTCGTCATGAACCATATTAAATTCAAATAGAATAATTGCCTTCTCTTCGTTTCGATTTCATTCTCGCCTTCTAATAAAGGAGTTTCAGCCACCGTTTTGTCGTATTGATAGAGTACATATTCCTGAAGGTTCAACTTTTTGTTCCAATCGTCTTTTAACAACCCCTGCCTTTCAGCGACTGAACGCATCCAGGGAAATCCCTTTCGGTTAAAGTCATCTTCACGGTGAAACCATGGATAGCCTCCGAAGATCTCATCCGCACACTCACCAGAAAGTCCGACTGTAAAATCATTCTTGATTTCTTTGCAGAACCATAACAGCGATGAATCGACGTCAGCCATTCCAGGCAGGTCTCTTACATGAACCGCTTCAATCAGATAATCCTTCAGCACTTCCTGGCTTATGACACTGCGATGATGAATCGTATTGAATTCTTTTGACATTTTTTCAATCCATGGGGCATCGGAATTCGGCTGGAAATCACTTTTGGTGAAATACTGATCATTTTCTTCATAATCGATTGAGTAGGTATGAAGATTCCCTTTTCCTTCGTCATGGTAAGTGTTGGCGGCGATTGCAGTTATTGCACTGGAGTCCACGCCGCCTGATAGAAATGAACAGAGGGGAACGTCTGATACAAGCTGACGTTTGATGGCATCGGTCAACAGGAATCGTACATTGGCTACCGTTTCCACAAATGAATGTTTATGCTGTTCACTCTTCACATTCCAGTATCTCCATATTTTCAATCCAGCTTTTGAGAAAACCATGGCGTGAGCCGGACGAAGTTCCTTCACGTCTTTAAATACACCTTCACCAGGTGTCCTGGAAGGCCCAAGTCCCAATACCTCCGCCAATCCCTCGTGTGTCACATGCGGTTTGACATCAGGGTGCGCCAGCAGCGCTTTGATTTCGGACCCGAACACGATCCCCCCATCTTTTTCAAAATAAAATAAAGGCTTTACGCCCATTCGGTCCCTCCCGATGTATACATGCTCCTTCTCACTGTCCCAAACGGCAAATGCGAAGATCCCATTTAAATGCTGTACACATTCTTCACGCCATTCAATATAAGATGTCAGTAGAACTTCCGTATCGGAGTGTCCTTTGAATGAGTATCCTTTGGCCTTTAAGACAACTCGCAAATCTTCCGTATTATATAACTCGCCGTTATAACAAATCGTATAGACATACCCTTGATGCGTGATGCTCATCGGCTGCCTTCCACCTTCGGGATCCACTACGATCAGACGTTTGTGGCCAAATGCCACATGATGATTCACCCACGTATTTGTTTCATCCGGACCCCTTTTGGTCAGTGTCTCTGCCATTTTTTTCACTAATTTTTCCTGATTTGAAAGATTTCGTTTATAATGTATCCAACCTGTAATTCCGCACATTGTGATCATCCTCACTTTCTGCTCAAGCAAACTGGGCTCTCTGACACATAGATTATCTTATGCAAATCAATATAAATGGTTAATTGACTCACTCAATCTTTACATGAATGAAATATGATAATTATGATAAGAAATGTAGTTAAGGAGGGATATTCATTTGAGTAACATTTACCGTTCAAACATCCTAAAATCCCAAAAGAGAGCATTTTCAGAAGGAACTGTCCTTTTAGATGAAGACATTTGGTTATTTTTCGAAATAGATGCAGAAGAAGAATCAGAACTGGAGTTTTATATCAACCATGAAATCAGACTATTCAGGGAGGATACCTGGATCACCGGAGTGTTAGTGGAAAACGGAGTTGTCGCGACTCCTTATGAACGCATAAGAATGCATGATGGCGACAGGATTCAAATTAAGAAGAACATTCTCTTTTCACTCGAAAGTCTGACAGAGGACATTTCTGATGATGCTTTCCATCAATTCATATCTACCTTAAACAATTTAAATTATTCACTTTATGATTGTATATTCTGTCATAATCACCTTGTTTTCCTGGGCAGCCAGAGAATGAAACAGGGGGTAAACTTTATCACCTTTGATAACGGTGAGGAAGTATGTGCAGTCCAGCACCACTTTACTTACTACAAAAAGAAGCGTGACCGCTTTGAGTTTACTCTCAGTACAGGAAAACGAATAGTGATTGAGAATTTCAATCCATGACCTGACAATTCATCCGAACCAAACAAAAAATTCGTGCTTAACCGACCGCAATCGGCAAAGCACGAATTTTTTTATTCATATAGTGGTGCCTTTTAATGCTCCTGTAGTGCTAACACTTTATGCTTCCTTAAAAAATCATACATCATGCATGACGCCATTGGTTTTTCAATGAGGAACCCTTGTGCATAGTCACATCCTAATTGTTTGAGAAGCTCCAGTTGGCGGGGTGTTTCAACCCCCTCGGCCACCACTTTCAATTTTAAACCCCGCCCCATCATGGAAACGGACTGTACAATGGCGACATCAGGGGAATGGTCATTCATATTGCGAACAAAGGAACGATCTATTTTCAAGATATCAAGAGGCAAGAGTTTCAGGTAGCTTAACGATGAGTAGCCTGTCCCGAAGTCATCAATCGCGAGCCTTACCCCCAGCTCCGAAAGAGCCTCCATGACCTGGATTGAATACGAGGCATCGTTAAGCATGATGGTTTCTGTCAGTTCCAGACAAAGATACTCCGGAGGCAGTCCCGAGACTCTTAACGCTTCCTTCACATCACTCAGAAATGCGGGATGCTGGAATTGAATGGCTGATACATTTACAGAAACATAGAAATCACCCAGCCGTTCATCCTGCCATTCTTTTAGCTGCTTACACGCCCCGATCAACACCCACTTCCCAACTTCCTGAATCAACCCGATTTCTTCCGCCAGCGGGATGAATTCTGCTGGAGAAATAAGTCCCGTTTCTTCATGCTGCCATCTCAGGAGCGCTTCACAGCCAATCAGCGACTCATTCGGAACTTCAATGATCGGCTGATAGACGATATATAATTCATTCTTGACAATGGCTTTACGTAGTTGAGCTTCCATTTCCACTTTACGGAGTGTTTCCTCATTCATATCCCTTGAGAAGTAGACAGTATTATTCCCCCCTCTGGATTTTGCTTGATTTAAGGCGGCGTCCGCATTACGCAGGACTTCTGAGGTTTTTTCTCCATCCCTTGGATATATTCCGACACCAATACTGACGGTCATGTAGAATTCTTTTCCCTTATAGAAAAATGGTGCTCTGATAGCTTTTAAAATAGCGTCAGTCAACGTAGTGATACTTTCCTCATTTACGTTTTTTGATAAAAGGACGGTAAATTTATCTCCGCTGAACCTGCCAAGATACGCACCCCTTGGAAGTGTTTCCCCAAGACGCTGGGCAAGTTCCTTTATTATGAGGTCACCTGCTCTGTGACCCAATGTATCATTTATGATCTTAAAGCGATCGATGTCCATGAAAAGCACGGCTAATTCACGCTTTTTCTTTTTTGCCCGATGAATATGTTCATCAATAATATCTCTGAACTTTTGCTTGTTAGGTAAGTCGGTGTCCCCATCATAGTATGCCAGCTGTGTAATTTTCTTTTCCGACTGCCTTTGCTGAGTGACGTCTTTACCTATTCCAAATATACCGACACACTGGCCATTAACTGTGATCGGAATATTTTTTATTTGAAAATGATTGATTCTCCCGTCCTTAGTGGCAATAGGAAGATCATAATACTGTTCCCTTCCGTCCATTGCACGATAGAAATGTCTCCTTACCCTCTGCTGATCCTGCTGCATGATATAATTCAATGCGTTTTTACCGATCAGTTCTTTTTCACTGTAACCGAATGTTTTTATAAAGGAAGGATTGAGTGAAGTGAAACGCCCCTTCAAGTCTGTGCTGTAAACAAAATCCGTATTGTTATCAAAAAGCGATCGGTAATATTCTTCTGATACCTCGATATTTTGAGTGAGTTCTTTGATATCAGTGGAAGCGGTATTGATCAAATTTGTCAAAGACATCATCGCATTCGCTTCAGGAGTCAAATGAAAATCTGTTTTAAAATCTATAAGAGGTTCCCTCACTCCTTCTGAAATTCCCAAGTATGTCAAGGAATGAGCCAGAAGTTTGGGTTTCTTGTTTGAATCATACCCAAATTCACCATACGAGAAAAAGCCGTTGACAGCTGCAATCGTATTCAACTTGGAAAGCTCTTGATTGGTAAAATCCCGTATATATCTTTTCCTCGCCACACAATTGTACACAAAATGAGACTCCACCGGCCTTCGCTTGAGCTTATTCAATTGCTTCGTTGTGGATTGCAGCAAATCCTGGACATTTACAAACCCGAAACTGACCTTGTCCCCCTCGTTCAGCTCCCTGCTTACTTCAATCGCACCACCGGTCAAAATGTTCATCACATAAACAGCTGTTTTTTCGCTGCCTTGTTGAACCAGAAAAGGAAATTCAATGGAAGAGTCCGGAAGTTCTTTAACGAACGCTTTCCCTAAATACCGCTCTAACAGCTGAAGAGGCTTTTTGTGGTTTATTTCATAGATGATGTTCCCGCCCGCTTTCGTGATTTCAAAAGCAGGACCGACCTCCTGCCAATGTTCAAGTGCATATGTATGTACATGTAAATCAGAGTTGTTCAATGAAACCGCTGCAAACCCGTCACAGGAAATTCTGTCGTTGGTGAATACATAGGAGGGCCGTACTTCAGGATCATCGGCACAAACTCCTCCAACAATTTTAAATTCATCATTGCGAGGGGTTATCCCCTCAAGGATTTCAGATAGATCCATTTTAAGATGACTGACAAAAAGCATTACCACTTTCGTATCAAACCGGATCAGTTCATTGTAAAATTGTTCGACATCCCTGCGATCGGGATTTGATTCATCAAGCAGAAATGAATTAACTTCGGTTTTTTCAAAAGCTGTAAAGCAAATGACGATACCAGAAATAAGGCGTCCCTCGAATATTTGATCAGTCGAGCTGCAGCCGATGAGTGTTGAATGGGGTAATAAATCATTTACTTCTTTTTGAAGCGAAGTAATGAAATGAATGGAAGATTGACCGACGAAGGCTTGAATGAGGAGAGAAGGAAATAAATGCAAATCATTCTCTTGGATAAATTGCTTTAAAGAATTTTCGTCTTTGTATATGTACTGAAAGGAAGTAATCATATTCCACACCTACTCTATAAAGACATGATACTACAAAAATACCACAATTCGACAGTTTTGGATATTATTTTTTGAAATTTCCCCCAACAAAAAAAGCCTGCTAAAAAGCAGACTCTTTTTCGAGACGGTATTATAATCCAAGCGGCAGTTGAAATCCTAAGATGAGAACGATGATAAGGGCAATGATCAGCTGAATCCAGAACATTTTCGTGCTTTTCCCTTTGTTCATGCGTACTAGGATCATTTCAAGCATACCGATGACCCAGATTCCGACCAATGCTTTTATACCATATAGAGCAGGATTGATGCCTTGATGTTTCCAGAACAATAGTGCTCCAGTCAGGATGATGAGCAAATAGAACAGGCGAAGAATCATCTGAACTACTTTCATGCCTTTGGCTTTGCCCGCGTTATGTAATCTAACGGCTACAAAGAAAAGGATAATCGCAATTACCCATGTTGTAATGTGGGCATGTGTGTTATCAAACATAGTGAACCTCCCAGAACTAGATTGTTTACGCTCATAATATATTACCACATACGCTTCAGCAACAGAAATGTAATCACTCACTGTAACTGATTTGTCAAAATTCCTATACCCTCGACTTCTATCTGGATCTTGTCCCCTGCCTTTAAGAAGCGAGGCGGCTTAAAGCCTTTCCCTACTCCTGCCGGGGTGCCTGTCGCGATGATATCTCCCGGCTCGAGGGTCATCCCTTTTGATAAGATTGAAATGATGTCGGGAATTTTAAAAATCATAAGATCCGTGCTGGAAGACTGCCGGATCTCCCCATTGACACTCGTACGAATCATGAGTTGGTGGGGATCTCCTATTTCTTCTTTTGTGACGATATATGGACCGGTGGGACATGTAAAATCCAAGCTTTTCCCGATAAAGAATTGACCATGCTTTTTCTGCAGGTCGCGAGCTGTAAGATCATTAACGATCGTGTAGCCAAATACATGATCCATCGCTTCATCAGGCGTGATGCCTTTACCTTTTTTGCCGATCACAATGGCAAGCTCACCTTCGTAATCCAGCTCACTCGTAACATCATCATGGACAGGAACCTTCTGTTCGTGCCCGATCACCGTAGATGTCGCTTTTGTGAAAATCATGATATTTTCAGGTATGTCTTTTTCACTCCCCATCTCAATGGCATGATCACGATAGTTTTTCCCTACACACATAATATTCCTTTTTACAACAGGGATAGGCGGAAGCCAGTTAATCTCTTTCAACCTGTACATATGATTGCCGGAAGCATTCTCTCTTCGGGCCAACCTTAGAAGCTCGGCTGCTTTCCCGAGAAACTCCTCCCCGCTCTCGATTCCTTCCTGTACACTCTGCGGTAAAACTTCACCATAGCTCTCGGATAAATTTAACAGATCAATAACATATTCTCCTTCAACAACCCCATATGTTTCTTTTCCATTTACTTCAAAACTCGTCAGTTTCATCCGCCTTCCGTCTCCTTTATTTCATCATTTAGAATATAAAATTATAATTCTTCCTTTTTTATCAAAGGTCTTTTCCCATAACTAAGTACTCGCCACACCTTCTCCACAGGACCAAACGAAAATTTCGAAAACCATATTTCAGAAAGGAGCACCTGGATGGCGAAAATACCTAGAGCCAAAAACGTACCGGTGGTCAGCGTCACTTCCCCATACAGACCAAATCCGTATGAATAAAATATCAATGTCCCGATAATAGACTGCAAGAGATAATTTGTTAAAGACATTCTGCCTGCGGATGCAAGGGGCTTGCTCCATTTCTTCATTTTTTTATTCTCTAATAATAAAGCCAGGATTACTGCATAAGATACTGATAAGAAAGGACCTCCCAGATAATCCTGTATATAAGAATACGCGGTATTCGTCTCTAACAGGATTGGCAGCATCTTGATGCACAGACTCGTGATCAGCAAGCCTCCGCCAAGCAGCATCCATCTCTTTTTAAATGAGGCTGCTTTTTCAAGCAATTTCAGTTTTCCTGCACCTGCACCGATCATCATGACCGGCAGAATGGAAAGGGCGAGGAATAATAGATTGCCAGGTGAATTCACAGTATACCAATCACTGAAGCGCTGCTTCATAATCTCGGGTAAACTGCCGGAAGCGTATGCGGCAACGGAATCTTGAACCGCGGCTATATTTGTATAATGAGCAACACCTGCTGGATCTGAAAATGTCATCAGAACTAGTAAAATACTAAAAAACAATTGAGGCAGAAGCAGCAGCAAGCTCCCCAGCAGCAGTAAACTCTTCCCGGAAAACCTCATAAATAATAACAGGAGGAGCCCGAATACTGCATAATTAATCAGAATATCACCTGACCAAATCAAGAAAGCATGTACGGAGCCGATCCCAAGCAATATCAACAGCCTTCTTATTCCAAAGCGATAAAAGGGCATCCCCTTCTTATCAGCCCGATCTTGTTGAATAGAGAGACCATAACCGAACATCATCGCAAACAGGGGATAGAAGCTTGCCTGCACAAATACATCTATCCAAGGGTAAAGCGCTGTATCACTTGGTGTTTTCCACCAGGAATACGGGTCCATATAAAGAAATGGAGAATGAAAAGAAATCATGTTAATGATGAATATTCCCAAAAGAGAGAATCCTCTTATTACATCTAAGCTTTGGATACGTTTAGAATGTTCAATCGGCGATAGTGTGTTCATCCATTTTTTCCTCCAAAATTTTTTACTCTTTCATTGTACTCGACAACGGCGGTTTAGGCGATTATCACTTATTTCTTCTACTCACATAGAATAACAATAATTAACTTAGTCTTAAAGGTGTGAGTCGCGATGCCCGCAATTGTAGGAATAGCTCAAGTCGTCAGCGTAGGTTCCAGCGGTGTTTTCCATATCGGGGATGTGTTTACGATCAGTCCCATCTCAACTGCTAAAACCTTTGCCGGAGCAGGCTCGTTCATAACAGGTAAAGGAATTTCAGTGTATAACGAAAGTTCACTGACTTACACGGTGGACGATGATGTCATGGACTCAGGTATAAACTTCAATTTATGAGGGTGATGCCAAATGAATTATTACCTTCAGCAAACCATTCAAATCCGCTTCATTAAAATAGGGGGAATGACGAACTCCTCCGTCTTTCAGATAGGTACTTGCGGCCAAATAAATTCGAACAGTTATCTATACAATACCGGCGGGTTTACCGAACCCGCACCAGAAGCGAAAAAAAGCGGAGGAGAAGCGGCAGCCGAGGTCCCGTCGATATCTCCGCTTGTTCCTTTACAAACTCCCGGAACAGCTTAATCCGCGGCGAAAGAAAGAGGTGTAAACATGAACCAATACTACATGACTCCACAACAACTCTATCAATATATTGAAAAATTGAATACGAAAATTGTCGCGCTGGAACAAAAAGTCAATACGCTCTCGGAAGAACTGACAACTGTCAAAGACTCCCCGAAAATCAATGTCGAAAGAATTGAATATAAATTTGATCAATTAAAGGTTGAATCGTTGGATGGCACGCTTAATATTGGTCTGAACCCCGGCGGGCTCAAAGAAGAGATCGAGGATTTCGCCGTGGCTCCGAACGGGAAGAAAAAAGCGGTAAAGGATATCACCCCTTACCGTGAAAAGATTACAGAAGAAGTAACAGCGTACATTAAAAATGAGCTTCCTTCACTGATATCGGATAATGAGGTTCAGCTTCAGCGATCGATTGACGCCTCTTATCACGAAATGATCCAGAACGATTTGCTTAATCAAATGCCTCAGCGAATTGATTTTTACGTAAACAACATCCCGTTTGTAGAAGGAAAGCACACGGATGAAGAATGGAAGGATAAAATCATTTCAAAAATCAAACAAGATATTCAATCGGCACTCTTTTCATTCATGTCACAAATGCCCGATAATATGGAAGGAATGAAAAAGGATGAACCTACAAGTGATTAACCGGGAATTGTCAGTCGGAAACATTGAAATTGCAGGGGTGGCCAGTGCCTCCCTGGTACTGATTGGGGATGCTGACATCATACAGCTCGCATCAGCCTTTGATACTCCCCCTGAATCTCTGCTGATCGGCCCGTTCGTCCCACTGACTCCGAAGGGTTAGTTGGTATGTTAAAAAGATATTCTATCGTGAATGAACTGTCAGGAATCACGCTTTCCTTCTCTTCCATCTATCAGCTTGGGGACTCACAAAATATTGTTTCTACTACGAAAGCCTTCGCTGTTCAGCGCGAAAAAGAGTTCTTCCTCAGCAGCGAAGGACGATTTGAGGCAGAAGTGTTCAATGAAGTCATAGAGCTCCCCCCCATCAACCCTGGAATTTCAGTGAGCAGATTGAATCTTTCGCCCATAAAAGTCAATTGCTTGAAAGTAGATGCAACAGCTTTTTCTTCCCTCGTCCACATAGGCAATACAAGTAATGCTTATATGGAATCAAGGGTAAAAAATATCCGTCAACTTGAGGGTGATGCTGAATATGGTGAAGAAGAAATTGAAAAAATTGAAGAGGTGGAAATCCCTGCAGCGGAAGTTGAAGAAGGAGAACCAGTTGAGTTCATTGAATTCAACAACAGGAAAAACGAAACTGACAATAAGTGAACGCTCTCATCTTTATCACATAGATTAAAAGTGTAAACTACAAAAGAAGGATGTTTTATATGCCAGCGATAATAGGTCCGGTTTCCATTCTAAGTGTCGGCGGCGGCAATGTTCAGTTTGGGGATGCTGCCATCATTTCCCCGAAATCCGCCTCTAAATCGTTTGGAGGTTCAGGTGGATTCAATACGGGTCCATTCCAATTAACTTATAATGTCTTCAGTATCACCAACACATTTGATTGCAATGTTGTAGATCAGCCGATTACAGGAAATAATTAAAAAGCAAAAAGTCAAACTCAGGGCTTTTTGCTTTTTGTTTTTTGCAGGATTTGGCTAACGTTTCCTTCTCTTGCGTTCATTACTCTTTTTTGTTTTGACTAATTTTGATGACGGCTGCTTGCGAATCCATTTAATGAATTTGCTTATCTTATCATCGTTCCTCAAGTCTTCGATGGTATTCAGCCTTGCTCCCAGTTCTTCATTAGTGTATAGCGAATGAATCTGTTTATGACAAGCCATACACAGTTCGGCAGTCGGCATGAAAGCACCTCCGACTTCTTTCGGAGTCAGATGATGGACTGTTGTGACAACTTCCTGGCGTGCACAAAGTTCACATGTTCCGATCGTTTTGTTCCTCATATTCTATCATATCCCCTGTTTAGTGTTATTTCGTCCTATCTTTTCCCTTTTACGGCCAAAATAAAAAGCCGCTTCTGAATGATTATCATTCGGAAGCGGCTCGTTTTTAAAGTTCCAGTAAATGGCCACCGTCAAAGAAATAGAGGTATTTTTCTGATACCGTTTCTTTCCATATGGACTCCAATGCTCTTGTGTAGAGTTCAATCTGTACTTTATACCGGTTTTCAAGTATATCTTTTGCCTCTTCAAAACCATTTTTATATCTGTCATGGATGCCGTCTGTTTTGTAATCCAATAGAACAAGACCATTTTCATCCCTGAATACACAGTCTATGACCCCTTGGACAAGTATCGTTTCTTCAACCGACTCTTCGCCTGTATCAGAAATTTCCCTTAAAGGAACACTCATACTGAAAGGGATTTCCCTTTGTATGTCCTTTGTTTTCAACATTCGCTGACCCAGTTCACCGTCAAAGAAACGAATGATATCCCCGACTGAAATCGACGTTTTTTGTTCTTCTGTGAGAATCTCTTTTCTGACCAGGTCATCCAATAGGACCGAAACCGTCTGTGCATCAGGATTGCCATCTGCAAAAGAAATATGCTGCATGACGGTATGCATGGCCGTCCCCCTCTCGGCAGGCGACAATTCCTTCGTCTGCATGAATGCAGGGCGATTATATACAGGCTTTTGCTGACGTCTGAGCAACTCAACACTTGATGCTTCATCCCTGATTTCATACATCCGTTTTAATTCAGACACCGACTGTTTCGAACGGAGGCTCGCAGCCCGCATATGTGGATATTTCCATAAAAGACGTTCAAACACTTCTTCCTTCATGAGTGATTCTGAGTCAATCTCTCTTCCGCCTTTTACTTTTTCTCTCCAATCGTCATCATGTTCCTCACGGGCGTCTTCTTCCTCGATCAGTTCGGATTTATGGATTTTGGTAATATTCCAGCATGATGGATGATGATGTATTTCTTCGTTTCGTGTGATTTCACCAAGCTCTCCTTCATGCAGTATTTCACAATGGGGATGACGGATGAGTGATGGTCCGATCCAATCGAGGTAAGACCCAGCCCCGGCACGGTCAAAATCCGGCAGCAGCCAGTCACCCTCTTTCAATGCCCCTTTCCATTTCTTCACTGATTTCTCGAAGCTTTTTACGGTACCGATGAGAAATAGCTTTTCTTTCGCACGAGTAAGCGCTACGTATAGAACCCTCATTTCTTCCGAGATGGCTTCCATCCGCTTTTTTCGTTTGAAGGCAAGCTGCGGAAGAGAAGGATAGCTTATCCGTTTATCTGGATCCGTAAACTTGCTTGCAAGTCCTAGATCTTTATCCAATAAGTATGAAGCATTCAAGTCCATTAAATTGAACTGTTTTGAAGTGCCTGCAACAAATACAACCGGAAACTCCAAGCCTTTACTGGAATGGATCGTCATTAAACGGACAACATCCTCTTGTTCACTGAGTGCCCTTGCTACACCCAGGTCATCCCCCCGTTCTCTCATACGGTCAATAAAACGAAGGAAACGGAATAATCCCCTGAAGGTGGTCGATTCATATTGACGGGCCCTATCATAAAGTGCACGAAGATTGGCCTGCCGCTGCTTGCCCCCTGCCATTCCCCCGACATAGTCATAGAACCTCGTGTCACGGTATAACTGCCAGATCAGTTCTGTTACCGACCCTTGACGCGCTCTTGTTCTCCAGCGGTCAAGCTGATAAAGAAATAGTTTTACCTTTTCGAATGTTTCTTCTTCACTTGGACGTGAAGGCTTTTGAGAAGCAAACTTTTTCAATGCCTCGTAGTAGCTTCCTGCTCCCGAATGTATACGGATACTTGCTAACCCCTCTTCATTCAGACCGCCAATCGGGGAACGGAGGACCGAAGCAAGCGGAATGTCCTGGTAAGGATTGTCGATCACTTTAAGCAGAGACAACATAATCGAAATTTCCGTTGCATCGAAATACCCTGTAGACAAATTGGCATAAATCGGTATCCCCTGGCGTTTGAATTCTTCCATGATTTCAGAAGCCCATGGCATGGATCGAAGCAGGATCACGATGTCCTTATATTGAATCGGCCGCTCCGTTTTTGTTTTTGCATCATAGACAGGGGTTCTTTCTTCAATCATCGTCTTTACCTTCTGGGCCATATACCTTGCTTCAAGAACAGACTTTTCTATATCTTCTTCATCAAAAACGGAAAGGGCTTCTTCTTCGTCTGCAGAAGCCTTTTCAACTGCTTCCTGATCGATCAACGCCACCTCGATCGGATATTCCTTCTCTTCAGGATACGGGGCGCCCTTGACTAGTTCAGCTTCCTCGTTGTACTCCATTTCACCTACAGATGCCCCCATGATCTGTTTAAAAAGAAAGTTGGTACCCGCAAGTACCTCTTTACGGCTTCGGAAGTTCCGGGAAAGGTCGATCTTCAAACCTGCTTCCCCCGGCCCGGGAAGAAAACGGTTATACTTAGTCAGGAATAAATTAGGTTCTGCCAATCGGAAACGATAGATAGACTGCTTTACATCTCCCACCATAAACCGATTGCCGGTCCGCTCCTCATCTCCTGTAATCAAGAGAAGAATGGATTCCTGGACCATATTGGTGTCCTGATATTCGTCCACCAGAACCTCTTTGAATTTATGTTTGTATTGCAAAGCTGCTTCAGAAGGAAGGAGTTCATCACCTTCGCCCGGCTCCCGGAGTATGTCAAGACAGAAGTGCTCCAGATCGGCAAAATCAACAAGTCCCTTCTCTTCCTTGACAGCTTTGAAGCGGCGTCCAAACTCAATGACCAGTTCTGAGAGAGTATGGATGGCATTTCTCATTTTTTTCATATCAGCAAGGAAAGATTGCGGTTTTCTCATAAAGAATTCTTCCTGAAGCTTCTCAAGCATCTTCTTTCCCTGATCCCGCAATTTCTTTGCCTCATCTACAAGTTCTTTATCGAATTCTTCCCCTCTGCATGGCTTCAATTTGGTGAAATGAAGACTCTGCATTCTTTCGTATAACACATTCCATGATACTGATTCAGCTTCGAGCAGACCATCAACTAGCCCAAGATCATCCATGAAGTTGTCAGCTCTGGGCGAAGGCCCTCCTGGAACCTTCGTCAAATCAAGCGCCCTATGGAACAGGGTTCTCGCACCTTGCAGCTGCAGATTGATATCGACTTTAAGAGGCTCCATGAACGGAAGAACGTCCATTTGTGTTTCCTCATCGATGTCATACATCCCCGCTAACTCCCGAAGCCACTTTTCAGGATTCGGGTGAGAACGGGAAAAATCATAAAGTTTCCGTATCATCTCTTGAAGGGCACCGTCACTCCGGTCGTTTGTATAGGTATCCACCAGTTTGAAGAACGCCGTGTTACCTTCTTTGCCGTACTCGTCTTCAAATAACTCATCAAGCACTTCGTCACGGATCAGGTCCCCCTCAGTTTCATCTGCGATCCTGAACCCGGGATCTATATCGATAAGATAGTAATATTTCCGTATCACTTCAAGACAGAAAGAGTGCAATGTCGATATCGAAGCACGGTTCAATAAGCTCAGCTGTTTCCTGAGATGTGTCGAGTGGGGATCTTCATTAATCGCTTTTTCGATCGCCTGACCTATGCGGTGCCTCATTTCTGCAGCAGATGCATTTGTGAATGTAACAACCAGGAGTTCATCGACATCCAATCGGTCATCTTCCGAAAGGATTCGTTGGATGATGCGCTCAACAAGCACTGCCGTTTTTCCTGATCCGGCAGCGGCGGCAACCAGGATATCCTGCCCTTTTGCCCAGATGGCTTTCCACTGATCATCTGTCCATGTTACATCTTCCGGTTTAACGGGAACGGTGTAATTACCCATCCTCTTTTACCTCCTCTCTGACTTTTGCGAGCAGATCGTCCGCTTTCGCTGTGGGCAGGACTCTGTACTCATTTTCTTCCAGCGATTGATCGAATTGGCAGACAGGACGATACGAACAGAATTGGCATGGAGTCCTGTCTTTCAGTTTATAAGGTGTAATGTCCACGGCTCCGGAAACAATTCGATTGCCTGCATTTTCATAAAGTTTTCTGACATGTTGACGCATAAAATAGAAATCTTCCTTCGAAGCGGCCTTGGACCTGGATGATAGAGAGCCGTCCTTTTTTATCCCGGCCGAAATGATATCCGAGCTTCCCGTATCAAGGGTCTGATCCATCATCCGGATGATGTCCGTGTCACCCAGGACGAGTCCCTTCATCTTGAAGCTCTTGAATATTTCCTTCTCTATTTGAGCCAGCGTCAATATCTTTTTACTGTTGATCATCGGATTATGGACATGGAAATACAATACCCCTGCAGGCTGCGCCTCTTTTCCGACGAATTGCTTGGAGTGGGATAAGACGATATCTAAATATGTCAGCATTTGCAAAGCAAGTCCATAATAAACCTCGGTTACATCAAGGTCCCTTGCGCTGGATTTATAATCGACAACGCGAAGATATACGCCATTTTCATCTTCTGCCTTATCCACCCGGTCAATCCTGCCTTGAAGCTCCATTTTTGTGCCATTGCGTAATTGAAATTGAAAAGGAGGCAGTTCTGCATTTGGTCCGAATCCCAGTTCTACACCGACCGGTACAAACCCGCTCGCTTTGGCATGCTCGCTTAATATGAGGCTTGCACGGCTGATGATATGCTCAAGCTTCTGTGCGATATAATGAAGCCGGTTTGAGCTTAGCAGAATTTGATGCTGCAGTTTTGGTGCCAGCATCGCTACTGCATCCTTAGCCAGCTGCAGGCATTGTGCCTTTGTGAGACCCGCCCAGGTCAGGCCATGTCTCTCAACCTCTTCCGATATCCATTTTAGTGCGGAGTGGAACATCTCCCCGATATCCGGAGCCTCCAGCTTAAAGAACTCTCTTTCCCTTAGTTTCAAACCGTGACCTGCGAAATGTGAGAAAGGACAGCTATTAAACAACTCCATCCTCGATACACTTGCAAGTATATGATCACCATAAAGTTCCCTGCTCGTTTCTTCTGTCAGACTTCCCGCTTTATTCTCATAGAATAAACTCGATAAGATATGCTGTGCCTGCCATTTCCACTCTGTTGAAGATGCATAGAAGTTATAGACATCCCACCAGAAGTCATAAATCGGGTACTCCCTCTTCTTTAATTGCAGCTGGGAAGTCAAGTGAGAAATCGTAACATTCGGATGACATACATAATGCAGCTGTTCTTCTTCTGACAGTTCGGACGGCTCATTGAACAATAGTTTGGTATCAGCCTCAGGATACATTTCTTTCAGCCTTTTTATATAAGATGAAGGAAGCAATGCTTTCCCTTCTTCGTTTGCAATCGGATAGCTGATAAACAGTTTTTCACTCGGAGTTGTAAAGGCTTTATAGGCAACGAATTCCTCATCCAGAAGCTTCGTCCTGTTTGTAGGCGCAATCTTAAAGCCTTTTTGAAGCATTGCCTCCCTATCTTCATCTGATAATACGCCTTCCTCACTCATTTTGGCTGGAAGGACTCCGTCGTTCACACCAATGAAAAAGGCAGCCCTGATATCTGCAAGCCTGGATTTTTCCATATCAGCAATGATCACCTGATCGATTGCCGGCGGTACCAGAGAGAACTTCATCGATTCAATACCTGCATCAAGAATCGAGGTGAATTTCTTAACCGTCGTGTTCTCATCCCCAAGCATTTCAACATACTGATCCAATAATTCTATGACCGCGCTCCAGGCCTGATCATGCTCGCGGGCAGCAACCAGGTCCCCCCGCTCTTCAGCTTGTACTCTCAAGCGTTCAAGCTTCGCAGGTATATCCAATTCTTCTAAATACAGATAAAGCGTTTCACAAAACTCTCTGCCTGTACTTTGTTTCTTCAACCGTTTGCCGAGTCGGACGATAGGCGCGGAAATGAATAACCGAAGCTCATTTATCTCCTGCTCAAGCTCCCTTTCCCTGTCTGTTTGCGGGGAATCCACATGCTCAAGCCCTCTGAAGCGGCGGTACTTCCAGCGGTCTTTACCCGTCCATCGATCCCCCTGGATGCCGTATGCCAGCACGTAATTCTCCAAACGATCCATCTGCTCACGCAGTTCGGCCGGATCCTTCTGAAAGGGAAATAGTAAATCCGTTTTTACTGCCCTGAATACAGGTTCGTATCTCCAATTGGAATTCATGATCTCAAGTGTTGAACGTATGAGTTCAATGAGAGGATGATTCAGCATCGTCCTCTTCTGATCAAGGAAAAAAGGAATCTCGAAATCTTGGAATATCGTTTCTATTTTATCCCGGTAATCTTGACTATTCCGTACCAATACCGCGATATCTTTATATCTGTAACCTTCAAGGCGGGCAAGTTTTCTGATCTCTCTCGCAATCCCCTCTATTTCAGCCCGGCGATTGGATGCTTCCAGAAACTGAATAGAATCCCGGGCAGCCTTCCCCGTAAAGGGAACAGCAGGCCGGTCTTCGAAATGCTTCTCCATGTGCTGCATGGAGCTGTGCCTAAACCGGATCGGTTTGACGAACACTTCCTCTTCAACCGATTGATGCGCCCTTTGGCAGATATCCTGAAGCGTATCATACGTTTCATTCGTCATTCTGAACAGACTGAGCTCGTTAAATGGACCAAACTGCTGATCAGAATCCGCAGTCAGAGCGATTGTGACTTTTTTGCTATGGTGAATCAGTTGTTCAATAATGAGATATTCCTGCGGAGTAAAGCTATGAAAACCGTCAATATAAATTTCGGCATCTTTAAGGAGCTCAGAATTTTTCACATTGTCAGCGAGAAGCTGAAAATAATCTTCTGAGTCAATATATTTTCCAAACAGTTTCTCTTCGAATTTATTATAAATAAGTTCAAGATCATGAAGCTTATCCTTTAATGCCTTGGACTGCCCCTCTTCCTGCTTGAATTCCTCCAGCTCCCCAGGTGTAACGCAATACCGTTTGAATTCTGTCAGCATTGCCTCAACATGGTCAATGAATCCCGGTTTTTCCGATGCCTTCGAAAAGATATGAAGGTCGTCTTTGTTTTCTTCGATGATCTTTCGGATCATCATATTTAAACCGACATTGGATAGATGATACCGGCTCATCCCCCCTGTTTCCTGAAGGATCTTCCATGCAAGCCTCGTAAAGCTGAACACCTGCGCACGTATCATCCCGTTCAATCCGGGAGTATTTACTAATTCGTACTCCGATATAAAAGACATTTGATCAGGGACCAGATAAATGATCGGATCGCCATTCGGCTGATCGAGCAGCTTTTCTTTTATTTCAGACAGCATTCCATAGCTCTTTCCCGTACCTGCCCGTCCCAGCAAAAACCTGACAGCCATACTCTCACTCCTTTTTATGTACTTCTATGATAACCAATAGGTTCTTTGAATTTTTGTATAGGTCCATTATAAACTATATTCCCTCTCAACAAATCCCTCCTGCTTCATTCTTACTTGAAAATATTTGGGAGCTGCTGCATAGAGTAAAGAAGGCAGGTGATTGAGGCAATGCATGTTTCGTATAAATTCATTTCTGTATTATTGGTAAGTATGGGGATCATGGTGGCGAGCAATATCTATACGTTCATACCGATTTATGGGGATATTGCCGTTTCAATCGGTATCCCCCCTGGATCTGTCGTGATTGCAGGGAGCTCATTTACGTTTTTCTATGCATGCGGGCTATTGACATTCGCCAACGTCGCGGACCGGTTCGGTAAGAAAGAAATATTGATTCTGGGAATGCTTGCTTCCGCCGTCTCCACAGCACTGGTCATGATTTCTTTTAACTCTTGGAGCTTATTCATCACCAGGGGGGTTCAGGGGTTTTGTTTGGGGAGCTTTGCGCCGGTGGCTTTTTCCTATACGTACGACCTGTTTGAAGGTAAAAAAAGGACACTTCTCCTTGCCCTGATCAATTCCGGGTTTCTATTCGCAGGTATTCTCGGACAGTTACTCAGCGCAGGGATCACGTTTATCAGTCAGTGGACGGCAGTCTTTTTATTTTTTTCCATCATGTATTTCATCCTATTCCTCATAGGTAAAAGAACCCTCCCGCATACTCCCGTTTCTCCAGAGAGGGCCGAAATGCGTCCAGCTGACATCATTTACAGGTTATTGCTTAATAAACAATTACTCACGCTCTATGCAATCGTATTTACACTTCTTTCTTCGTTTGTCGTCTACTATGACAGTTTGACAAGATTCCTTTACGAAGAAGACGCTCTTCTATTGAAAATAAGACTTATCGGGTTGCTGGGAGTGAGCCTCTCCCTTTTCACCGGCAGACTGCTGGAGAAATTGGGAGCCTATCAAACTCTATTTATTGGGTTTGCCCTAGCCACCGGTTCCATAGGGATTTCGTTCATTTATCTGCCTGCATCTCATTCCATTTTCTTGATGATGTCATCGATCCTATTCGTGTCTTCCATTTCCCTGCTGATCCCTACTGTCATTACGCTGATAGGAGATATCAGCGGGGCGGACAGAAGTCAGGCGCTCAGTCTTTACTCATTCATTTTATTGGGAGGAACCAGTTTGGCCCCTCTCATCGCAATGAAGGCAAGCTATACTCAGGCAATGCTTTTGCTCCTGGGGTGTTTTATGGTGAACGTTGGCCTTGGGATCGTGCTGACTTTCAGGAGGAAACTTGAAATGAAGAAAGAATAATACAGAAGGACGGCAGTCAGGTGGGTAGACAAAAAAAAGAAGGAGCTCATCCTTCTTTTCTGTGTTTATTCCATTCATGAGAAAGCATCCCATACAAATGCATATCATGACGTTCTCCGTCTCTCTGCAGAAATTCACGGAAGCTTCCTTCTTTCGTGAAACCAAGGCTTTCATATAAACGGATGGCACGTGTATTGTAAGAAAACACCGTTAACTGGAGCCGGTGTAAATTGAGTTCACCGAACGCATAAGCCAATACGCATTCCATCGCTTCCTTTCCATAACCCTTGCCTTGACATTCATCTTCCCCGATCAAGATCGACAGCCCGCCGACCCGCTGCGCCCACAGAATCCCGTCCAGCTCAGCATATCCGATCAACCGGCCGCTGTCCTTTAAGCGGATTGCCAAGCGATAGGTATTTTGCTCATCGCCATCCATCCATTTCTTCAGTTCGTCTTCCGACTTCGGTTTATACGGCAGGGCATCCAGTAATCGCTGAAGCTTTTCATTTCTGCCCCATTTTGTCAGCAGATAGACATCGTCTTCATGAAAGCCTGTCAGGTAAATATTCTTTCCATTGAGTAATTGGTTCATCTGTTTTCACCTCGAGTTTGTAGAATTCGAGGTACGCGTGGATTTTCCCTTTATTTTTTGAATATAGTTTTCTACTAATACTTTTTTATTTACTTTCCCAACATCTGTTTTTGGAATTTCTTCGATAAAGTAATAATGCTTTGGAATCTTATATGCACCGAATTTTTCAAGACAGTGGGCCTTTGCTTCGGTTTCTGATATTCCCCTGCCCTCACGCAATGTAATAAAAGCAGTGACGACCTCTCCCCATCTTTCATGCGGCAGCCCGACGACGGCACATTCTGAAATGGATGGATGCTCGCATAACCAATGTTCGATTTCCTGAGGATAGATATTCTCCCCTCCTGAAATGATCATATCTTTCTTACGGCCGACGATATAATAATCTCCTTCATGATCCACCCTTGCCAAATCGCCCGTATGCAGCCACCCTTCCTTAAGTACTGCTGCAGTCTCTTCGGGTCTTTGCCAATACTCTTTAAAAAGGTGGTCCCCGCCGAGAAGCAATTCCCCTACATCCCCGCGTTTAACCAGCTGCCCTTCATGATCGACAACCTTCACTTCATTAAGCATCATCGATTTCCCAATGGATCCTTTCTTCATTTTTCCCGGGTCGATATAAAAGTTATTCGGTCCCGCCTCGGTCAATCCGTATCCTTCTTTAAACTGAAGTCCTTTAGCTTTAAAGACATCATACACCTTTCCGGGACACGGTGCTCCTCCTGATAAAAACACCTTCATCTTCGGAAAAGAGGCATCTTTGAATTCGTCTTCTTCCATCAGCCCATGATACATCGTCGGTACCAGTAACACGATCGTACATCCATGCTGATTCAGCATATCAATCGCTCGGAGAGGCTGGAAGCGTTCAGCGGTGACCACCTTTCCCCCAATCATCAGAATCGGCAATGAAAGGGCATTCAGCCCTCCCGTGTGAAAAGTGGGTAAATACGTAATCGTACTGTCCCCTTCTGTTAAGTTCCAGCTTATTACCGTATTCAAGGCATTTGCATTTATTGATCTGTACGAAAGGATGACTCCCTTGGACTTACCCGTAGTCCCGCCGGTATAGATCATGATCCAAGGATCATCTATTGTAACGGGGGTTTGTGAAGCCAGTTCATTCCCGCCATACACCTGATCAGAGACCCCTTCTATCTTTTCTGCTTTATACCCGTACATCATATCCTTTATAAGCGGTTCAAATTCAGCTTGAAAGAAAATCAGCTCAGGCGTGCAGTCAGAAGCGAGCGAAATGATCTCAGCAGAAGACAATCTCCAGTTTAAAGGCACAAAAACAGCTCCGATTTTACTGCAGGCAAACAGCAATTCAAAACATACAGGATGGTTCTTCGCGATAAAAACAATCCTGTCGCCTTTTTGTATCCCTTTTTCTTTCATATAATCAGCCCACTTTGCCGCTCTCGCATCAAGTGAACGGTACGTAATCATCTCATTGGTGGATCCATTTACTAGCGCCACGCGTTCAGGAGAGATGATTGATCGCTTCTGCAACCAATCTGTCACTCTTTCCATCTCATCTCCTCCTTGGATTGGGTTGATTTTATTTTAGGGAGGAGAAGTTACAAATGAGTTACAGGATAGCGGCAGCTGCAGCTGGTTTAGTATTGGGCGGTGAAGCGATTCGGAGTTTTCGACATGTGGCGCAATTACTGTGAAAGTGGCGCAATTATTCGGAATGTTGCGCAATAATCCTGAGAGTGGCTCGATGATTGAAAAACTGGCGCAATAAATCAAGATCTGGCGCAATTATATAATGCGAGAAGTCCAATCCCTGGCCGATTACTTATCTAGAACTAATACCATCAAGATGTTCATCCACAATTTTATGAATTTCTCCTGATTACATTCAAAATTCTCATTTTCCACACGATTACTAGTGATTAACCATAAAAAAACGCCCGGGACATCAAAATGCCCCAAGCGCCTGGAAAGTTCCTATCACCAAATCATCCCTGCCCATTCCGGATGGTCGATGAATGGGTTCCGGTTTCCTTGATAATCTTCAAAAATAATATTATTGCGGCGGATTTCCCTTGAGTCTACAGGATCTTCTGCATGCCACTCCAGCAGAACGGACATTTTCCCGTGATAAGGGGCACTGCCATTATTCACATAGTTATTTAGTTCAAGGTCTAATTCACCGCTGTCACCTTCATAGCGGACTGCCATATAGAAAATCATCCGGGCAACATCGCCTTTCACTTCGTCTCGGGGTTCCCAGGAATCACCGTCATAATAGTTTCCGGGTGCTTCTCCGTGTTCACCGCCCCCATTGTCAAAATCCAGATTCCCCCTGGAGGAATTCACCGTCACGTCTGTGGGTCTCAAGTGATGCAAGTCTGTCCCGGGTCCCTGTGCAGTACCGAAGTCACCATGTGATTTCGCCCAGACGTGTTCCCGGTTCCAGTCATCCACATTTCCGCCGTTGGTGAATTTTGATTGAGACCGGCCGGAGTATAATAAAAGAACGTTGTTTGAATTTGCAGGATCCTCATCTGTGTTTCTGAGTGCTCCCCATACTTCACTGTAGGAAAGTGTGGTGTGATCATCAATGATATTGTGAAGTGCAGATTTAAGGTTAGAGCCCGTTTTTCCTTCTGCAGTACTATAGTATTCTTCATAGACAGGGGGATCACCAGGATCTGTCGGGTCTGAATCTCCCTGAACCACTTCAAATGCAGTTGTCGACTTCACCCCTGGATGAGAGAAGTAAGCCGTCAAATTTCCGGTCACTTTAAGCTTTTGACCCATCAGGCCCGGGTTGCTTTGAAGTCCATAGCTTGAACGAAACGCAGAAGGGATCTGAACAAATACCATATCCGATGTATTTGTCTCATTTGGCGAGTCAGCCAGTGCCAGCGCGTAATCATTCGGAAAGCCACTCGTCAGGACAGAGGTTTGTGAGACAGGCTGCCCCACTACATATCCCTCAACTGAATAAGCTGCCCCGCTTTGATTTGAAATTGCCTGACTTACTGAAAAAGGAGAACTCCATGTGCCGCTGCCCGCAGCACTGATTTTGTCCAACTGCATTCCGCTGATTATGCATAAAAACATGACGATCACGGTGAGGATACTGACCAATTTTCCTGAAAACTGTTTCAAACATAACGCCTCCTTATTATTAGTACGTATTTAGCGTACAATAGAAAATTTTGTAACAGGGTTAAAATAATGTAAATTTTCTAAAATAAGTAAAATGATGTATGGGGACGCTTCGTTTGTTTGATAGAAAAGACCTCACCGATGGATATATGTGGATTTTGATAGGCATTCAGTCACTCCGTGTTCAAAAAACCAGCTGATCATATGTACAGAAGATCCAGCAACTTCATGAAACACTGGTTTCAACTTTCTTTAACAACAAAAAAAGTACCCGTCCTTTTCCGAGACTGGTACTCTTCCTTATCTTTGAACCTTACATGCTTTCTATTAAAACAGAAGCACCCATGCCTCCGCCTACACACAAAGAAGCAATCCCTTTTTTCAGATTCTGCCTCTTCAGTTCATGGACAAGTGAGACCGCGATACGGGCACCCGTGCACCCGACTGGATGGCCGATGCTTATGCCGCTTCCGTTTACATTCACTTTATTCCGGTCAAGGCCAAGTTCTTTTTCCACTGCCAGGTACTGGGCGGCAAATGCCTCATTGATTTCAAATAAATCGATATCATTCAACGACCAGCTGCCATTATTTAATCCCTTTTGGATGGCTGGCACAGGTCCGATTCCCATTACTTTTGGATCCACACCTGCCACCGAGTATCCGGCAATCCGTGCAAGCGGTTTGAGCCCTCTTTTCTCTGCCTCCTCTTCACTCATAAGAAGAAGGGCGGCTCCCCCGTCATTCAAGCTGGAAGAGTTTCCTGCTGTTACTGTCCCGCCCTCACGGAAAGCAGGCTTTAATTTAGCAAGCTTGTCTGCAGACAAACCAGGCCGCGGACTTTCATCGGTATCGACCACTTTTTCTCCTCTGCGTTCCCTTACTGTAATAGGCACGATTTGGGAATCAAAGTAACCCTTCTCGATTGCATTTACCGCTCTTTGGTGACTCAGCATCGCAAATTGATCCTGGTTCTCGCGGGAGATTTCGTGGCTTTCTGCCAGGTTTTCGGCGGTTTCTCCCATCATGATCCCGTGAATCGGATCCTCGAGGACTTCCCATACCGAGTCGCGGATTTCTCCGTGCTGCAGCCGCTGACCGAACCGGTGCTGCTTTAAGATATAAGGACTTGAACTCATGGCTTCAACTCCTCCAGCGAGGACGACATCCGATAAACCTGTCTGTATTTGCATGGCAGCCGAGATGATTGCCTGCATCCCGCTGGCACATTGCCGCTGAATGGTGAAGCCTGTTGTCGTATCATCAAAACCAGAAAGCAGTGCAGCTGTCCGGGCAGTATTCGGCTGATCCGTTCGCTGTATACAATGTCCGAGGATGACTTCATCTATATCGCTCTTTTTCAGACCACTCTGCTTGGCTGCTTCTTTCATTACAGGTACAATCAGATCTGTAGGCAGCAGGTCTTTGAATGCTCCCCCAAATGCTCCCACCGGTGTGCGAAGGGCTGATGTGATCACTACATTTCTCATATTCCTCTTCCCCTTTCAATGTTGGTTGATCGTTTGAATGCTGACTTTACATCATGATGCCGCCGTCTACATGCAAAACGGTTCCATTCACATAATCACTGTCATCTGACGCTAAGTACAAATAAGCTTTTGCAATATCTTCGGGCTTTCCCAGTCTCCCTAACGGTATCATCGATTTCATGCCTTCAATCACATTCTCAGGAACGCTCGCAACCATTCCGGTTTCAGTGAAGCCCGGGGCCACTGCATTGACGTTAATTCCTTTACGCCCAAGCTCTTTCGCCCATGTCTTGGTCATTCCTACGACAGCCGCTTTAGCTGCAGCATAGTTTGTCTGCCCTACATTCCCATACACACCGCTCACAGATGAAGTGTTGATGATTTTTCCTTTTCCGTTTTCAATCAGATAAGGGAGAACCGCCTGGGTACAATTGAATACTCCGGTCAAATTGACGTCCAGCACTTTTTGAAAGTTTTCAGCTGACAGCTTGTGGAGCATGCCGTCCCTTGTTATGCCAGCGTTATTGATGAGAATATCGATTTTCCCGAAATGCTCTTTGGCTTTTGCTGCGAAGCTGTCCACGGAAGACCGGTCCGCTACATCCCCTTGGAAGAATGCAGCTTTTCCTCTTCCCAGCTCATTCAATGACTTTACTTTGGCTTCCCCTTTTTCTGCATCAAAATCAATAAGTGCGACATGACAGCCTTCTTTTACAAACACTTCGGCTGCCGCGTATCCGATCCCATTCGCAGCTCCTGTGATGAGAGCCACCTTTCCTTCTAATCTCATGAAAATTCCTCCTTTTGCTGCATAAACGACGTTACTTCTCCGATCAGCTGTTCCAAATCATCCACCAACGGCGAATGACCGCTATTCTTTAATTCTGTCAATTTCGCATTTTCACCAATATCCTGAACAATCTCCTCTGTCATCTCTTTCGTTACGACATAATCCCTATCTCCCCTTAATACGAGCACAGGAATGGAGATGGAGCTTGCCTGATTGGTTCCCTCCACAAGGCCATTGTGACGGTCACTGATGTTAAAAGTATTTAACGCATGATAGATATCGGCCAGATTCCGCTGTGTTCTCATATCATCGATATACTCTTCATACAATTCTGGATGCGGTTTTTGATCCGTATAAATCAATGCATTCCATAAAGCACGCAGGAACTCCCTGTCATTTTTATCATAAGCGGATTGCACTGGTATGGTCTTGCCTTTATCCTCCCTCACTTCTTCCAGCGTTTTCAATCGATTGGCAACATCCGGCGATCCATCTTCTCCTGTACCAAAAAAAGGATAACCCCTTGTTGAAGCTGAAGCTAAAAGAATCAGTTTCTCACAATACCCCGGATGATCTGCCTCGAATTGCATGGCAACAGCGCCGCCTGTCGACCAGCCAATCAAGCAAAACTCCCCGAGTCCCATTTCATCCACCCAATCTTTTAAATCCAGGGATAAATCTTTGATGCTCGTTATATTCTGATGATAACTGGATTTTCCAAACCCTCTCATATCGATCGCATAGAGTTTGTAGCGTTCATCCATCCGGTCTAATAACAGGTCCCAATGCTTTGAGGAAGTCATATTCCCATGAATCAGCACGACTGGCAGATGCCCCCCGCTTCTTTCTCGGTAAGCCATTGTTTCTCCATTCGCCAACAGGTTTTTTTTCAATTCAATCTCCGCCATTTTCAGTCCCCCTTAAGGATTCCCCCCAAATGATCGTTGATGCCCCCCAGGCATAGCCTATCCCTGCACTCACCAATACAACCACATCCCCTTCTTTCAGTTTGCCTCTATCTGCTGCAAGCTCAAGGGAAAGTATTTGATCAAATTGGCCGATATGCCCGTATTCTTCCAGATAGATAGATTGCCCTTCACTTAACCCCAATTCCTTTAACACATAGAGATGTGCCGACTTCTTCATATGAAGGATTGCTGCATAAGCAATATCTTTCTCTTCATAACCGCTTTTATAGAGTGATTCACGGATCACCTTCAGAAAGTTATCCATAGACTTTTGTTCCAGTCTTTTCTTCATTCCATCAGGGTCCGGGACATCAAGATAATAACGGTCTTCTGAAAGGGCTTGGGAAGTCAATGGTTCAACAGTACCTCCGACAGGGACAATGACATCTTCTGAAAATGAACCGTCAGTTATCAGTGACGTTTCAAGTAAGAGGTTCTTCTTCAATCCTTTCTGGAGAATCACCGCTCCCCCACCGGCAGCCAGATTAAACATGAAACGTGTGCTCTCATTTTTGTAATTGATGAAGTCACTGTTTCGGTAGCCCCCCGCCAAGAGCACAGTCCTGATATCTGGATCGGTTTCCATGAGACTTTTCGCAAGCTTCATGGCCATGATGGTCGTCCCGCATCGCAAAGCTGTGTCAAATGCCCATGCACGGTAGGCACCTATCTCTTCCTGAAGCTTAATGGCCGCTGTCCAGAGAGGATATTCCTTATACTCTTCTCCGACATAAATGACGACATCTATCTCCTTCGGGTCGATTCCCGATTTCTCGATGGCGGATTTTGCCGCTTTGATACCCATGGCACATGTATGGTCCTCAGATCCTGGAACCGTTTTCTTTCTTATTCCCATTTTATTTTCGACAACTTCTGCCGGAAGTCCTGCTTTCTCTGCAATTTCGAATCCCGTCATTACCGTATCCGGTAAATAGATTCCTGTACTCAGAATTCCCACCGTCATGGTGTTCCCCTCCTTAACCCGCTATTTTCTTCTGTTGTGGGTTTTGCTTCTTCACTGCTTTCTTTTTTTGTCCCAGCTTACGGAGTGAACCGACTATACCCGCAGGGAAGAACATGACAACAAGAATGTAGAGGATACCAAAGAAAATGATCCATCTTTCAAAAATCGGGTATGTCCCCGCAAGCTCCGTCAGCCAGTGGTGAGCAAACTCAATCAATCCTGCCCCTATGATCGGCCCGATCAGAGTTCCGACTCCACCGATGATTGTCATAAGCAGGGCATCAAGGGTGACATCCATCGTAAAGACGCTCGTGTTGACAAAACGTAAGGAAACAGCATAAAGCGATCCTGCCAAACTGGCTAAAACCCCTGCTATGACACTCGCGATAATTTTATAATGAAGCACCTGAAACCCGAGGGATTCGGCTCTTTGTTCATTTTCCCTGATGGCTTGAAGGACAGAGCCTGCAGGTGAATGTGTAAATCTTCTAAGTATGATAAATACCAGTGCCATGACTCCCAGACAGATAAAGTAAAAGGTCATTCGATCCTTCATGAGTTCAGGTGTACGAAATGTAAAACCATCATTACCAAAAGTCAGCGTTCGCCACTTTTCGGCCACAACAAGGAACAATCCGGCAAACGCGAGCGTCAACATGGCGTAAAAGTGACTTTTGAGCCTCAGCGTTAAAAGTCCCACTATATAACTTACAATCCCTGCAATCACGAAACCTGCAAGGAGAGAAACTAAGAACCAAAACATGTTCGGTTCCATCCTGTCTAAAAATATGCCCGTAGAATAAGCACCTATACCGAAAAACATCGCATGGCCGAACGATACGATTCCCGTGTAACCAAGCAGTAGGTCGTAGCTCATCGCAAATACCCCGAATATGAATACTTGTGTCAATAAAATCATCATGCTTCTTGAATCATTAAACAAAGGAAAAAGCACCAGTATCAGAAGTGCGGCTCCCAAAAACAAAGTTGAACGGTTGTGCAGGATTTTCATCGTCTCACCCCTTTACTGTAAATAACCCCTGTGGTCTGAAAACGAGCACGAGTGCCATCAGTATCATATTGACAGCCAGTGACAGCTCCGGAACATAATACGTCATAAAAGACCCGGTCAATCCTACCAAAATGGCCGCAAACAGGGATCCAGGAAAGCTTCCCATCCCTCCGATCACCACCACGATGAAGGCCAGGATCGCAAACTCCATCCCCATTTCTGCGTAAATGACTCCTGAATAAGGAGCCAGCAAAATCCCCCCGAGCGCTGCCAGGGCTGAGCCGACCATAAATACATACATGAATACTTTTTTGATATTTATCCCAAAGGCTTCTACCATTTCTTTGTTCATGACTCCTGCACGAACGACCAATCCGACTCTCGTCTTGTTCAATACGAGCTGCACGATTCCAAAGACCAGAAAGCCCACCGCAATGATGAACACCCTGTATTTGATGATAATGACTTCTCCGATCACCCAGCTTCCCGCAAGGTAATCCGGGGCGGACGTCGATAATTGATTAGGCCCCCATACAACCTTCAACAGTTCTGATAGAACAAGCATAAATCCCAAGGTGATCAGAATCTGCTGCACATGGTTTCCATAAACCGGCTGAATGATGAACTTTTCAGTAATCATCCCGAGTATCAATCCAGTCAGCAGGGCTCCCATAATCCCAAGCACAAAGCTTTCTGTCAACGCATAGACCCACACCCCGCTGTAGGCTCCCCATGCAAATAAACCGCCGTGGGCGAAATTCAACACATCCATTAATCCAAAGATCAACGTTAAACCCGCCGCTAACAGGAATATCAGCATCCCTGTCGCCAAACCGTTTAACGCTAAATTGATGATGAGGTCCATTTGATACCCTCCCTTATGCAATCCCGAGATATTTCTTTTTCATTTCGTCATCTTTCACAAGCATTTCCATTTTCCCGTCATGAACCGATGTCCCATCATCGATAATGTAGAAGCGGTCCCCTATTTTGCTCGCCATGATGAAATTTTGCTCGACCAGCAGAATCGTCGTCCTTTCTTTCATTTCAACGATTGACTGCATCACCTTTTCCACTACAATCGGAGCAAGTCCTTTACTAGGTTCATCAATCAGGATCAAATCATTATTATTCAGATATGCTCTTGCAATCGAAAGCATTTGCTTTTGTCCCCCGCTCAGATTGCCCCCTGCTTTCTTCCAAAACTTTTTTAAATCAGGAAACAAATCAATGACCCAATTCATCCGGTCCTTCGTTTCACCATCCTGTTTTTTCATGGCTACTTTCATATTTTCCTCGACGGTCAGGTCTCCGAATATCCCTTGATCTTCCGGAACATACCCGATCCCTTTACTTGCTGTTTTAAAGGTCGGCAGCCCTTGGATTTCTTCCCCTTTGTAAATGATCTTTCCAGATGAAGGAGGTGTAAGACCCATGACGGTCCTCAGACTTGTGGTTTTCCCTGCGCCATTCCTGCCCAGAAGGACGGTGACCTCACCCTTTTTCACTTCAAAGGAGACCCCCTGAAGTATATGATATTGTCCGATATATGTTTCGATGTTTTCCACCTTAAGCAGTGTGCTCATCGTAAAGTCCCCCCAAGTAAGCCGATTGCACTTGTTCATTCTTCATGATTTCTTTCGGATGATCATCGGCCAGTAATCGTCCATTGAATAACACCATGATTGAATCGGACAGATCCATGATCATATCCATCTTGTGTTCGATCAGAACGATCGTCTTGCTTCCTTGTTCTTTGATATTTCGAATCACGTCAAGAATCGCCGGCACTTCTTCCAAAGACATCCCCGCCGTCGGTTCATCAAGCAGCAGGATTTCTGTATCCAGTGCAAGCAGCATGGCAATCTCCAGCTTCCTCTTCTCCCCATGCGCCAAATTAACGGCAAGAAAGTCAGCTTTTTTCGTCAGCATCACCAGTCCCAGTAATCGATGGGCTTCATCCATGATATCTCCAAATCCATTCTTATCACGATGCATGATATAGCGGATTCCCCGTTTCGATTGCACTGCAAGTCTCACATTCTCCAAGACTGTCAGATTGGGAAACACATTGGTTATTTGAAAAGAACGGCCTATCCCGAGGCGCGCCCTTTTTGTAGGAGAAAGCTTCGTCACTTTTTTTCCTTTAAGGAAGACATCCCCGCTTGTAGGTTTCAATTGTCCGCTTAATAAATTAAAGAGAGTCGTCTTCCCTGCCCCATTTGGTCCGATGATTGATTTGAATTTCTTTTCGGGAACAGAAAAGGAGACGTTATCCACCGCTGTGTGACCGCCAAACTTAATCGTTAGATCTTTCGTTTCTAATATGTTCACTTCAATCACCTCATTTTGTTATGAAATAGGCTGACCGTACCCCAGCCTTCTACTAATGGAGAGCGAAGGACAAGCCGGTCAACCCTGGCTATCTTAATTCATGATTGGTGGAGCTGTTTCTTCTGGAGAAAGTTCTCTTATCAATACAGGCACTGGATATGGTACGCCTTCTTTCTTCTCGAGCCTGATGGCATAAAGAGTTTGCAGTGCTTGATGATCCTCTTCACGGAACGTCATTTTCCCTTTAGGCGTTTCAAAACTCATCCCTTCCATCGTTTCGATTAGCTTATCTGGATCTAAATCCCCTTCAGCCTTCTTGATTGCTTCCACAATTGAGATTGCAGCACTCATCCCGCCTGGTGTAAACAAATCCGGAACCTCTCCGTCATATTTCTTTTTATGTTCTTCGACTAACCAGTCATTGATTTCGTTATCTGGAAGCTCATGATAATAAACAGAGAACCCTTCCATTCCCACAAGCGGTTCCATTGCCGACAGTGCTGCAATATCCGGTGCTCCGGTAGAGATTTTTATTCCCTTCTCCTGCAGCTTCATATCAGCGATTTGATTCCAGGGTGAATTGGCACCTGCCCAAATGACAAATAAATAGTCGGGCTTCGCTTCTATCACTTTTTGAATATTAGAGGTAAAATCCGTCGCTGCAGGATCTGCATACTCTTCATGGACAATTTCTGCACCAAGTTCTTCCGCTGCGGTTTTAAAAGCAGCCACCCCGTCGCGTCCAAATGAGTAGTCAGGTGCAAAGGTGGCAATCTTCACTCCATCTTTTGCAATGGCAGCTGCTCCTGCTACAGCATCTTGTGAAGAGTTGCGGGCTGTTCTGAATATATATGGATTAAACTCAGAACCTGTGATACTATCAGCAACTGCAGGTTCGACAAGCATGATCTTTTCATATTCTTCTGCAAGCGGGAGTACCGCCAGTGTATCCCCGGAGCTTGACGACCCGACCAGGAAATCCACTTCATCTTCTTCCAACAATTTAGTAGCTTTTTGCACTGCGACTTCCGGTTTCGTTTCAGTATCTTCAAAGACCACTTCAATCTTCTTTCCTGCCACTTCCATCGTTCCATCTGTCGCATATTCCAACCCAAGTTCAAAGCCTCTTTGCGTTTGCTTGCCATACGACTCCAATGCCCCCGTCAAGGAAGCCAGAACTCCAACCTTTACAGTTTCTTTCTCCGATGACCCATCGCCAGATCCTCCACTTGATTCAGAATTACAGGCTGTTGATACGACCAACATGCATGACAGCAGAATCATTAAAGCAGACCACTTCATCGATTTCTTCATCTTTTATCCCCCTTGTTAATGAACTAAAGCGACAATAGCTTTGACCATATAGTAGGAAAAAAGAGTTACAAATGAGTTACAAGTAGAAAAGCGGAGGGGCTTTGCTCAGAGGCGGGTGGCATAAGACGAACCGGCCATGAAGGCGTTCTATGCCTTCTTGGTTGGTTTGGCTTATGACATGTGCCTCTAAGCCCCGGAGCTGGACAAGACCGAAAAGCGGAGGCGGCTTGCTCAGAGGCGACAAGCATAAGACAGGGCAGCCACAAAGGCGCTCTTTGCCTTTTTGGA